>JAWOGU010000418.1:0-3420 GCA_046496595.1 Chloroflexota bacterium
CGCGCTCAATTTTGCCCAGAACGATTTCGTTAAGCGGCGTTTGCGGATCCTGTTCCAGAATAACGTCCGCCAATTTTGACTGGGTATAACGATCTCCATTGTCGTCGTACTGCTCTTTGCGTAACGCCGCCACCAATTTGCCAAACTGCTTGCGATCCATGAACTCCCCCTAATCCGTCTCTTTCGCATAAATTCGCATAAATTCGCGTAAATTCAATGCTACATTGAACAAATAAAAAGATAGCGATCTATTCCTGGAATAACAATGCCCAAATCGTGCATACTATAGGCACAGTTGCCATCATTGTAAACTAACTTCATTGCCGCGTGAAAGCGTTATGCACATCTGAGGAGCCAGCTATGAACAACAAACGGGAAATCACCGGCTGGGCCATGTACGATTGGGCGAATTCTGCCTTTTCCACGACGGTGGTGACAACGTTTCTAGGGCCGTATCTGGCAGCACTCATCGCCACCCGGCCGGAGCAGATTCTCCCCATCGGCGCGTTCAAGATTGAGCCAGAAGCATTCTATCCGTTTTGCGTGACCTTCTCCGTTATTCTCCAGGTTATTTTTCTACCACTGCTGGGGGCGCTGGCCGATTTTACCAACCTCAAGAAACGGCTGTTGATTTCGTTTGCGACGGTTGGAGCCAGCGCCACTATCTTGCTGGGACTGGTCAGCAGTGGCGATGGGGTGCTGGCTGGCGGACTGCTGTTCATTCTCGCCAACTTTTCCTTTGGCGCGGCAGTTGTCTTTTACAACGCCTACCTGCCCGACATCGCCCGCCCTGAGGAGCAAGACAGCATCAGCACGAAGGGGTTTGTTTATGGCTACGTGGGCGGCGGAGTGCTGTTAGCCCTCAATTTGCTGATGTTTCAAATGCGCACAGCAGCGGTCACTGAGCCTGTCGAAGTGACCATTGTTGTGCGCATTTCCCTGGCCAGCGCCGGGGTGTGGTGGCTGTTGTTTACCTGGCTGTATCCCAAACGACGCCTGGTTGAACGGAAAATGGCGGTCACTGAGCCTATCGAAGTGACCGCCTTTTTCCGCCACAGCATCCGGCAGTTCGCGGCTACCCTGCGCGGTATGGTGCGCCATCATCCACGCACATTGCAATTCCTGATCGCCTACCTCTTTTACAACGACGGCATCATGACCGTCAACACCGTCGCCGCCATCTTTGCCGCTTCCGAACTGGGCATGGGGCCGGAACAGTTGGTGGGGGTGATTTTGATGATTCAGTTCGTGGCAGCCATAGGCGCGGTGCTGTTCAACAAAGTCGCCGGACGCATTGGCGCCAAGCGGACTGTGATTATCACCCTGTTGGGCTGGACGGGGCTGCTGGTTTACGCCTTCGGCTGGCTAACGACGCCGGCGCAGGTGTGGGGCTGGGCGGCAATGGAAGCGCTGGTGTTGGGCAGTTCGCAGGCGTTGAGCCGGTCGATGTTTGCCAAAATGGCGCCCGCCAACCAGGAATCGGCCTATTTCGGCCTGTATGAAATCAGCGAACGGGGTACCTCGTGGCTGGGACCGCTGGTTTTTGCGCTGGCGGTACAGCTCACCGGCAGCGCCCGCGCCGCCCTCCTGCCGCTGGCGGCCTTCTTCCTCATCGGCATCGGCATCCTGCTCACCACCGACGTGCGCCAGGCCATCGCCGACGCGGGCAATGAGGTGCCTGAGCTTGTTTAGGTATGGTATGCTTGTGTGGGTTTTTGAGAATGTGCTTATGACCATCCTTCTCTCAAAGCCGAAATAGAGTTGAAGATCGTGATTGAAGGAAAACGGCCGTTTCCCTCCCCTCTCACTCTCACCAAATTCCTCAGCCACAACATCCGGCAGTTCGCCACCATCCCCAAGGACCACAATAGCTGGCCCGTGTCACCTAACGTTCCAGACCACACCCCACGAATCCTCAAAAAGCCCGATCCCTTTTTACACACAAAACCGCACACGGATGACACAATCTCGCAGACCCTGCCTGTTACCTTTTAGACAAGAAATTAACGAGTAGATGAGGGAGCAGGTGCGCCAGTTATCGCTGTGGAAAAACGGCCGTTCCTGTTCGGAAACGGCCGTTTTTTACAATACATCTACTAATTTTAGTAGATACACCTTTTGAAACCGGCGGCTCTCAACCCAAAACATCTTATCTTTCCTGGCATACTTCAAGCATCAACATCCCATCGCACCCACAAACAAAATAGACTAGCGATTGATCAATCTTCAATCTTTAGTCTCCTGCCAGAAGGAGAGAAACCCATGTTCGCCCATTTAACATTTGTGAACAGTGTGATTATTGAAAAAGAAAATTACTTCGACAGGCTCAGTAAACGGCATGTCCCCCTCATCCTCAAAATCAGCGCCGTTGTCATCGGGGCCGGTCTCCTGTTCTGGTTCCGTCAGCCCGTCAGTGACGTACTCGCCATCATCAGCGACCGCCAGGCCGTGGCCGCTTATCTGGATCAGTTTGGTATATTGGCGCCGCTGCTGCTGAGCATCATCCTGGTGCTGCAAGTCATTGTCGCCGCCATTCCTGGTCATGCACTCATGGTCGGCAGCGGCTACGTGTTTGGGTTTGTGCCAGCCTTCTGCCTCTGTTTAGCCATGACAGTCCTCGGCAGCCAGATTGCTTTCTTACTGGCACGCTGGGCCGGACGGCCGTTAGTGGAAAAGCTGGCTCCCGTTGAACTGCTGGACAAATGGTACAGCGTCTCCGCCAAAAAAGGACTGCTCTTCTTCATGGTCGCCTTCATGCTGCCCATCTTCCCCGCCGACGTCATGAACTACATCGCCGGACTCAGTTCACTCTCTGCCCGCCGTTTCTTCGTCGCCAACCTGATTGGCCGTTTCCCCGGCGTGGTTCTGATGACAGCCATCGGCGCTTACGGCTTCAAACTCTCGCCCAGCGTCTGGATTGGCATCGTGGTCGCCGGAGTTCTAATGTTTGCTGGCTGGCGCGTTCTATTTGGTCGGAAAAGCGAATAATTTCAGAAGACTAAAGGAGAGAAAACCATGTTCACCCATTTACTACTTGTGAACAGTGTGATTGCTAAAAAAGAAAATGTCTTCGACTCTTGCACCACGCTCAGTGGAATCAGGCTCAGTAAACGGCATGTCTCCCTCATCCTCAAAATCAGCGCCATCCTTATTGGAGCCGCTCTCCTGTTCTGGTTCCGCCAACCCGTCAGCGACGTACTCGCCATCATCGGCGACCGGCAAGCCGTCATCGCTTACCTCGACCAGTTTGGCGTGTTGGCGCCGCTGCTCATGGGCATCATCCTGGTGCTGCAAGTGGTCGTGGCCGCCCTCCCCGGTCACGCCCTGATAGTTGGCGGTGGCTATGTGTTCGGCTTCGGCCGTGCCTTCTGCCTCAGCCTGCTGGCAACGGTGCTGGGCAGCCAGATTAGCTTCTGGCTG
>JAWOGU010000481.1:0-9233 GCA_046496595.1 Chloroflexota bacterium
TAATGAGATAAAAACTCGCCGACGCGCTTGCGTACCCGCGCCCAATTGAGTGACGCGCCGATTTCGTCCAGTTCCTTTTCCATTTGCCAGGTGACGAGCAGTTGGTGATTGAGCAAGGCGGAAATACGCGCTTCGTAATGCTGGCGGGCCAGGGTTGCTTCTCGCCCTTTCAGGTGCTGCAAGAGGACCAATTGGTGCAAATCCGGTTTGGCGCGGCGCTCGATCTCTTCGTTGAGAATGTAGGCTTCGCTGCGGATGGCTTGCAGTGCTGCTTCCAACTGCATGGCGCGGGTCTGTTCACGAGCCACTTCTTCCTGTGTGATCAACGGCGGCATTTTATCGGTCGGAAAATGAAATACGGGCTGAGGCGACGGCACGATCATGGCCGGATGGCGCTGGAAATCTTCAATGAGCTTTCTGGGTTGAAATTCCACTTTGAGGGTGACAATTTCTTTGCCACTGACCTGCACGGGAATGGCATTATTCGTGACGGTTAAGGCTTCCAGGTTATTTTCGGCCATGTCGGTGCGCCAGGCTTCCAGCACCTGACCGCCCAGCCGCAGGGCGCCTTGCGCCGGTATGTCCAGGGCGTTGTACAGGCGCACGATCACACTGCTGCCTTCTTCGGATTGTTTAACGGCCGTTAACTTCAACGCCCCTTCCGGTTCTTCGCTCAACCAGCCTAAAAAGGAGAACTCGTCGGGCAAACGGCCGTTATGGGCATCGGTTTGCACAGCGCGGAACTTGAGGGTGTGCCGGTCTGATTCAAAATGGGGGTTCGCCTGCCGCAAATCGCCGCCATGCGGATAAATGGAGTATTCAAACACTTGCTCACCCAGGCACTGCGCCTCCGGCGTGAAGATGTGCGGTCCCACATCGCCGTCGCGCGTCAGCAGATCGGCTCTGGTAAGCCAGCCGACGCCGCGCAGCAGAGTGAGGGCGATGGTATTGTGTTCAGGCAGCACTTCAAGCTCGTTTAAGCCGCGGCTGAACACCGTCAGACTGCTGCTGTCGTCTGCCAGGCTGATGAAGTTTTGGAAGGGACGGGTATTGACCGGCGCCTTGTAACGGCCGGCCAGCATCAAACTTTGCAATGCTTCTGAAATGTTGTCTGGTTCGGCCTGCTCCGCCAGCGGATAGCGGGCCACGTCGAACGGCATCCCGGCGTAGACGTGGTCGGTGTGGATGTGGCTGGGGAACAGAACGCGCAGGCGGTGGTCTTTGACGACGTTGTTGACCGTAGTGCGGATTTCAACGTGTCCGGCGTTTGCCGCCAGCTCCACGTGCGATACGATGTGGACTTTGCGTGTTTTTTCGGCGCGGGCTGTGCGCTCTGGGGTTAAACTGCGCGGTAGTTTGAGCGTGAGGTCTATCCGGAAGCGGGCGATGAGCGGACCGGCTTCTTCCAGGGTGATAACGGCCGTTTCCCCCAGGCTGGTGATCACTTTATCTTCAAGTGGATAGGAATAGTCGTAAGTATCCCCGGCGTCGCCGCCATCTTCAAAGTAGCCAAGATTTTCATACAGGTCATCGTGGATTTTTTCGCGCACGGTGAGCGTGCCGTTGGTGTTGATCCGGACATGAAGGTACTGGTTTTCCATGGTGTTGGCCGCGGCTGAAGCCTGCACCGTGGGATGATCCGCCGGGCGCTGCGCGCCGTCCACCACATAGTAGGTGCGGTAGCCGACGGAGGGGATCCCTTCAGTGGTCCACAGATATAAATCCGCCTTGCTGCCGATGCGCTTGATGAGCTGCATGGGCATGACGCGGCCCTGCCTGTCTTGAATGTGGAAGGTGGTCAGCGTTTCCGGGATTTCCAACGAGAGCGCCGTCGTTTCGCGGCGGGGGCGGGAAGATGGATTGAAAATGACAACGGCCGTTTCGGATTGACCGGCCGTATGCATCGTTTGCACAATGGCCTGCAAGCTCTCCGATGACATGGTTTGTGCAAGGTGAGTGACTTCGTCAAAGCGGTCGGCCATGTCACGGGCAATGGGATCAATGCAACAGCCGCACAAATCGTCATGGGTGTGGTTGAGCAGCAGCGTTTTCCAGGCTCGTTCAAACCGTTTTTCCGGGTAGTCGTGCCCAAAAGCCCAGGCAAAGGTGTTGAACTTTTCCGCCCACCGTTCCAATTCGCGCTGGCAGTGGTTGTTTTGCTGGTTTAAGTAGCTGCGACTGGAATAAACGCCTTTGAGAATGGGGGCAAAACGGCCGTTGTACTGATAACCTGTCAGCACCGGCAGTTCCGGATTGTGTTGGCGTACTGCCTGCAAATAGTCCGGGGGCGTGCTTTGCACCGCCCGCATGTCCGGCAAGATCTTGGCATTCAATTCAGCCAGAATCGGCAAAATATCGTCCGGCTCCGGCACCTGTTCATACCCATTCATCAACAAGACGTTGGGCGTGGCGGCGAAATGGCGCAGGGTCTGCGTGTGCGACAAAATGCGCTCCTCGGCGATTTCCCGCGTCATATTCAGCATCATCGCATTCCGATAGCTGTCGAGCAGATAAATTCCCAAAATACGCGAGCCATCGGGCGCTTCCCACCAGAACTCCGTTTTCACATTGTCCATGGGCATGTCTATGCCACGCCACACAAACGCGCCTTCGATGTTAAACCCCTTGAAGATTTGCGGCGCCTGCGCCACCTGACCAAAGTTGTCCAGCAGCCAGCCCGCTTTCATTACCGGTCCATATTTCTGCGCCATCTTGCCGCCGATGAGCAAATTGCGCACCAGCGACTCCCCGCTGACCAGGCTCCAATCGGGCTGCAAATAAGCAGGGCCAATTTGCAGTTGGCCCGATTGGGCGAAGCGGCGGATGTCGCGTTCTTTAGCGGCGGCTTCATCGGGCGCCAACTGGCGCAAATAATCCTCGATGATCAGCGTTTGCCCATCCAGCACAAAGCGGTACTCAGGCTGTGCTTCAAGCATGGCAAACAGGTTGTCAAAGAAAGTGGGCAGCCAGCGATTGGCATATTTGGCCGTGAAGATCCATTCCCGATCCCAATGGTTATGGGTAATGAGGTGGATGGTCATTTTCGGCTGCGACTGTTGCACGGATTCCATAGTGCTGCTCCTTTAAGTTATGGTTGCAAGGATGTAGGCTGAATGTATTTTCAAGCGTGGACTTGTAAAGACGACCCGGCAAGGCGTCTTTACACTCGGTAGAGATCCGGTTTTGGTCAGACCCCACTTTTTTAAAGTGGACTAATCTTGGAGATTGGTCCAATCTGGGCGCCAGGTTCCAACAGAGGTCCGGTTTGGGGAAACAAAGTTGATAAATCCACTCGGTCGGGTTTGGACAAGGGCTTCAGGTCACTTTTAGCTCTGACAAGCGCCTGAGCATACGGCCGTTCTCGCACCGTGTCTAAAAATATATCTAAATCAAGGTTTGCCAGCGCTGGATAATAGGTCAACTGCAACGGTTCTTCCTCTTGCGCCAACAAATTCATTCTTTCGCGCATATCTCTTAATAACCGTTTCTTCAGCTTTCTGGGGCAGGTTTTGGAATGGTAGATCACCTGCATGGCGGCATAGGTCATGAGGTCGATATGCTCATCCCCCTTGTCCGTATCATGCATGTGGGGGTTACGCGACTCAATCTGAAAGACTTCAACGGGTTGGTGAATCATGTCCTTTTTCAGCACGGTGCCGGCAATGCCGCCGAATTGTTCAAACAAGTTGATGTAATGATAGGGTTCAATGGAATAACCAGCTGAATAATCCAATGTCATAGCTAAATCCATCGTCAGGGCATGTTCACCGGCATTGCCTGTTCTGATAATGTCCGTTTCAAAGCCAGTGTGCTCAGACAACAACATGTTCAAATATTTATTGGTGGTGCGCGATGTGCGCCCCCATTTGGCAAAGTACAAGCCATCTTCAAGCACTTTGGGTTTGCTGTGCCATGAAATGCGCACCATGGTGTGGGGTGAATTGCTCAGGTGAAAGCCGGCGGCATATTCATGCACATATTCCAAAACGGCGCCGGGAAAGTAATTGTCGGCATCAATAAAACCGATGTAACGGCGGTTGCATAAGCGGGCCAATAAAGTTGCCAGAATCATGCCTTCCGCTTTGCCGTTCTTGACCAGGCCGGTCGTCTCGTCAAGAATTTGGGTATAGCCTACTTTTTGAAAGGCGGTGGCTACTGCCAGGTCTTTTTGGTGAACGACAATGACCTCTTTGCCGATAAAACGAGAAAAGCGCTGAAAAGCGTCTCGTTCCAGGGCAAAACGGTCCACCGGTTCGCGGGGACTATTGGATACGATAATGGTGAGGCAGTGGTGGGGAATGCCGGTGAGCACGCCCTGCACCAATTTGATGCGCTCGTTGCGCATGGGAACGATAATCGCCATTTCTTTTTCGATGTTGTGCAGCGTTTCATACGAAATGCGCTGAAGTGTTGACCGGGTATCTGTTTGTTCTGCTTCGGAGAGCAGGCCGGAATCCAGTTCAAAAACTTTTTGGACGCTGTGAATGAGTACCGCGCCGAAGCGCTCGGTATCGGATGGTATTTCTATTCTCATGCGGGGCTCCTTGCAAAGAAAAAGCTCCATCAAGGTAGACCTGAAGGAGCTTACTGACAAATCATGATTCTTATTTTACACGAAATAACGGCCGTTTTCCACCTTTTTTGCTGAGATGCAGCAATTCTCACCGGCAGTCAAATCTTCAACAAGGATATGGCGGTTAATAAATGGGGTTCTGCAGGATTTCAGGGGGTTGACGCCCTATGGAAGGGCGGTTCGCAAACCACCCCTACACCATCACCCCTATATCGTAATAATTGATGTATCATACATGGCTGGAATTGAGGACAATACTCAATTCCAGCTATCTTATTTACCACAAGTAAAGGGGAAATTATGTTCAAAGTCCTATTCATCGGCGGCACCGGCATTATCAGTTCCGCCTGTACCCAACTGGCTGTTGAACGCGGTCTTGACTTATATCTGCTCAATCGCGGCCAAAGCATACGCCCCGTTCCCGCCGGCGTCACCGTCTTAAACGGTGACATCCGCGACCCGGAATCAGTGCGGCAGGCAGTCGGCGATTTGCAGTTCGATGCGGTTGTCAACTGGATTGCCTTCACGCCAGAACACATCGAAACAGACCTGTCCTTGTTCAGCGGGCGCACCCGGCAGTACATCTTCATCAGTTCGGCCTCTGCTTACCAGACGCCGCCCGTGCAGCTTCCCGTCACCGAATCGACGCCGCTGCACAACCCTTACTGGGCTTATTCCCGCAACAAAATCGCCTGTGAAGAACGACTCCTGAGGGCCTACCGTCAAGATGGTTTCCCCATGACCATCGTGCGCCCCTCCCACACCTACGACAAGACGCTGCTGCCCATGGATGGCGGCTACACTGTCGTCAACCGGATGCGCCAGGGCAAGAAAGTGATTGTGCATGGCGACGGTTCTTCGTTGTGGACGCTGACGCACCATCGAGACTTTGCCAAAGCGTTTGTGGGCCTGCTCGGTAACAACCACGCTCTGGGCGAAACCTTCCACATCACCTCCGACGAACTCTTGACCTGGAATCAGATTTTTGAACTGGTCGCCAGCGCCGCCGGTACAGAAGCGAAGATCATCCATATTCCTTCTGATTTCATCGCAAAGTTTGATGCGGATTGGGGCGCCGGGTTATTAGGCGATAAAATGCACAGCATGATCTTCGACAATACCAAAATCAAGCGAGTGGTTCCCGATTATGTGGCAGCCATTCCGTTCGCCCAAGGCATTAAAGAAATCATGGCCTGGTACGACGCCGATCCGGCGCGGCAAACTGTAAATGTAGAATTCGATGAACGCATCGACACCATTATCCAGGCTTACGAATCAGCCTGGACACCATAGGAGACAACATCATGACAACGCAACAACTTGCCGGAAAATGGGCACTCGTCACCGGTTCCAGCCGAGGCATTGGGCAGCAAATTGCTTTGGGGCTGGCGGGGCGCGGCTGCAATGTGGTGATCCACGGCCGTTCTCTGGCCAATACTACAGCCACCCAAAAGCTCTTAGCCGACTACGCGGTGCAAACCCACGTCACCACTGGCGATTTAGCCACAGATGAAGGCATTCAAGCGGTCATTGCGGGTGTGCTGGCAGGTCCCGGCTACGTGGACATCCTTTACAACAATGCCGCCATCATGAACGCCTATGCCCCCATCTTTGAAATCACCATGGCTGAGTGGCTGCAAACCATGCAGGTGAACCTCTTTGCCATGATCCAACTTTGCAACGCCTTTGCCCCTGGTATGCAAGAACGAGGCTACGGCCGCATCATCAACCTCACCTCGGGCATCGCCGATCAACCCAACTTGTCACCCTACAGCGTCTCCAAAGCGGCCGTGGACAAATACTCTCGCGATCTGGCAGTGGCTGTTAAAGAAAACAATGTGCTGGTCAATTACCTGGATCCGGGCTGGCTCAAAACCGACTTGGGCGGCCCTAACGCCTGGGATGAAGTGGAAACGGTGCTGCCGGGCGCACTGGTACCTGCTCTGCTGGCAGATAATGGTCCAACCGGCCGTTTTTATGCGGCGCAGGATTTTAAAGTTTTGGGCGAGTAGAAAAATACAAGATTGGAGATTGGCTAAATCTCTAATCTCCAATCACCAATCTCTTTTGAGGAATCGTATGTACAAATATTTGTTATTCATTGGCTTACTGTTCATTTTTACAGCCTGCTCACAGACAGCAGAACAGGTGGTGGTAGAGAATACGCCAACACCTGTTCCGCCCACCGCCATGCCGCTGCCGGCAACGGCCGTTCCTGGTGAACTCGTCGTCAATGCCAGCATCAGCCGCGGTCCTATCAGTCCGTTGGTTTATGGCGTTAACTATGGTCCCTGGTCGGCCGTACCCGTTAATGCCCTGGAAGATTTCAAAGAGTCCGGCATGACCCTGCTGCGTTTTCCCGGCGGCAACTGGGGCGACGACGACTTTGTGCGCCCCAACCACGTCAACATGCTCAAAATCATGACAGATATGATCGATGGCAAAATCACCGTCAGCGTGAATCTGCGTGAAGGTACGCCGGAACAGGCCGTCGAATTGATGAAAATAGTCGAAGAAGCAGGACTGGATGTCGTCTACTGGAGCATTGGCAACGAACCCAATCTGTTTGCCGCCAAAATCAACAACGGTCATTGGGATACCGTCTATTACAACCAACGTTGGCGCGAATTTGCCGAAGCCATGAAAGCCCACGATCCCAGCATCAAACTGGTAGGCCCCAACTTAAACCAGTATTCCGCCAACGACGCCAACAATGTAAAAGACGCCGAAGGGCGAGACTGGATGCGTGAATTCCTGCGGGCCAACGGCGACCTGGTGGACAACGTCTCATTCCATCGCTACCCATTTGGCGGCAGCCCCACTCTTGAAGAAGTACGCGCCACCAGCCCGGAGTGGGACGCCATCATCCCCCATCTGCGCGACGTGATCCGCGAAGAAACGGGGCGGGATATTCCGGTAAGCGTGATGGAAGTGAACACCAACTGGTCACATGCAGTGGGCGGTGAAGCCACGCCCGATTCTTTCTACAACGCCATCTGGTGGGCGGATTCACTGGGACGCCTCATTAACCAGGATGTGGAAGCGGTGGCCTTTTTCACGCTGGCCCACAACGACGGCACCACGCTGCTGGCGCGTGAAGGCGCTCGCCCCACGTTCTACGTCTACAAGTTGTTCCAGCAGTTCGGTCAGGAAAAACTGCACGCCGACTCCGGTCTGGAGATGGTGTCTATTTTTGCGGCGCGCCGGACTGATGGCGCTTTGACGTTGATGGTGGTGAATCGGGGCGATGAAGACGTGACCATGCCGCTGCGGCTGGAAGGGGGAGAAAATGTGGGCGAAACGGCCGTTCTCCACCGCTTCGACGCCGAACATCAGGCCGAAAACCTGGGCGAGGTTTCCATTGAAGAACTCACCCTGCCCGCCCAATCCATTTCCCTCTACACGCTGCCCTCATCCTGAAATAAATAGTTGGCTGCTGAATTGTTGAATTGTTAATGACCTCACTGACGACGCTCATTAACAATTCAACAATTCAACCGTTCGGAAATTAATGATTCAATAAGTATGGGGCCACTACTCCCACCCCCTTCCCGCAAGAACATTTCTATAAAAAATCGCAACTCCTCACAGTCCAGGTGTTTTCTTTCATAGAACCTTTCCTAATAAATGTGTGACAAAAAACAGTAAAGTTTTTTCAATCCGCTTCACTCGCGTTACACTTGAATTAACCCAGGAACGTATATTGGTCAATCTAATAGGTGAAACTTGGGCAGGAAATGTAAAACATTCCGTCCCGCGTTATTGGCCTGGGACAAAGTATTTTGGAGACGAGTATGTCTGATCAATTAAACACAAACAGCGCCCTGCGCCAGACACCGGTTGCCATCGTCGGCCTGGCCGGTATCTTCCCGCAAGCAGAAAATCTGCAAGAATATTGGGACAACATCGTCAAGGAGGTAGACAGCATCACCGATGTACCTCCCTCCCGTTGGGAAATCGACGATTACTACGATCCCGACCCCACCGCCCCGGACAAAACCTACTGTAAACGGGGCGGTTTCATGCCAGATATCGACTTCAATCCGATGGAGTTTGGCCTGCCGCCCAACATCCTGGAAGTAACCGACGCCTCGCAGCTTTTGTCCCTGGTCGTCGCCAAAATGGCGATGAACGACGCCGGTTATGGCGAAGACGTGGACTTCAATCGGGACCGCACGGGCGTCGTCCTCGGCGTCGGCGGCGGACAGAAGCTCATCACCCCGCTAACCTCACGTTTGCAATACCCCGTCTGGGAGCGCGCCCTGGAAAGCAGCGGCATTCCCGAAGCCGAACGCGCCCAAATCATCGAAAAAATGAAAAAGGCCTACATTCGTTGGGAAGAAAATTCCTTTCCCGGCATGTTGGGCAACGTTATTTCCGGGCGGGTAGCCAACCGGCTGGACCTGGGCGGCATGAACTGTGTGGTAGACGCCGCCTGTGCCGCCTCCCTGGCTGCCGTCAAAATGGCCGTCACCGAATTGACCGATCACCGCGCCGATATGATGATCACCGGCGGCGTAGATACCGACAACTCCATCTTCATGTACCTCAGTTTCAGCAAAACGCCCGCCTTCTCCCGAAAAAACGACATACGCCCCTTCGACGCCGATTCTGACGGCATGATGATTGGTGAAGCGGTAGGCATGGTGGTGCTCAAACG
>JAWOGU010000145.1:0-8249 GCA_046496595.1 Chloroflexota bacterium
CGCCGCCTACAATCTGGACCCGGACCACATCGCGGCGATTGGGGCCAGCGCCGGTGGGCATCTGGTCGCCCTGCTGGGTACGGCGGATGAAACGGCCGGCTGGGACACCGGCGAATACGCGGAGCAGTCCAGCCGGGTGCAGGCGGTCGTGCCGATGGCCGGGATATTCGCCTTTGAAGAAAAGATTCCCAGCGGCCTGAACTCCGCCGTTTACTACGCCTTTGGCAAACTGGGAGGCACGCCTACGCCGGAGATGGCGGCAGCCAGCCCGGTGAGCCATGTCAGCGCCGATGATCCGCCGTTTTTGCTGCTGCACGGCGACAATGACGGCGTGGTGCCGGTGGCGCAAAGCGAAATCTTCCACGCCCAGCTAACGGCGGCTGGCGTGCCATCCACCTTGATCATCGTTCAGGGCGGCGACCACGGCCTGCAAGGGCCACAAACCACACCCACCCAGGAAGAGATTTTTGCGGCCATTAACACGTTTTTGGAGATGCATTTGAAATAAGGGTGGCGGGTGGCGAGTGGCGGGTGGCGAGTTGGGTATGCCAGGGACAGGGTTTCTAACAGTCAACTGAGAACAATCAACTTAAAATGCAAAACGGCCGTTTCCTCAAAAGAAGAAACGGCCGTTTTGCACACTTGTCGGGGCAGCGGGATTCGAACCCACGACCTCGCCGACCCGAACGGCGCGCGCTACCAAGCTGCGCCATGCCCCGAACAGAAGCGGGATTATAGTTCAACCCCATTAATTTGCAAGCTCAATTCCCCAGCCGCCTCATGCCAAACGGCCGTTTTCACCACCGCCGCCTCTCCCCACAAACGTCTCACCTGCGCCTGAAACTGGCTGCCGCTGCCGCTGGTTAGCAGCACCACCCTGCCCGGTGGCAGTGCATTCGCCGCTTCAGGTTCCATTGCCAGCACCCGCCCCACCTGCCGGGCCACCGCTGGCGCCGGATCAATGATGGGAACGGCCGTTCCCACCAATTCCCGCAGCGCCGGCAGCACAAACGGGTAATGCGTACAGCCCAGCACCAGCGTATCCACGCCCGCCGCCGCCATCGGTCTCACAATCCCGGCCAGCAGCGCCACAGTTTCCGCTGAATCCAGATCTCCCGCTTCAATCCGCTCCACCAGACCCAGGCAGGGATCGCTAAAAACCTCCACCCCGGCGGCATAACGCGCCATTAAAGCTGCATAGCGCTCACTGGCAAAGGTGCCGGTCGTCGCCAGCACGCCCACCTTACCCGTGCGCGTGGCCTGCGCCGCCGGTTTCACCGCCGGTTCCATGCCCACAAACGACACCTCCGGAAACGAGCGCCGCAGTTCACTCAACGCCGCCGCCGAAGCCGTGTTACAGGCCACCACAATCAACCTGGCTTCTTGCGCCAATAAAAACCGCGTAATCGCCGCGCTAAACTGCTGCACTTCGCTTTTGGAACGCGGACCATAGGGCACGTGCGCTTGATCCGCCACATACAGCAGATCCTCGTGTGGCAACTGCGCCTGAATCTGCTTCAGCACAGACAAACCGCCCACACCGGAATCAAATACCCCAATTGGCTCTGAAAGATAAAGCATCAGTCAGCCTTCAGGAACGGCCGTTGCCCGCCGCCTGCACAAAACGCTCAAACAAACGCGCCATCGCCTCACTGTCCGCAGCCATCCACTCCGGGTGCCACTGCACGCCAATGGCGAATGGATGGCCGGGTATTTCCACCGCCTCAATCAGGCCATCCGGCGCCACCGCCGAAGCCAACAGCCCGGGAGCCAGCTCCTTGATACCTTGATGATGCAGGCTGTTAACGGCCGTTTCCGTCCCCTCCAGCACCGCCGCCAACAAAGAACCAGGCATGATCTGCACCGTATGCGCCTCAAAATTACGCGGCTTCACATCGTCGAAATCATGCGCCAGCGCCCCAGGCATCTGGCTGGGAATATCCGCCCACAGCGTGCCCCCCAACGCCACATTCAACACCTGATGTCCCCGGCAAATCGCCAGCAGCGGCAGCTCTCGCGCCACCGCTTCCCGCGCCGCCGTCAGTTCAGTCCGGTCACGATCTAGATCAATACGATAAATCCACTCGCTCATCGGTTCCTGATAAAAATCTGGATGCACATCGCCGCCGCCGGGCAGCAATACGCCGTCTACCCTGTCCAGCACCGCCAGCAAATCAGCTTCATCCAACCCCAACGGCAGCAGCACCGGAATGCCGCCAGCCCGGATCACCGACTCCACGTACGCTGACGTCAGCGCCATCTTCGGCAAACCCAAATCCTCATCCTGGCGATACATCGTACAGGCAATCACCGGTTTCTTTTTCATAGACAAACCGCCCATCTTTACGTGAAAAGCAAAAATGGGTGAAAGCGATTAGCTTTCACCCACCCTATAAAACTCTAAAAAGCCACCGACCAGTACCCGTTGTCCGTTATCCGGCAGGTTTTCCAGAGGCAGAGACCTCGGATTACGAATTACGAATTACGGATTACCGAACACGGGGACTAGTAATCGCGTTTTTCGCGCAAACGGGCAGATTTACCAGTCCGATCACGCAAATAATAGAGCTGCGCGCGGCGTACATGTGCCCGACGGTGAACTTCAATCTTCTCAATTCGCGGTGAATGCAGCAAGAAAGTACGTTCCACGCCAACCCCGTTAGAAGCAATACGGCGCACCGTGAAGTTTTCATTATTGCCACCGTTGCGCACCCGGATGATCACGCCACGGACCAACTGCACACGTTCATTGCGTTCCCCCACATTAATCCGCAAATGCACTGTGACATTGTCGCCCACACGCAGATCCGGCAGGTTTTCATTCACTTCGTTGTCAAATGTTTTTAACAATAAATCAGACATAACCCAATTCTCCGACAAATTATTCAGGTGTCTACCCTGTTGAATGTCACATAAAAATAACCCGCGAAGCGGGCCAGGAAATGGACTATATCACGACCCGCTCTGTCTGACAAGCCGAATTTGCCCAATATCAGCAATTCCAATTTATGGTAGGGGCGGGACGGCGCGGGCGACTTTCAGCGGTCATAAACAGCTTTGTCTCCGCGCCATCTCGCCCACATATCTAAACAAAAAAGCCCCGCTTAGTACCAGCCAGGGCTTGTTTTGAATCAGGTCAAGAGTTGAGTCTTAGCCTTTTTTCAGAACGGGTAAGCCATTACGGCTTTCAGATACTACATAACCTTCAGGAACCGCATCCAGCGAACCATCTTTTATTTCTTTGGCAAAGAAATAAATCGTTTGCTGACGGCCGTTTTTCAACGTCGTGTCTTTCTTGTGAAGATAGTACGTTTTGTTCTTGGAATTTGTAAAACTGTAAGCCATTTTATTTCCTTCCTTCTGCATATAATTTTGTGCCATGCTTGCCCAAACCGAGCCAAGTTGGCCTATGCCTTGAGAATCTAACAGGGGAGCAATCTCCTTCGAGAAAGCTGCTTCTCCTGTAACAAGAACCCATCTTAAATCATGTTTCCTCCTTTGGCAAGCAATTGGTTCTCGAGTAGGATGATTTCTTAGCGGATCATGGGAAATTCTGCTAAACTTCAAGGTTGTATTAGACGAACGTCTAACATTGTTTCGCAAAAAATTCCCACGCTGCTGATGCTGTCACAGCTTATGCCGCCTAAGGGGTGCAAATACATGAAGAATCGATCAAACGTTTACCAAAGATTGCTGCGCCATTTAAAGCCCTATCCCAAGTATCTGGTTCTGGGATACACCAGTATGCTGCTGGCAACGCTGCTGAACCTGCTCATTCCGCAGATCATCAAATTTGCCATTGACACCGGCCTGGCCGATGGGCGCGCCGTAGCGCTTTTTGCCGCTGGCGGTTTGATCCTGTTTATCGCGGTCATTCGCGGCGCAGCCGGGTTTGGTCAGCGTTTTTACGGTGACTGGCTCACTCACCGCGTGGCTTATGACCTGCGTAATGAGTTTTACAATGCCGTTCAATATCTGCCCTTCACGTTCCACGACCGCACCCACACCGGCGACTTGATGAGCCGCGCCACCAGCGATATTGCTGAAACAGAGAGTTTTGTTGGCAGCGGACTGATGGATCTGTTGGCGACGGTTCTGCTCTTACTGGGGGTCATTTTCGCTATGTTGTGGGAATCCTGGCAGTTGGCGCTGCTGGCGCTGCTGCCGTTCCCCATTCTGCTTTTTGTCACAATTCGCTTCGGCAGCACCGTGCGGCCTATGTTCAAGAGTATCCAGGAGCAAATGGGTGTGCTTTCCACCACCATGCAGGAAAGCCTCACCGGCATTCGGGTGGTGCAGGCGTTTGCCCGTGAACCTTATGAACTGGAAAAATTTGATCGTGATAACGCCGAATGGTTCGGCAGGCGCTATACCTTGATTCAAACCTGGGCCAACAACTGGCCGTTTTTCACCTTCCTGGTGGCCCTCAGTATCTTCATCCTACTCTGGTTTGGCGCGCCAATGGTTCTCGATGGTGTGATTTCCGTTGGCGCCCTGTTTGCCATGATTTCTTATGTGCTGATGCTGTCGGCGCCTGTGCAGCGTTTGGGATTTCTCGTTAATCTGATGGCAACGGCCGGCGCCAGCGCTTCTCGTGTGTTTGAAATCGTCGATACACCTAATGAAATCGAAGTGCGGGCAGACGCCATTTCTCTACCCGAAGCGAAAGGGGAAGTGGTGTTTGAAAATGTGGGTTTTGCTTACAAGGACGGCATGCAGGTGCTGAAGGAAGTCAGTTTTTATGCGCAACCTGGGCAGAAGGTAGCGTTGATTGGGCCAACCGGTTCCGGTAAATCCACCATCACCAACTTGCTGCCGCGCTTTTACGATGTCACCGAAGGGCGCATTTTGCTGGACGGGCACGATGTACGCGACCTCAAACTGCACGACCTGCGCCATCACATCGGCATTGTTTTGCAAGACCCTTTCCTATTTAGCCAAAACGTGGCGGAGAACATTGCCTACGGCCGTTCTGGAGCCAGTATGGATGACATTATCGCCGCCGCTAAAGCTGCCCGCGCCCATGAGTTCATCCTGGAATTGCAAGAGGGCTATGACACGCGGGTGGGTGAACGCGGCGTCACCTTAAGCGGCGGCCAAAAGCAGCGGGTGGCTATTGCCCGCGCCTTGCTCAACGATCCGCGCATTCTGATTTTGGATGATTCCACCAGCAGCGTGGACACGGAAACAGAACATTTAATCCAGCAGGCGTTGGACACGCTGATGCAGGGGCGGACGACATTTATCATTGCCCAGCGGCTGTTGACGTTGAAAAACGCGGATTACATTTTGGTGCTGGATCATGGGGGCATTGCGGAACGGGGTACGCATGATTCGCTGCTGGCGCAGCAGGGGTTGTACCGCGAGATCTACGACTTGCAGTTGAAAGACCAGGAAGATTTTGTGGCGCTGCAACAGCGTTTAGAGGAAGGGCAAGCTAATGACTAAGATGAATAAAGGAAACGAAAACGGCCGTTCCCGCGATCCACTCACCGACATCCACATTGGCATCGAAGAGAAAGAACGGCAGGATCGAGAAGAAAAAATAAAAACCATGCTGGACGATGAAGAAGATGACATCGTGATCGGCAAGGCGTATGACGGCCGTTTAGTGCGGCGTCTGGGCGGCTTTCTCAAACCCTACAACTCCAAACTAACCATTGCCATCTTCTTCATGATCGTCAGTTCCCTGCTCAATGTGGCGCAGCCCTGGATTATCGGTCAGGCGATCGACGCCGGCATCGGTACCGGCTCGCTGTCCGTCGTGCGCACCTGGAGCGCCCTGTTTCTGGCAGCGGCTGTGTTTGAATGGATTACCAACCGCTACCGCATCTCCCTGATGGCCTTTGTGGGCACCAAAGTCGTGGCCGATTTTCGCAGCAACCTCTTCCGCCACCTGCATACGCTGACCCTCAGCTTTTACAACAACTACTCCGTGGGCCGCCTCATGAGCCGGCTTATCAGCGATGTGGGCGTGCTGCAAGATTTCATCACCTGGTCGATTACCGGCCTGTTCCGCTCTGTCTTCATTCTCGTCGGTATCATCATCGCCATGCTGGTGATGAACTGGCAGTTGGCGCTGCTCACCTTCGCCGTGCTGCCCTTGATGGTCCTGCTCACTAACTATTGGCGGGTGCGTGTGCGTTACGCTTACCGCGCTACCCGGCAGCGGCTGTCGCTTATCAATGGCTATCTCAACGAATCCATTTCCGGTATTCGCGTCACCAAAAGCTTCACACGGGAAGAAATAAACGCGGCTCATTTTGATGACCTGAACCGTTCTTATTTTGACGCCAATATCGAAGCCACCCGCCTGGCTGCCTTTTTCTTTCCTGGCGTAGACTTTATTGGTTCGTTGGCCACGGCCCTGGTGGTGGTGGCTGGCGGCTGGCTGGTGCTGCAAGACAGCCTCACCGCCGGGATGCTCATCGCCTTTGTGCTGTACGTGGAACGCTTTTTCCAACCCATACGCGAACTGGCGCAGCGTTACAATGTCTTCCAGGCCACCATGGCTGCCAGTGAACGCATTTTTGAACTGCTGGACATGACGCCGGAGATTCAGGACGCGCCGGACGCCATGCCGCTGCCGCCCATCCAGGGCCAGGTCCACTTTAACCACGTCAATTTTGGTTACAATCCGGACCAGTCGATTCTCAAGGATGTAACCCTGCACGCCGCACCGGGCGAACGCATTGCCCTGGTGGGAGAAACAGGCGCCGGGAAAAGCACCATCATCCGCCTGCTGTCGCGCTTTTTTGAAATTACGGAGGGTGACCTGCTGATCGACGGTTATGACATCCGCAGTGTGACACGCGCCAGCCTGCGCCAGCAGTTGGGCATTGTGCTGCAAGACACCTTTCTCTTTACGGGCACGATTGCGGAGAACATTCAATACGGCCGTTTAGACGCCACCTTAGAGGAAATTGAAGCCGCCGCCCAGGCAGTCGGCGCAGATCCCTTCATCCGCCGTTTGCCGGATGGGTATCAAACCTACGTGGAGGAAGGGGGACAAAATCTGAGCGTGGGCCAGCGCCAGCTTATCTCTTTTGCCCGGGCGCTGCTGGCCGATCCGCGCATTCTAATTTTGGACGAAGCCACCAGCAGCGTGGACACCGCCACCGAAAAAGTGATCCAACAGGCGCTGGACACGCTAATGAAAGGGCGCACCAGCTTTGTCATTGCCCACCGGTTGAGCACCATTATCAATGCCAGCCAGATTGTGGTCTTGGATAACGGCCGTATTGTGGAGCAGGGTACGCATGAAGAACTGCTGACGCAAAAAGGGCGCTATTACAATCTGTACACGATGCAGTGGGCGCAGCAAACGGCAGGCGCGTGATGAGTCTGTAGATTGGTCCAATCTCGGAGATTGGACCAATCTTGCCAGGGTGCATTTTCGGTTTTAGGTGAGCAGGGGATAAGCGGTATGGGCAAAACGGCCGTTATTGCATCGGTGTGTTTTGTGGTTCCAGTTCCAACTGAATATTCAAGTGACGGTAGCTGCCGTCATAATAGGAAATGAGGTCTTGCAGGGTGGTGTAAACGGCCGTTTTTATCTCCGTTTGTTTATCCATTGAATTCAGGCAGCGATTCAGGTAATGGGCCAATCCCGGTTCATCCACAATATCAGCAGTGATTGTCAGCTTCATGTTTTTTCCTCATTCTGGTTTTTGAAACGCCCTCTTGACGCACTTCACGGGCCGCCGCAACTTCGATTCCCCTGTTACCTTAGTATTGTATGCTTAAAATTTTTGTTAAAGCAGCCGCACCTTCACGCCATTTTCACAAACGGCCGTTAAGAGCCGTCTAAAAATCTGGACGAGACCTTGTTTTTACAGGATGTGCATTGTTGATATACTCCCACCTTACTTTTTGACTCAGGAGGCCATTGACCATGGCAAAAACATTACCCCTCAAACCGCGCAAGGTTAGTGATGACGAAGTGCGCGACACCATTTTATCCATGTGCCGTGAAGCCGGATTAGAAAAAACGGTGAAACCGGAAGCCGTGGCGCAAGCCATTCTGCCAGATTTCTGGCAGACGCTGACCAAGCGTATCCGCCTGATGAGCCGGCAGTTGGCGATGGCTGGCAAAATTGTCATTTTGCGCAAAGGCGAACCGGCGGACCCGGATGATTTCAAGGGGCTGTACCGCCTGCAAATTACGGAAGCGGGTTTACTGGCTAATACCGCTGTGGGCGAAGAGGAATAACCCTTTTTTCGTAACCCGTAGTCCGTGACCCGTAGTC
>JAWOGU010000548.1:0-15158 GCA_046496595.1 Chloroflexota bacterium
GCTTTAAACACCGCGCCGTGGTGTTTGATGATATTTTCGACGTGTTTGTCGACGTGGCCGGCGCCTTGATTGCCTTTTTGCTCCTGCGCCTGGTTCGGAATATGTCTGTATCTTACTCTTCCCCGCGTACCACGACTGAGGTGACTCCATGACCGCAAATTTGAAGAAGGCAGAAAACAGCAGCCTCAGCCGCAGGCTGTTTCTCATATTTCTGGCGCTGCTTTTGGCCTCGATCCTAACGACCACCATGGTGGTCGTGCGTATCGTTTACAGCGGTCATTACGCCTACCTGTTCCTGGTGTGGAACCTGATTTTGGCGTGGCTGCCCTTTTTGTTTGCGCTGGTCGTAGTCGCTTTTCGGCGCAGCCAACTGCTGCTGGGGGCGTTTGGCCTGCTCTGGCTGCTCTTTTTCCCAAACACTACCTATCTGGTGACGGATTTGATCCATTTGCGCCACTACGATTTCATTCCGATATGGTATGACGCCATTATGCTTTTTGCCTTTGCCCTGACAGGTTTGATGCTGGGCTTATTGTCGCTGTATTTCGTCCATGCGGTGGTGCAGAGTCATTTTGGGACGGTGTTGGGTTGGTTGTTTGTGCTGACAACGGCCGTTCTCGGCGGCGTTGGCGTCTACATTGGCCGTTTCATGCGCTGGAACAGTTGGGATGTATTCACCAATCCGGCTACGCTGCTCAACGATCTAACCTTCAACCTGCTTCACCCCGACCTGCTGCTAAAGGCCATGGTGACGACCGGCATGTTAACGGCCGTTTTCATGGTGGCGTATGTCATTCTTTTTTTGCTGCCGCGCATTTCATTGGAGCCGGTTCCGGAATAAATGAAGCGTGATGCGTAAAGGTTTTTCACGCACCACGCCTCCCGTTTTGCGTGTATCCGTCATTTCTACTCGTGTTCTCGCAAAAGATGGGATATAATTCTTTCGTCAGGGAAGTCAGTGACAAAACCTGCTTTTAAGTGGGAAAAAGACAGGTTATTTTTGTGAAAATAAACGGCCGTTATCTCAAACCAATGCCGCTCATCATCCATGGTTTCCACAGTCATCCACGATAAAAACGACAAACCCTTCCAGAGGTCGCAATCACGGAAAATTGAATAAATTATGAGCTACTCATAAAAAATTATCCGGGATCCCAGACTGATCTTGGCCGCAAAAAACGAGAATTAGCCGGTTTGTCAAATGGCTGGTAAACTTACAAACAAAAGTGTCAATTTACCAACTTATTCCCGGATAACTGGGATGGTATATGACTTTTGTCGACCCCAGACATGTCACTTGTCACTCCGCTTCCACCCCACTATCACGTAAAATAGCTGACGATTGGCCTTAAACCAAGACCCATCTGCGGTCCATCCGTAATTGAACAGAAAAATAATGTGTTATTCCAGGTCAGGTATGTTTGCATACCTGACTTTTAATTGTGTTTGCCGTCCTTAAAATGGCTGCTTATTCAAGCAGCTTACTTTGAACAACAAAATGAACAACCGTTTGGAGGATTATAGTTCATGACAAAATATGTATATTTATTCAACGAAGTAGATGAAGCCGAAGCCTATGCGGGCAGTTGGAATGCCGCTCGCGCCCTGCTGGGTGGTAAAGGCGCCAACCTGGGCGATATGACGCGCATTGGTTTGCCAGTACCTCCTGGTTTCACCGTCACCACCGAGGCGTGCAACGCTTACCTGGCCGCAGGCGAAACCTTCCCTGAAGGCATGTGGGAACAAGAATTGGCCGCCATGAAAGCGACAGAAGCTCTCACCGGCAAAGAATTTGGCAATCCGCAGAATCCCCTGCTGGTCTCCTGCCGTTCCGGCGCCAAATTCTCCATGCCCGGTATGATGGACACGGTCCTCAATATCGGCTTGAACGACGAAACGGCCGCCAGCATGGTCGAGATGACCGGTGACCCCCGCTTTGTCTACGATGCTTACCGCCGTCTGGTGCACATGTTCGGCTCCGTCGTCCTCAACATCGACGACGAAGAATTTGAAGAACCGCTCGACAGCTACAAAGAAGAAAAAGGCTACAAAAGCGACACCGAAATGAATGCGGAGGACTGGAAAGCCCTCACCGACGCCTACAAAGAAGTCATCAAAGAAAACATGGGCTTTGAATTCCCCCAAGACCCATACGAACAATTGAAACTGGCTACCGAAGCTGTCTTCAAATCATGGAACGGTAAACGCGCTTTCGATTATCGCAACGCGGCGCACATTGCCCACGACCTGGGTACCGGCGTCAACATCTGCACGATGGTCTTCGGTAACATGGGTAACTCTTCCGGTACAGGCGTAGCCTTCACCCGCAATCCCGCCACCGGCGAAAACATACTTTATGGCGATTACCTGATTAACGCCCAGGGTGAAGACGTGGTGGCCGGTATTCGCAACACCACTAAAATCCAGCACATGGGCAATGAACTGCCCGAAGCCTATGAAGAATTCCTGGAAGTGCAGGAAAAGCTGGAACAGCATTACCGCGACATGCAAGACGTCGAATTCACCATCGAAAACGGCAAATTGTGGATGCTGCAAACCCGTGATGGCAAGCGCACCGCCAAAGCGGCCGTGAAAATCGCTGTAGACATGGCAAACGATGGCCTGATCAGCAAGAAAGAAGCTGTCAAGCGCGTGAAACCGGAACAGGTTGATACCCTGCTCCATCCCCAATTCGTCCTGGCCGCCAAAGAAAAAGCAGTTGCTGAAGGTACCCGCTTTGCCACCGGCGTCAACGCTTCCCCTGGCGCCGCTGTGGGCCAGGTTTATCTGGATGCTGACACCGCTGAAAGAATGGCAAAAGAACATGGTCAAGATGTCATCATGGTGCGTCCGTTCACCAAACCCGATGACGTGCATGGGATGCTGGCTGCCAAAGGTATCCTCACCAGTGAAGGTGGCGCCACGTCTCACGCTGCTGTGGTTGCCCGCCAGTTTGGTATCCCCTGCGTTGTTGGCGCTTCCGACGTGCGCATTGACGCCGAAAAACGTATTGTCACGGCCAATGGCATCACCATCAAAGAAGGTGATTTCATCTCGGTTGACGGTACCACTGGTGAAGCCTTCCTGGGCCAAATCGAATCTATTGCGCCGGTTTTGGAAGAACAAACTGACCTGTTGACCTTGTTGGAATGGGCTGACGAATTTGCCGCCGTTGAAGGCGTGCGCGACGTGCCAGAAGGTTGGCCGACTCGTGGTCTGCAAGTGTGGGCCAATGCCGACTATCCCGATGATGCGATTCGCGCCCGTTCCTATGGCGCGAAAGGTATCGGCCTGTGCCGTACCGAGCACATGTTCTTTGAAACCGAACGTCTGCCGATTGTGCAGCGCATGATTTTGGCCGACACTGTGGCCGAACGCCAGGCAGCCCTTGACGAACTGCTGCCGTACCAGCGCAATGACTTCGATGGTTTGTTTGAGGCCATGAGCGGGTATCCGGTTATCATCCGCCTCATCGACCCGCCGCTGCATGAGTTTATGCCCGACGAACACGAGTTGTTGGAAGCCGTGATCGAAAATCGCATCAAAGGCGCCGTTGACACAGCCAAAGAAGCGTTGTTAGCGAGCATTGAGTCCATGCATGAAAGCAACCCCATGATGGGTTTGCGCGGTGTACGCCTCAGCGTCATGATGCCAGAAATCGTGGGGATGCAGGTTCGCGCTATCTTTGAAGCGGCCGCCGACGTGAAACTGCGTGGTTTCGAGCCGAAACCAGAGGTCATGATTCCTTTGACAGGTCACATCAATGAGCTGCTCTTCATCCAGCCGAAATTGGAAGAGATTGCGGCTGACGTCATGGCTGCCAAAGGCGTCACGTTCCACTACAAATTTGGCACGATGATCGAGATTCCGCGTGCATGTTTGACGGCTGACGAGATTGCTGGTGTGGCCGAATTCTTCTCCTTCGGTACTAACGACTTAACCCAATTCACCTTTGGCTACAGCCGTGACGACGCCGAACGTAACTTCCTTGTGAAGTACGTGGAAGATGGCATTTTGCCGCAAAATCCATTCCAGACGATTGATGCTGCGGGCGTTGGTCAGATTATGGACATTGCTGTTAAGAAAGGACGCGGCGCTCGCGTGGATTTGGAAGTGGGTATCTGTGGTGAGCATGGCGGCGACCCCGAATCTGTGGCGCTTTGCCATAAACTGGGTCTGAACTATGTTTCCTGCTCCCCGTTCCGTGTGCCGATTGCCCGTCTGGCTGCCGGTCATGCGGCTTTGTCTTAAGACGAGTGAACAGTAAATAGTGGACAGTGAGCAGTGGACAGTAGTTGAAGACTAACTGGTACCGGTTCACAGAAAACTGTACACTGTAAACTGTACACTGATTTTGAAACCAGTCCTGGAAACGGGGCTGGTTTTTTTTGTGATGTTTATCAGGCTGTAAGGTGCTTTCTGGCACTATAACGGCCGTTTCCCTCCTGTTATACTCCCTTCCAACCACATATTTCCCATGAAAGGAGCTGAACCACATGGACAATCACTTTTCTATCGACGCCTTGCTGCCGGCAGAAATGGCAGTCAAGGCAGAAAATGCCGGCGTGACGAAAGCCAATCTTGGTTTCTTTCGCATGCTCACCTTGTCAATTTTAGCCGGTGCTTTTATTGGCATGGGCGCTATTTTTGCCACTACCGTTACCACCGGAGCCAGCGGTATGCTGCCCTTTGGCGTAACGAGATTCCTGGCCGGCTTTGCCTTCTGCCTGGGGCTGATTCTGGTGGTTGGGGCCGGGGCAGAGCTGTTTACCGGCAATAATCTGATTGTGATGGCCTGGGCGGACCGCAAGGTGACGACCGGGCAAGTGCTGCGCAACTGGGGCATCGTTTATTTGGGCAATTTTATCGGTTCGGTGGCAACGGCCGTTGGCATGTTTCTGACCCGCCAATACACCTTTGGCGAGGGGTCGATGGGTTTGAACGCGCTCAACATTGCGCAAAGTAAGGTGCAGTTTGACTTTGTCCAGGCAGTCATGCTGGGCGTGTTTTGTAACGCGCTGGTTTGTCTGGCGGTCTGGCTGTGTCTGGGCGCGCGCACGGCGTCCGACAAGATTCTGGCGATTATTTTCCCCATCACGGCCTTTGTGGCGGCCGGTTTTGAGCACAGCGTGGCGAACATGTACTTTATCCCCATCGGGCTGCTCATCAAAGCAGGCGCTTCCCCCGAGTTTTGGGCGCAAATTGGCAAAACACCGTTAGATTATGCGCAATTAACCTGGAGTAATTTTTTTGTGATCAATTTGCTGCCGGTAACTATTGGTAACATTATTGGGGGGGCGTTGATGGTGGGTCTGGTTTACTGGTTTGTTTATTTGCGGCCGAGTTGGACGGGTAGATGAAGTAGTGAACAGTGGACAGTGTACAGCGGACAGTAAGCGCATGGTTTTACTGCAAACTGTAAACTGTACACTGTTCACGGCATTCAGGTACTATTTAAACTCGACGGTGACGCCTTCGGGCACGGAAATGACGACGACGCCTGGAGTATGGCAAGTGGTGGTGACGATTTGCAGGTTGAGAGCGGCAGGCACATGGAGGGTAACGGCCGTTTGGCTAAACACCTCGTCATCATCCGGGAGGACAATGGTTTCGGTGGGGTCCGCTTCTGCTTGAAGCTCGATGCCGTCGATGAAAAAGTCTTTGGGCCGCGGCCATTTGCTCTTCACCCGGATGACAATTTCCACTTTGCCGTCAGGCGTCACTGTCGTGGTGGCGGTGTGATGGAACCAGGTGCGGTTTTTTGTCTCCGAACTGTTGGCCCAGCGCCCTACCCCATTTACCCATAAACCTGATTCTGCCCCAAAGGGATCGGTTTCCCCATGTAAATCTGCCAGAACCGGCGCCGTTACCTTGGCCTGTGATCCTGGTTTTAAACCCGTCACCGTTTGCTTGAGTTCAGCCCCAAAAGCCGCCCCGGCGTTGAAGATTTTATAAGTGGCGTTTCCGGCCAGAATCAGGGCGCTGGGTCCACCCAGGCGTTCGTTCGGCGGCAGCTGATCGGAGAGTTTGTGTACGCATTCCGGTACCCCTTGGGCTTTGTCGCCCGCGCCAAACAGCGATTCCCCCGGTTCAATCCAGCGCAGTGTCCAATCTTTGGGCTGCTGATTGATCAGGTGTCCTGGGGCGGGCGGCATGTCGGTCCAGCCATTTGAAAACGAGCCATTTTTGAGCATGAGACATCTCCTTTCGTTTGATGTTGAGGCGCTGAGGGAAAACTACTTTATCATTTGTTATTATAAGGCCGTTTGTCAAGTCATATTTTGCTTCTTGACAATAGTGTCTTAATTACACTAAAATGATAAAGTGTAATTAAGACACTATATAATTTTCGGAGGTTGTCATCATGTGGATAGCTGCGTTAACGGCCGTTACTCTTTCCCTCATTTTTCTGTTTTGGCTCGCGCGCCGGAGAGCCTACGTGCGTGTGCCGGAGTTGGAAGTAGCTGTGGCGACACAGGCGGGCAGCCAAAAATTCCTGCGTTTTCTGCCGCCTGGCGGCCATTGGCTGCGTCCCTTTATGGAAGAAGCCAGCCTGCGGATTGACCTGTCGCCGCCGCCGGTTAAAGGAAAAACGGTAGGGCTGCAAGCCATTGGCGGTTTGACGTTTTCCATTGAGTGGGAATTGGCTTTTTCGCTGGACCCGCTGCGCGTCCCGGCCGGAAATCAGGCGAAAATTGCGCGGCTGCTGGCGAAGAAAACGGCCGTTACGGCCAAAAACCACATGGCGAACAGCCTGCACCACATCCTCGGCGGTTACACGGTAGCGCAGTTGACGCTGCCCGGCGCGCACCAAAAACTGGAGGCGGAAGTGCAGCGCGAAGTCACCCGCCGCCTGTCGCCGCTGGGGTATGATATTTCGCGCGTGATGATCGGCGCCATCGACATGCCGCCGCAGGTGAAGGCCGCTCTGGAAGCCGCTCATGAACAAGAAATGAAAACGGAACTGGAGGCGCGCGCCCTGGCTCGTTTGCAGCAAGTCATCAGCCACTTTTCCGACGCCGACATGCAGCGCCTGATCGAACTGGAGCGCATCCACAAAGGGCAGAGCGGCGTGGTTCTGCCCTACCCTGCCTTGTTTGAACAAGGAAACGGCCGTTATGCCCAACAAACAGTGAACAGTGGACGGTGAACAGTGAACAGTTTTAGTAGCGGACCAGACTGTACAGTGTACACTGTACACTGTAAACTAACGCTATGATGAAACTCGCAGTTGGTTCCGACGAACGCACCCCCTTAACTGATGCCGTGGTGGCGGATTTACAAGCGCGCGGCTGTGATGTGACGTTGTTCGGTCCGCTGGCCGACAGTACAGCCTATTGGCCTGACGTGGCGCAGCAGGTGGCGGAATATGTCGTGTCCGGGCAGGCTGATGAAGGCATTCTCTTCTGCTGGACTGGCACCGGCGTCAGTTTGGCCGCCAACAAAGTGCCCGGTATTCGCGCCGCTTTGTGCGGCGACGCCGAAACCGCCCGCGGCGCCCGTCTTTGGAATAACGCCAACGTCCTCTGCCTTTCCATTCGCCGCACCTCAACGGTGATGGCTAAAGAAATTCTCGACGCCTGGTTTAGCCATGCCTACCAGCCCAATGAGACGGACGACGCTTGTCTGGTGCAGGTGGCAGCCATTGAAGCCCAGTACTTACGTACATCGTAATCCGGTTGTTTTCTCGTTAAAATAGACGCACATTTTCAATTGTTGTAATCGGCAAACAGGAAATTCTTAGCAAGTTTTTGTTGATTCTTACAGAGTGAAATCTGGAAATATCTTCATTGCAGCGATCAAACGCGTTGTCGCTGCCAGCCAGTTACCACAGACAAATTTCGTGCAAACCGGAGTATGCAATGCACTTACTCAATGAAACACTTATTCCGGAAAGTTATATAGATGGCGGGCTAAACGGCCGTTTCTCAGCCGCCGTTCTTTTCATCGACATCTCCGGATTTACGCCGCTCACCGAGACGCTTTTCCATTTCCACCAGCAGGGTGCGGAGATTTTGAGCGCCTTGCTCAACGAAATCTTCGGTGAGATGGTGCATCAGGTCAATCGGCGGCGAGGGTTTATCCCCATGTTTGCCGGAGATGGTTTTTTTGCTATCTTTCCCGGCGATCTGGCCGAAACAGCCGCTTTTGCCTGGCAAACGGCCGTTACTATCCAACAGCATTTCCTTTCGGCCCGCGGTCCCTTCAGCCTCTTTGTCACCCCCTACGGTGTGTTTGAAATCGGCGTCAAAATTGGCATGGCTGCCGGAGAAGTAGAGTGGGGCATCGTCTACAACGATCATCAGGCCACCTGTTTTTTTCACGGGGATTCACTCTACAACAGCACAGACGCCGAGCAAACGGCCGTTACCGGCGATCTCATTGCCCACGAAAGCTTGCTGCCCTACTTGCCCTCCGATTACGAGGCGTGGTCCGCCGACGTGCCTACCTTTCACAAAATTGTGCCTCAGCGCCATATATTGCCTGCGCCGCCCACACCTCAGAAGGCCCTTCCCCTGCCGCTGCCAGCTAAACTGAGCATGTTTTTGCGTAATCAGGCTGCGCCCGACCCTGTTTTGCCCGATTTCCGCTTGATCTGCCCTGTTTTCATTTCGTTTCAGGGCAGTCATCCTGACTGGGTGCAGTGCGTGCAGCAGGCCATGACCCTGGCGGTGCAGTATGGCGGCGCTTTCAGCCGTTTGGAATTCGGCGACAAGGGCGATCTGATGCTGTTCTGGTTTGGCGCGCCCGTCAGCCACGAGAATAACGTCGAGCGAGCCATCAAATTTCTGCTGGCTTTACAGCGGGAAACGGCCGTTCCCTGGCGCGCCGGCCTCACTTACGATCTGGTCTGGGCCGGGATTCGCGGCGGTCAGGCCTACCGGGAATATGGCTGTATCGGCGACGCCCTCAACACCGCCGCCCGTATTGTCTACCGGGCCGATTGGGGCCAGATCTGGCTCTCTGAAGCTGCCGCCCGGGAGTTGCCGCCCTGTTACCGGCTGGAAAACCTCGGTAATTTCCGTTTCAAAGGAAAACAGGAAGGCCAGCCCTTGTTACGACTCAGCGGCGTTTGTGCTCCTCCGGAAACGGCCGTTTTGAGTGAAATGGTGGGGCGGCAGGCGGAAATAGCGGAGTGCCTGGCTGCCATTGCGCCAATTTTTAACGGCCGTTTTGCCGGCGCCGTCACCATTCAAGGTGAGGCCGGCATCGGCAAAAGCTGTCTGGCAGCAGCCCTGCGCCGGCAGTTGGCGGAGTGCGTCTCCTGGTTCACCTGCCCCGCCGATGACATTCTCAACGAATCCTTCAACCCTTTTCAGACGATGCTGGCTGCCTGGAGCCGCCAATCTGTAGCTGCTGATGCGGCCGAAAACTGGCGGCAGTTCATCGAGAGCTTTCAAAAATTGGTAACCGATCTCAGTTTGGTGACTGACGAACGCGCTCCCGCCGTCTATGCGGAACTGCACCGCACCAAGAATATTTTGGCGGAATTGGCGGGAATTGTCCTGCATAACGGTGGCGATTTTTTGGACCCGCAGCTTCGTTTTGAGAATCATTTATTGACGTTAACTGCTTTTTTCCAGGCCCAGGCGCTGCTGCGACCACTGGTGGTCTATGTGGAAGATACCCACTGGCTGGATGATGAAACCTGGCGTTATTTGGCCGAGTTTCAGCGTCGTTTTGCCGATTTTCCGGTGGCGCTGCTGCTCACCGGGCGTCCTGGCGGCGCCCTGAGCAGCAGATACAAGACGGAAACGGCCGTTCTCTCCACCGTACTGAACCTGGCGCCTTTTACTGAGACAGAAATGCAAGCCCTGGTGCGCCAGACATTGGGTAGACCCGTCACGCTCGCTGTATTATCTCTGCTGCAACTGCAAAGCGGCGGCAATCCCTTTTTTGCCTTGCAGCTGCTGCTGGAATTACGGCAGCAGGATTTGTTTGTCCAGGTTGATGAGGGTGAAACGGCCGTTTTTACCCTGACTCATGCCGAACAGCACGTCGTGCCGCGCACCCTGAACGCGCTGCTCACGGCCCGGCTAGATCGCTTGTCCGCAGCCGTCAAGAGCATTGTGCAAACGGCATCCGTTTTGGGACAGCGCTTTAGTTTGGCAGTGCTGGCAGCCATGCTGCCGCATGAACCTGACCTGTTTGCCAAAATCGAACAGGCTGCCGGGCAGGAAATCTGGCAGATACACGCCGATCGGCAGATCCATTTTTACCATGCGCTGCTGCGTGACGTGGCGTACACCATGCAGCCGCAGTCCCAGCGGCGGCAGATTCACCATTTGGCGGCGGCGGCGCTGGAAACCCTATACACCGCTGAATTGGCAGCCCATTACCGGGAAATTGCCTACCATTATCACGCTGCTTTTGAAAATGGCATGTTATCTGCCCGCACATTGGCCCGGCGCTACCTGCGTCTGGCGGGTGAGCAGGCGGCTAAACTGTATGAAAACGAAACGGCCGTTACCTATTTTTCTCAGGCGTTGGCCCTCTCTGTGCGGGATGACAAGAAGTTTCCCATTCTACTGGCGCGAGAAGCCGTCTACCACCTGCAAGGGCAGCGCGATCTGCAAGCGCAAGATATTGCTGTGCTGACCCGCATCGCGCAAGAGCAGCAGGATAAGGCGATGATGGCGGCAGCCGCTCTGCGCCGCGCCCGTTACGCGGAAGCGTTGGGCGACTATGCCCTGAGCGGCGCCCATGCGCAAGCGGCATTTTCTTATGCCAGAACCCCCAACCAGGCGGCGGAAGCCTGTTTGCAGGGAGGGTTGGCGCTGGTGTCTCAAGGCGAGTATGAGGAGGGGGCCAGACAGTTGTCTGAAGCGCTGCTCCTGGCGAGGCAGACAGAGCAGCCTTTTCTGCAAAGCAAGGCGTTGATCAACCTGGGGAAAACGGCCGTGCGCCAGGGAAGTTTCCAGGAATCGATTCCGTATTACCATGAGGCGCTGTCTCTCTGCCAGAAAACGGGCGACAGGCAAATGGAGGGCGCGGTGCTGAATGATTTAGGCGCGGTGGCGCTGTATCAGGAGGATTTCCAAACGGCCGTTGTCCATTACAACGCCGCTCTAGCCACCGCCCAGGAAATCGGCGACCGGCGCACTGAAAGCCAGGCGCTCAACAACCTTGGCGGCATTGCCGCCGCCCACTACCAGTTCGTGGAAGCCCGCGCTAATTTCTCTCGAGATCTGCAAATATCACATGAAATTGGAGATATTGACGGGGAAGGACAGGCGCTGGGCAACCTGGGCTACGTGGAAGTGATATTGGGCAATTATGCCCAGGCAGAAACCTATATCCGGCAAGACGTTGCCATTGCCCGGCAGACTGGCAACCGGCCCAGCGAGGTGATGGCGTTGACGCTTTTGGGTTGGTGCGCCAACGCCCAGGCAAAATGGGAGGAGGCGGTCACGCATTTTGAACAAGGGCGGCAGTTGGCGCAGGCGATTGGGGATCCGGTGATGGAACTATACTGTCTGGGCGGATTGGGCAATGCCTATGTTGGTCTGGCGCAGCCCGAGGAAGGGGCAAACCTGCTTCAACAAGCGGTGGTCGGCTATCGCGGGCTGCACATGGAAGCGTTTGCCCTGGAAGCGCTGGCGGGTTGGGTGCGGGCGCGTTTGGCGCAGGGTAAGGCGGCTGAAACGCGCCCGGCTGTGGCGGAACTCCTGAGCCATCTGCAAACGGTCGGTCCGTTTGACGGCGCAGATACGCCGCTGCTCATCCTGTGGACATGCTGCCGGGCGCTGTGGGCCAACCAGGACGGCCGGTTTGAGCAGATATTGGCATTGACGGCGAAGGTATTGGAAACGGCCGTTTCCCATATTCCGGACGAAGCCACCCGCCACTCATTCTTGCAAAACGTATCCTGGCATCGGGAAATCATGCTTGCTTACAACGAACACATGTTCTATAATTAGGGCATGGATGTTCTCACCAAATTCAAGCATTTAGCTGAAAACGCCGACCTGGAACCCGCCGAAGATACCAACTTTAACCCGGCTCCCCACCTGGCCCCCTGCGGCATCAAAATAGACAGCCAACCCCCAGCCTCAAAGCGCCAATCTCCAGGCTCCAGCCTCCAGCGCGATCTCGGCGTGCATCACGCCAAAATGCCGGGCGGCAAAACCATCCCCCTGCTCAAAACCATGCTCACCTCCGCCTGTGAACGCAACTGTTACTACTGCCCTTTCCGCGCCGGGCGGGATAATGGCCCACGCGTCACCTTTAAGCCTGAAGAAATGGCGCAGTCCTTCATGGATTTGTATCGCGCCGGGGTGGTAGAAGGTTTGTTCCTTAGCTCCGGCATCATCAAAGGCAGCGTCGCCACTCAGGAACGGCTTAACGCCACGGCCGAAATCTTGCGCACCCAGCATAAATTTCGCGGCTACCTGCACCTGAAAGTGATGCCCGGCGCCGAAAAAGACCAGCTTCGAGAGGCGATGCGCTATGCCAGCCGTCTTTCTGTTAACCTGGAAGCGCCCAACGACAAACGGCTGGCGCTGCTGGCGCCCAAGAAGCAGTTTCTGGCAGAACTGATCCGTCCTTTGCAAATGATTGAAGAGATTCGGCAGCAGGAACCGGCGCATTTGGGTTGGAACGGCCGTTGGCCTTCCACCACCACCCAATTTGTCGTCGGCGCAGTGGGGGAAACTGACCTGGAACTGCTCTCCACGTCTGAGTATCTCTACAAGCAGCTGCGGATTGCCCGCGCCTACTATTCCTCCTTTCGGCCTGTGGTCGATACGCCTTTGGAGCATCTGCCGCCCTCCAGCCGCCTGCGCGAACACCGCCTCTACCAGACATCCTTTCTCTTCCGTGATTACGGCTTTGACCTGGAGGATTTGCCATTTACCCCGGAAGGTAATTTGCCCCTGGAAATCGACCCCAAACTGGCCTGGGCGCAGTCCCATTTGCGCGACAATCCCGTGGAACTGAACCGCGCCGAGCGCCAGGAACTGCTGCGCGTACCCGGCATCGGTCCGCTGGGCGCAGACTCCATCCTCTCCGCCCGCCGCCTGGGCGCCCTCCGTGACCTCGACGACCTGCACCACATCGGCGTGCAGACCAAACGCCTCAAACCCTTTGTCCTCCTGGACGGCAAACGTCCTACGTTCCAACTGCCTCTGTGGTAGAATAGTGTCCAGTGATCAGTTTACAGTGTGCAGTGACTGTTCACTATAAACTGTTTACTGTACACTGTTCCAAGAGGTGTTATGTCTACTTTTCCCATTACCCGCATGACTTTATACAAACATGGCGTTGGCTTTTTTGAGCGGCGCGCCGTACTGACGGGCGAAGAAGTGTCTCTTTCCTTCCGCGTGGAGGAGATGAACGACATTCTCAAGAGCCTGACCGCCATCGATTGGGGCGAGGGGCAGGTGCTGGGTATTGATTATGCCACCCCGCAGAGTCGGGAAGAACGGCTGGCAGGTTGTTCGGTGCGTTTGAGTGACGAGCGCAGTCTGCGGGATTTGCTGGTTGGGCTGCGTGGACGCCGGGTGAGGCTGCATCTGGATCAGGAGGAAACGGCCGTTGGTACCCTCTTAGGTCTGGATGAACTGCCTGAGCGCCAACCGGTGGGCGATTCCCTGGTATCGCTGCTGCAAGATGAAGCGGCGCAGGTGCAGACCTTCTCCCTCAGCCGCGTGCAGAGCGCCGACATCCTCGACGAACGCGGCGCGGCAGATTTGCGTTTTTTCCTCCAGGTAGCGCAAACGCAGGAAGATTACCGGGACGTGACTGTGCGCCTGACGCCGGGCGAGCATGACCTGTCTGTGAGCTACATCGCTCCGGCGCCTACCTGGCGCGTGAGCTACCGTCTGGTTGCCGACCCGGAGGCCGCAGGCGGCCCGAAGGCGCTGCTGCTGGGCTGGGGCATTTTCGACAACCGGCTGGAGGAGGAACTGGAGAAAATCACCCTCTCGCTGGTCGCCGGGATGCCGATTTCGTTTGTGTATAACTTGTACACGCCGTTTACCCCGGAACGGCCGTTTATCGAAGAAGAATCCCGTGTCGCTCCAGGTCCCATCAATTTATTGGCCGGCGCGGGTGCTCTGGGTGATGCCTTCGCCGCCGAAGCGCCGCAGATGCGCGCCGCGATGGCCCCTATGGCGGCGCCCGCTCCTCAAGCGCGCGCCAAAAAAATGAGCCGCCAGGACATGGCAGAATCCGTAGCCGTTTCCGCCAGCGGCGAAGCCATGGGCGAACTGTTCCAGTACCATATCACTACCCCCGTCAGCGTCGGACGCGGCCAATCGGCGATGGTACCCATCATTTCTACCAATTTGGATTACCGCAAAGAACTCATCTACAACAGCGCAAAACTGCCCGCCCATCCCACCGCCACCCTGCGTCTGACCAACAGCACCGGCCTGACGCTGGAACGCGGCCCTGCCACCGTCATCGAAGGCGGCGATTACGTGGGTGAGGCGGTGCTGCCTTTCACCGCCGACAGCGCCGAGTTTATCATTCCTTACGCGGTGGAACTGGGCGTGAGTGTGCGCGAGCAAAATGGCGCGAAAACCGAGCTTCACGGCCTGTCACTCACCGGCGCTTACTTGTTGTTTGAGGAATGGGACATTCGCTGGCGCACCTACCAGCTCAACAATACTACCGCCCAATCCATGACCGTTCTGGTGGAACATCCGCGCAGTGTTCATTATGACCTGTTCGACACGCCAGCCCCGGCCGAAACCACCGAAGAAAGCACGCGTTTTGCTGTAACGGTCCCGGCTAAAACGGAAGTGACTCTGCAAGTCAATGCGCGCCGTTTGCTCCAGCGCCGCGAGGAAATTCAACGTCAATCGTATGTTAATTTGCAGCGCTATTTGCGCCAGGGTCTGATCGACCGCGGCACCCATGATCTCATCGCCCAAATTCTGGGCTTAATCGAGAAAATCAATGTGCATAAACAGCGCATTGGTGAAATTGAGGCCGAACGCCAGAAGATTTACGAAGCGCAAAAGCAAATTCAGGGTAACATGCAGGCGCTTTCCATCGAAGGCAAAGAAGGGCGGGTGCGCAGCCAGTACGTGGATCGCCTGGAGGCCACGGAGAAGAGCCTGCATGTGTTAAGCCAGGAGGAAGGGGAGTTGAAAACCGCCATTGAACGGTTGGAAAAGGAAATTGAGAAGAAATTGGAAAGTGGAGGATGA
>JAWOGU010000553.1:0-7173 GCA_046496595.1 Chloroflexota bacterium
ATGTTACCTTTAAAATTGATGATCGTCGTCTTTTGGCCGCAGTGACTGCACCAGACAGCCCCGATAATCCGGGTCTGAGCCTCTTTGGGGATGCTGTTCCAGAACCAGCGCGCCTGGGGGGTGAAGGTTTGGGTGGAGGCTAAGGGCGGGGCCACCAACTCGCCTTGCCAATAGACGCCCTCGCGGAACTGCTGCGTGACGTTATCCAGGTCAAAGGCTTCAGGGTCGAACGAGCCGCCAACCCATTCCAGGTAGCTCTCATGCTCTTCATGGTTTGGGTCGGCGATGGCTTCGAGGAACTGTTCGTAGCCCCAGACGCCGCCACAATCTTCCGGTGGGCAGGCGCGTTCCCCGGCCAGAATGCGGGGGTAAACGGCCGTTTCCTCTCGTGGCAGCATCGCCTCCAACAGCAGCTCATGCTGCCAACTGTCGCCGAAGTCATATTCGTAGGTGAACGAGATCCCTTCCCGCGTGAACAGTCTGTTGAGCGGCATGGTGTCGTCGCGGAGACCTTCTTCGCCCCATTCGGCCAACGTTTCGTAATCGGTGAGGAGCAGTCCGCCGTATTGGAACAGGTGCAGATGGGTGTCCCACCAGCCCATCACCACTTGCAGGGTGTTGTGCAGGTCGCGGAAGGTGATGTCGCTGCGCACCTGGAAGCGCCGCCAGATGGGGGGCTGGGTTTCTTTGAGGGTGACTTTGAATTGGAAGATGGTGTCAGACATGGTGTCCTTTCCTTTCCGGCGAGCGGCTTGCTGGTCGGTCTTATGAGATTAGCGTTTACCCGGCGGCCCCTTTTCAATCTGCTGCCTGACCTGCTCAACCGGTTCATCCCACACCCCTTCCACCCACCAGGTGGCGCCCGCTTCCGCCAGCGCCAATAGAGTTTCCTCTCTCTGCACCGGTTCCAGACTGAGGCTCTTGCCGACGACGACAATGTCAAACGGCGTAGTCGCCGCCCGGTTGTCCTGGACAAAGGCGCGGATGGCGGCGATGTCGGCCGGGGTGACGGGCTGCTCCTGCCCGTGCAGGGGAGGCTTTTCGACGATGACGCCGTCGCATTTCAGCGCCCGCCTCATGGATTTCATCTGCGGCCAGATGCCGACGCACCACAACGGGATGCGCGGCTGCTGCTGTGGTTTGGGCGGATAGTATTGTTCGTCCAGTTGTGTCAGCCGCACCTGATAGTGACGGCCGTCATAGTCAAACGGCCGTCGCGCATACAGCAGCGTTAGAATGTCAATCGTCTCATCCAGCATTTCCGCCCGTTTCTGGGCGTCGGTTACTTCATCGGGGAAGGCGTGCCAGCCCATCCAGGTCGCGCCCGTCGCCAAACCGAGTGTGAGACGGCCGTTACACAGATGATCCAGGGCCACCGATTCACTCGCCAACTTCCACGGCTTACGCAAGGGAACAGGCACAACCATCGTTCCCAGGCGAATTCGGTTGGTAAGCATGGCAGCGGCGGCCAGGCCGATCATCGGGTCTTCACACCAGATGGCATCACCGACAAAGCAGCCATCCCATCCCATCTCTTCCGCCAGGCGGCAGAGGTCGGCGATGTTGCGGGCGGAGGTGTAGGGCAGCGCCACGCCTACCCTCATTGTGCTGTCTATAGTTCCAAACATCATAAGCTCCTACAAGATTGTATGAAGGGTGTCGGATGATTTAGTTGCTTCCCCTATTGTAACGGGTACTGTCCATTGGAGGTGCAGATTGGCGAGTAACTTACAATGCCTGTCGTGTTCGATGGATTTCCACCGTTGCCAGCGTGTCCAGATGACAGTAATCGCGGAGTTGCTCGGCCATTTGCTGCTTAACGGCCGTATCCCCCTCCCCTATCATTGCCACCCACAAAATTTGCGCTTCTGTCCTGTTTTACAGAACATTTGTTTTATTCCCCGGCTTATTTTATAATAAGTGACGAAATGATTACGTGCCGTATCAAGAGGTATTTTTTCAGGTAATCACTGAACCCAACACTGCGTTGCACCCAATTCATCAGGTCATTAAAAGCACATCGTTCATGATGTGTCTGAGCATTTCCCCACCAACTGACCGACTATAGAGTGTGCCTCGTGAAAATAGGTTAAAACGGCCGTTAACGCAGCAGCTAATTTCAATCCAACAAACAGAATGCAGTGGCGGACTGGACTGCACAAGCCCAGCAAACAGGGAAACCACGTTGTCATCGCGTGGATGCCCTCCTGCAACAACTCCCAGAAAAAGATAAGGAAACATCATGCCAGAACCAGATAAAACACGTATCCGGGCCTTTGTGGACGGGCCTGCATTTTGGCAATGGCTGGCGCAAAATCATGATTCCGAGCCAGAGGTGTGGCTCAAGATTTACAAAAAAGGCTCTGGTCAGAAAACGATTGATTGGAACGGAGCCGTCATCGAAGCCCTCTGTTGGGGCTGGATTGACGGCATCAAAAAGCCATCGGACGACCAGGCGTATTTGCAGCGATTTACACCCCGCCGTCCAGGTAGCAACTGGTCAAAACGGAACCGCGAGCATGTGGAACGCCTGATCGCTGAGGGCAGAATGCAGGAACCTGGCCTGATCCATGTGCGGGCTGCCCAGGCAGACGGCCGTTGGCAGTCAGCTTATGCATCCTCCAGCGAAATGACCATGCCTGAAGATTTTCTGGCAGCTTTGGCAGAACGGCCGTTTGCCAAAGCCTTTTTTGAGACGCTCAACCGCCAAAATCGCTATGCCATCGCTTATCGCCTGCAAACGGCCAAAAAACCGGAAACGCGCCAGAAGCGATTCGACAGTTTTCTAGCGATGCTGGAAAAAGAGGAAAAACTTTATTGAGGCAAGGAGTTGAACATGAGAAAAATTATCTATTCCATGATGGTTTCCCTTGACGGCTTTGCTGCCAGACCAAACGGCGATCTGGATTGGGGGCTGATTGATGAGGAAATTCATACGTTTGTCAATAATCAGCAGCGTGAGATTGGTACGTATCTGCACGGCCGTAAGATGCATGAGGTGATGAAGTACTGGGAAACGGCCGATCAAGACCTGTCTAGCCCCGCATATGAACTGGAATTTGCCAAAATTTGGCAGAATATGCCCAAGATCATCTTTTCTAATACGTTGGAAGAAGTAAGGGGAAATGCCACGCTGTTTCAGGGAGATATTGCTACCAAAATCGGGAAGCTGAAACAGCAGCCTGGAAAGAATATGGGGGTAGGCGGCTCCACCCTTGCCGCCACGTTTTTCAAGCTGGGTTTGATTGACGAGGTTGGTTTGTTTGTACATCCGGTTGTGCTGGGCAGTGGTATTCCGTTCTTTCCTGCTCTGGACAGTCCACTTAACTTGCAACTTGTGGAAAAACGGCCGTTTCAATCAGGCGTAGTTTACCTGCGTTATCAACGTTCAGACCTAGAACAAGGCTAAATAAATGGAACCAAAACAAACAGCACCCACCACCATTGATGAATACATTGCCGGCTTTCCCCCTGATGTGCAAGAGATTCTGCAAAAAGTCAGGGCGACAATTAAAGAGGCTGCGCCCAATGCAGAAGAAACCATCAAGTATCAGCTGCCTACGTTTACGTTGAAAGGCAATTTGGTTTATTTTGGCGGCTTCAAAAAGCATGTTGGTTTCTATCCGGTGCCCACTGGCATTGAGGCTTATGCCGAAGATTTAGCTCCCTACAAAACAGGCAAAGGCTCCATTCAGCTTCCCTATGACAAACCCATCCCCTATGATTTGATCACGAAGGTTGTCAAATACAGAGTAGAAGAAAATTTGCGTAATGCCGAAGCTAAAAAGAAGAAGAAAGTATAATGGAAACAATTATTGCCTTACTCAGAGGCATTAACGTAGGCGGCAATAATCGGCTGCCCATGCGGGATTTAGTGGCGAACTTGCAGGCGATGGGTTTGCAGAACGTGCAGACGTACATCCAAAGTGGCAATGTGGTTTTCCAAACGGCTCGCACCAATTTGCCTGTCTTGGCGCAGGAGATGGGTGCGGTAATTGGGGAAAGTCACGGGTTTAGGCCACAGGTGCTGCTGCTGCGATTGACGGAATTGGAAACGGCCGTTACCCACAATCCCTTCCCCGAAGCCCAAGCTGATCACAAAACGCTGCACTTCTACTTTCTGGAAAGCGTGCCGCCTGCGCCAGATTTAGCCCTGTTGGCAATGCTGAAAACAGGGCGGGAACAGTTTAAACTCAGCGAAACCGTGTTTTATTTGCACGCCCCCGATGGCATCGGCCGTTCCAAACTGGCGGAGAAAGTAGAAAAGGCGCTGGGTGTAGCGGCCACTGCCCGCAACTGGCGCACAGTGAGCAAGATGCTGGAAATGGCAACGGCTGTTACCCGTTAACCACGCAAGATCAAGCAGTAGGAGATTTCTCATGCAAACAACCTTTACAACGGCCGTTACTCAGGAAGAAGGCATGAACGCCACCGGCTTACCCATACCGGCAGATGCCATCGCCGTCTTGGCTAGCGGCAAACGCCCCAAAGTCAAAGTCACCTTCAATGGCTACACCTACCGCAGCACCGTCGCCGCTTATGGCGATGTCTTTATGCTGCCGTTGAGCAAAGAACATCGAGACGCGGCTGGCGTGAAAGCGGGCGATCAGGTGGAGGTCACGCTGGAATTGGATACCGAGCCGCGTACGGTGGAAGTTCCCGATGATTTGGCGGCGGCGCTTGAAGAAGGTGAAGTAACGGCCGTTTTCGATGCCCTGGCCCCTTCCAAACGCAAAGAACATGTGCGTCAGGTCACTTCAGCCAAAGCAGAAGAAACCCGCCAACGGCGCATTGCCAAAATTGTCGCAAGTCTAAACAGCTAGAATGACAGTATAGTGAAGATATTGATGCTCCAGGAGGAATAAATGCAACAACAAACCGGATCGACATTGGCTGTGATCTATGAGAACTGGCGCAGCTATCAAGAAAAACTGCGCGACGCCATCGCCCCGCTGACAGATGAACAACTCATGCTCCAACCTGCGGCGCATATGTGGACACTGGGGCAAATTGTGCAGCACATCATTTCTGTCCGGGAAGGGTGGTTCTGCGTTACCTTGCAGGATGATGACACATCGTTGAACGAGTACATATCGTGGGGTCAACGTGATTCACCAGCCCGCAGCGCGGCAGAGCTGGCGCGGGGTCTCGATGATACGTGGGCTTTCATCGAAGCCCGCTTGCACCGTTGGACACCCGACGACTGCGCCAAAACCTTCCCCGATGAATGGGACGGTCAGGTGTACGAAGTATCACGCAGTTGGGTCATCTACCATGTGATGGAGCACGATCTGCATCATGGCGGCGAAGTCTCGTTGATCCTGGGTATGAACGGGCTGCCAACCCTCAATCTTTGAGCGAATTGGAGCAGCTGCAAAATGGAGTTTTGAAATGGCAGAAATTATATTATTCCATCACGCACAAGGACTAACTCCAGGGGTGGCCGCGTTTACTAATGAACTGCGCCACGCCGGGCATACCGTCCATACGCCCGACCTGTTCGACGGCCGTACCTTCGACAGCATCGAGGCAGGCATGAGCTTCGTCGGGGAGCTTGGGTTTGACGAAGTGATGGCGCGTGGGGCGCGAGCAGTGGAAGAGCTGCCAACTGAGTCGGTTTATGCTGGATTCTCTTTAGGCGTGGTCCCGGCTCAGATGCTCGCTCAAACTCGGCTTGGTGCGCGTGGGGCGCTTCTTTTTTATTCTTGTGTACCCGTCTCGGAGTTTGGGCAGACTTGGCCGAAAGAGGTTCCGGTTCAGATCCATGGCATGGATGCCGACCCGTTCTTTGTGGGCGAGGGCGACATTGACGCGGCTCGGGCACTCATCGAAGAAGCCCAAAATGGGGAACTCTTTCTCTATCACGGAGATCAACACTTTTTTGCGGACAGCTCGCTTCCTTCATACGATGCGGAGGCATCCGCGCTTTTGTTGCAGAGGGTGCTGGCGTTTCTGACTGCATTATAGCTGAGGCGAAATCATCTACACGGTAAAAGGTGGCAGCAACTCTTAATTTAGCCACAGTCTATGGTAGGGACGGGATGGCGTGGCGATTATTTGCTGTAACAAGTGATTTTTTTTCACCGCGCTGTCTTGCCCGAAATGGCTGTCAAAAAGGATAGTTACCCCATGCCCCAAGAATATATCGAGATTCGCGGCGCCCGCGAAAACAATCTCAAAAACATATCCCTGCGCATTCCCAAGCGCAAAATAACCATCTTTACCGGCGTCTCTGGCTCTGGCAAATCATCCATCGTCTTTGATACAGTAGCCACCGAAGCCCAACGCCAGCTCAACGAAAATTTCAGCTTATTCGTGCGTAATTTCTTGCCGCGCTACGCCCAGCCCGAAGCTGACGCCATCGAAAACCTGAGTATGGCGGTGGTGGTGGATCAGAAACGATTGGGCGGCGGCTCTCATTCGACACTGGGCACCATCACCGATATTTATTCTGTGTTACGGCTACTCTATTCGCGCATTGGGCAGCCCCATGTGGGCACGGCAAACCTGTTTTCGTTCAACGATCCGCAGGGCATGTGCCCGGAGTGCAACGGCATTGGCCGCAAAATTGGCGTAGATATGGACATGTTTCTGGATACATCCAAGTCGCTCAACGAAGGCGCGATTTTGTTCCCGGATTATGCTGTCGGTAAATGGGATTGGAACCTTTTAATCCAGACGGGCTTGTTTGACGCTGACAAAAAGCTGGCGGATTACGGTGACGAAGAGAGGGAACGGCTGCTGTATACCCAAGGGTTTAAGGTGAAAACGGCCGTTGCGGGCAATACCGTCAATATCACGTTTGATGGCATTGTTGAAAAGTTCAACCAAAAGTATATCAGCCGCGATCTCAAAACGAGGCCGGAGCGCACCCAGAAAATGGTGGAGCAATTTATCACCAATGGCCCCTGTTTTTTGTGCAAAGGGGCGCGTTTGAGTCAGGCCGCGCTGAGGTGCTTGATAAACGGCCGTAACATTGCCGAACTGGCAGCGCTGGAAGTGGCGGAATTGGTTGCCGTCGTTAAAGCCATAGACGAACAAGCCGCCGCGCCGCTGGTTGCCACCTTAAGCGAACGGTTGCAGCATCTGGTAGATATTGGCCTGGAATACCTCAGTCTCAACCGCGAGACCGACACCTTGTCTGGCGGCGAATCGCAGCGCGTGAAAATTGTC
>JAWOGU010000571.1:0-6884 GCA_046496595.1 Chloroflexota bacterium
TCCGTGCTGACGGTGGCTATGTGGAGTCTGGCGCGTGGCTACGACAGGGTGCATATAGGGCAGCGTGCGATCTCGATGGCGGTGGTGTGGCGTGCCATCACTGTACTCTTCATCAGTCTCGGCGTGGTCTTGAGCGCGACCTGGCTGCTTCTGATCACCCAAGAGGTGTCTCTCAGTCCGGCGCTATTTGAGGTTGTCTCCGCGTTCTCTACAACAGGTTTGTCGCTGGGTATAACAGGACAGCTTGACACCTTCGGCCGGCTGGTGATTATTGGCCTCATGTTCTGGGGACGGCTGGGCGCAATCACCATCATGCTCATCTTGCTGAAACGCCGTGGGCATGAAAGCCTGTTGCAGTATCCCGAGGAGACGGTTTTGGTGGGGTGATCCGGACAACAGTTCACTGTCGGTGTCACACACGGTTATTGACCGCAGAAGAAATGGCCTGGGAAGCCGCGCAAAAGTGGTTTCAGGGGTAAGCAGCGCAGGTGGCCTGGAGGGTAAGATGATGATTTATGCCGATTATTATGCAATTTTTAAAGCCAGGAAATAGAGGAGGTGGAATCCATGTCTGATTCGTCTGCTGTGACTGTCCGTAAGAGGCTGAAAACACCCCGGGCAGCGGCCGTGGCCGGTATTATTTTTGCTTTGCTCTACACTGCCAGTCTGGTGCTCATCCGCATTTCGATTCCGGCGGAGGTGGCGGCGGATAATGCCGAGTGGCTGGAGGAATATTCAGGGCGGATTGTGTTGGCGCTGAATCTAGTGCCGTTTGCGGGCATTGCGTTTCTCTGGTTTATTGGCGTGCTGCGGGATCGTTTGGGGGAGTTAGAGGATCGCCTGTTTGCCACGGTGTTTTTGGGCAGTGGGCTGATGTTTTTGGCGCTGAATTTTGTGGGCGCGGCCTTGGCGGGGGGATTGTTGAGCAGTTATGCGGTTGCCTCTAATACGTTGGTGGAGAGCGGGGTGTTTAGTTACGGCCGTTCTGTCATGTACCACATCATCAACGTCTATGCCATTCGCATGGCCGGCGTGTTTATGATTTCGCTGGGCACGATTTGGCTGCGTACCGGTTTAATGCACCGCGGCTGGGCTTTCCTGACCTTTGTGTTAGCCCTGTTTCTGCTGGTGAGTATAGGGTATTCCTTGTGGGTGACGTTGATTTTCCCCGGCTGGGTGCTGGCGGTCAGCGTTGCCTTTCTGATTCTCAACCTTCGTCATCAACCCCAGGATACGGAAGGCGATACAAACGTCGCCTGAGTGTCGGGGAATGAAAATTTTTATTTACCCGGCGGGTTTCGGACCGCTATGAGCGGCCAACCTGTCACCATAAAGCATTAAGGATAAGGAGAAAAAATTATGACAACAGCAGTTTCAGCTTCAGCAACAGCCATGGAAACAAAGGCCCGGCCCTGGTGGGTTTTACTGCTCCAGGGCGCTTTTGCCATCCTCATTGGCGCCACTTTGTTATGGGCGCCGGCCAAAACGAAGGTGGAAACTTACCAGTTATTAGTGGCGCTGTTGGGCATTTACTGGCTGCTCGGTGGTGTGATGGATCTGGTGCACATGTTTACTGACCACTCCGGTTGGGGATGGAAGTTGTTCATGGGCCTGATCAGCATTATGGCTGGCGCTTACATTTTGATGTATCCGGTGGCAGCCGGTGTGTCTTTGCCCAAGATTTTTGTCCTGATGATGGGTATCTGGGGTGTGGTGCAAGGCACTGTGGCCCTGGTTCTGGCTTTCAAAGGCGGTGGTTGGGGCCTGGGCATTCTCGGTGTCGTGGGCATTATCTTTGGTTTGATTTTGATGGGGACCTATATGCTGCCGGGCATGGGCCTGACCTTTATCTGGGTAGCGGCTGTGTGGGGCGTCGTTGGCGGCATTATGATGGTCGTACAGGCGTTCCGGCAGCGTTCGGCTTTGGCTTAAGCCGTTCGGCTCAAGTCTCAGTAGATCCAAAATTTTAAAGATTTGATCCGCAGATTAACGCAGATTTCGCAGATTGAACTTAAAAATCTGCGTTAATCTGCGAAATCTGCGGATAGAAAACAGAATTTGGATTTACTGAGTCTGATAATTGGCTAAAACCTGACAGGTCTTTGAAGATCTGTCAGGTTTATCTCGGGCAAACCCGCACTTAATCTCTTCCTCGATCTATAGTTTTTCAGAAAGACATTTTGGTTGGTAGGGGCGACCCTTGTGGTCGCCCTCTTTCACAGGGCGGGCACAAGGCCCGCCCCTACAAAATCATTCTCTGAAAAGCTATATAAAGGTATCTGTCTGGCGCTGGCGCTGTTTTTAGGCAAAGTTTCAATACCGGGTTAAAATCCGACCGTGTCGTCGTTTATATTTTGTACGACAGTGGTGACAAATGCCTGAAACGGCCGTTCCTGACTTTTTTTTACGCACTAAATTACACCGCCCCTCCTTACCGGATGATCATATCATCCGGCCTCGTTTGCTGTCTGCCTTAGAGAGTATCATTCGTCACCCCCTCACTCTGTTAATTGCCCCTGCGGGCTATGGCAAAAGCACCTTATTAAACAGCTGGATCGAGCAGACGGCGCACCCGGTTGCCTGGTTTTCGTTGGATGAGGACGATAATCAGTTCGCGGTTTTTCTGGACTATTTTATTGCCGCTATCAACGGCATTTTCCCCGATTTTGGCGACCAACTGCGGGTATTGCGGGAAGGGGCATTGATTCCCCCTTTGTCGGTGATCAATGCGTTGCTGGTGAATGCGCTGGACGATCTGCCCCAAGATTTTGTGCTGGTGCTGGATGATTATCACCTGATTACCACGCCAGAAATTCATACCTTGCTGGATAATCTCCTGCACCATGCGCCGCGCCGCCTGCACCTGACCTTGCTGACCCGCCAGGATCCGCCGCTGGAGATTGCCCGATTACGCACCCGCTATCAAATCACCGAAATTCGGATGAAGGATTTGCGCTTTTCGCGTGATGAGGTGGCCCAGTTTACAGAACGCAATCTGCTCACTGCGCCTGATAGGGAAACAGTTGCTATTTTGACGGAGAAGACGGAGGGCTGGGCGGTGGGTCTGCGTTTGGCGACGATTGCCATTCGGCAGTGGGGAATTGCCGATGAACAACCGGCGGTTTTGCAGGTGGAAAATCAATATGTGATGGAGTATTTGGTGAATGAGGTGCTGGCAAAACAGGCAACGGCCGTTCGTGAATTTTTGCTGATCACTTCTCTGCTGGAACGTTTTTGCCCCTCGTTATGTGCGGCGCTGATGGATAGTCAGCCAGCGGCAAACCCGGCCATCTTACCCCAGTTGGTGCGGGATGGGCTGTTTGTGGAAGCCTTAGATAGTCAGGGGAAATGGCACCGCTATCATCAGTTATTTCGGCAGGCTTTGTATCAGCGGCTAATGGATAGCTACTCGGCGGAGGAGATTGCCGCTTTGTATCTGCGGGCCAGTGTGTGGTTGGCGGCTCATGGGTTTGTCGAAGAGGCTATTGATTATGCTTTGCGCGGGGGGGATGAGGCAACGGCCGTTAACATCCTCGCCAAACAGTCCAATGCCTTGATAAATGAGGAGCGTTGGCTCCTGATAGATAAATTTTTGCATAAATTCCCCCCGAAACTGCTGCATCAAGACCCCCAATTGTTGGTGTTGGCTGGCTGGCGTCACTTAACTCAGATGCGGCTGGATCAGGTGGAGAGAATCCGCCACTCATTGGCCACCGATTTAGAAAAGAGTGAGTTCCCCCCGGACGTCGCACTTTTTTTGCGCAGTTCGTGCCAGATGTTTCGAGCTGTTAAAAATAATTGGGACGGCAATTTTGAGAATGCGCGTGTGGATGCGCAGGCTACCCTGGCGGCAGCGCCCTATGAGTGGGGCCTGATGCGTAGCTATGCCTGGTCATATCTGGCAACGGCCATTTATTTCTTACAGGGTGAGCAGGCAGCGGTAAAGGTGTTACAGGCCGCGGAGGCAGATGATTGGGAAGATTCTGTGCTGGTGCGAATTCGCAGAAAGATAAGCTTCAGCGTTGTTTATTTGCAGTCAGCCAACCTGACAATGCTCATGCAAGAGGGCGAGCAAGGGATCAAATTAATCCAGAATTACGCGGAGAATGCCTATACCAGCGCCAGCTTTCTCCACTTCTACATAGGCAGCGCCTACTACCTGCAAAACAAACTAGATCTGGCGGCTGAGCATTTTATGACCGTGATGGAAAAACGCTATGTATCCCAATCGTATATGGTGGTGTTAAGCGCCATTGGGTTGGCGTTGGTTCATCAGGCACAAAACCAGGGGGAAGCGGCACGGCAGGTAATGGACACGACCCTTGCCTATTGTCTGGAACTGGAGCATCCGCAAATGCTGCTTGTCGCCAGAGCGTTCCAGGCCGAACTGGCCTGGCGGCAGGGGCAGATGGCGCAGGCCAGCCATTGGGCCAGCCAGGCAATTTCTATGCCAGCGCCCAAAGTGATGCCATTTACGTTTCATCCTTTTTTGACGCTGCCCAAGATATTACTGGCGGAGGATACACCGGTCAGTCGCCAACAGGCCGAGACCGTATTAACGCAGTTGTCTGAGCTGGCATTTTCTACGCATACGATTCGTCTTCAAATCGAAGCGCTGACCATGCAAGCGATTCTCTACCAGGCGCAAGGCAAAACCCCCGCCGCCCATAAGGCTGTGAAAGAGGCGATCCGACTCGCCGAACCGGCGGAGATTATTCGCCCCTTTGTGGATTTGGGGCCAAAGATGGCCAGTTTATTGAAGCAGGCGTATGGGGCGGGGGAACGGCCGTCTTTTGTGCAGCTTGTGTTGGCTGCGTTTCCGGCCCACAGACCACCTGTCTCCGCCGCTTCTTCCATACTGGTTGAATTTCTGACCGAACGCGAAATGGAAGTTTTGGGTCTGTTAGCGCAGCGCATGAGTAACAAAGAAATTGCTGCCCTCATGTTCATTTCGCCGGCCACGGCGAAACGGCATACAAGCAATATTTACCAGAAACTCGGCGTCAAGAACCGCCGCGAGGCAGTGACTAGAGCCGCTGCCCTGGATCTGATACAGGCATAACTTGATTTACCTGGGCAGTAATCTACCCTAAAGAGCGCTTCGCGAACCACCCTTACGCCAGGCGTTGGTTACTCCAGAATTCTCAAAAAGTTCCCATACTCAAACCCCAAAGATAATGCAACTTTTATACACCATTTCGGCGCTGTTGATTAGCCGGTAAATAACGTATCCTGATAGAAGGTTGGAGATTACGCTGCTCCATTTCCTTTACCTCTAATTCGAGTCTGGCGAAAATTGCGCGGTGACGCGAAGTAATCGTTTGCAGATGTGCTAAACAAGTTTGTTTTGAACGGTAACAAGTAGGTGGACAATGAGCATGTTATTGGTTCTGACCTTTGGAAATGAAACTGGCGCTCAAGAGAGGGTTGGGCGGGTCCAGGCGCTGCAAAAACAGCAGTTAATGACCATTTCCGACGCCGCCATTGTCATTCGTAAAAAGGTGGGAAGGGTCAAGGTCAAGCAGGTTAACAAACTGGTTGGCGCCGGCGTCTTAGGCGGGGCTTTCTGGGGTTTGTTGGTGGGACAGCTTCTTTGTACATCATGGCTGAGTCCGGCTGAGGCTGAGATTGACGCTGTCGAGGACAAGGTCTCAAACTATGGCCTTGATGGTGACTTTATCGCTGAATTGGTCAGCGCTATTAAACCGGGATATTCGGCCCTGTTTCTGATGTTGGAATATGTGTTAGCAGATCAGGTTCTGGCAAAGTTGGCTGAAGACAACGTGGCGCTTTTGCGCACCAACCTGAACGTGAATGAAGAGGTTAAACTGCGTGAAGCGTTTGGCGTGGTGGATGAGGTTTAGAAAACGGCCGTTATCTCAGCGCCATGCTCGGATATAATTGTGACATACCCACAAAATTCAAAGGAGATAAATATGATCAAACATGGACCGGTTGATGTAGTTGTTTTAGCGCTCGGCGAACCGCGTTTTGACGGCAGCATCCTGACAGAACTGGAACGCCAGGCGGCTTCCGGCACGATCCGGGTGCTGGACGCCATGGTTTTGTTTAAGTCAGATAGTGGAGAGTGTTTGCGTCTCGATCTGGAAGATATGCCGCCGGAGCAGCAAGCCAAAGTCGGCTTTATTGAAACAGGAACACGTGGTCTTTTTGACTCCGACGACGCCGACACCCTGTTCGAAGGCATGGTGCCCGATTCGGCCGTTGTTGCTTTGGCTATTGAGCATACCTGGGCTGTTGCCCTGGTGAATACGCTGGAAGCGGCCGGGGTTGAAGTGGCCCTGAACTTCCGTGTGCCCGCGCTTATCGTAGACGAGGCTTTCGCCTTGCTTGCGGAAGAACAATAAAAGGAGAGTAACATGCCAGGATTAGTAAGAGGGATGGCCCGGACAGCGGCCGTAGTCGGCACCGCCACCGCCACCCGCAACGCCGTAAACCGCCGCCAGGCCGACAAGAATGTCGCCGCCTATTCAGAAGCCGTGGCGCAGCAGGCCCCGCCGCCACAGGAATATTACGCCCCGCCGCCAGCACAAGATGAGGATGTGATCACGCAGTTGGAACGCCTGGGCGCGCTCTACGCTCAAGGGATTCTCACCGAAGAAGAGTTTGCAGCCCAGAAAGCGAAACTGCTCGGTCTGTAACGGATTTATCGGCAAGACCCAAAAGACCTGCCAGGTTTATCAAAGCCTGTCAGGTCTTTATCATCAGGAGTGCCCATGAAATCATATCTCCCCATTCTTTCCTGGCTGCCAAACTACCAAAAAGGGTGGCTGAGGGCAGATGTCATTGCTGCCCTGACTATTTGGGCTTTGCTTGTTCCGGAAGCCATGGCCTATGCTGGCGTGGCCGGTATGCCGCTTGAA
>JAWOGU010000001.1:0-13696 GCA_046496595.1 Chloroflexota bacterium
CCATGGTAAACCGCCACTAAATTGATGAGGCTGGCGGCCTGGCGCTGCAAATTCTTCAGTTGGCGGGCGCTTGCCAGGGAGGCTTCGTAGTGGTCGCGGGCGGCGTGGTTGTCGCCGCGATAGTAGGCGATGATGCCCAGGCGCAGGAGGCTGATGGATTCGTTGAGCAGATCTTTTTGTTGGGCGGCGAGCTGCCTGGCCTGCTGGAGCAGCGTTTCGGCTTCGTCGAACTCGCTTTGGGAGATGAGGCCGCTGGCCCAGGCGTTGAGTCCTTCTACTTTTTGGCGAGGGTTGGCGTGGGCAACGGCCGTTTTGGCATAAGTAACGGCCGTTGGGAAATCACTGATCGCCTGGTAGTAAGCCGCATACTTCAGCGCCACTTCCGCCAACTGTTGGTCGCTGTTGGCTTGATTGGCGAGGACTTGCAGGCGGCTAAGGTCTGCCGCCTGCGCTTCGCGCTGCCCGGTGAGATGATAGACTTCGGCGCGGTTTAAGAGCAGGTTATACTGCTTCGTTTGCTGCTCCGGCGTCAGCCGCTCTTGTTCGGCTAGTTTATCGAGAATATTTAGGGCGCGGTTGAAATAACCGACCGCCGCCTCATTGGCAAACTGAGCCGCCGCCTGTTCGCCGGCCTGCGTCAGGTAAAAAATGGCTTTGTCCGGCACATTGCCCTGTTCAAAATGGAAACCGATGAGCGGCAGCAGAAAGCCGCCTTGTTCATCCAATTCTGCTTCAAGCCTTTCCGCCACCTGCTTGTGGACCTCGCGGCGGGTGGTTTTGGGCACGGTGGTGTAAGCTACTTCCTGAATGAGGATGTGGCGGAACATCCATTCCCAATCTTCAGCGATTTGCGATTGGTTCAGCCGGTCCGCCAACTGGCGCATTTCCAGAAGCGCCAGGGTGGGTTCCACGGAATCCGTATCAGTGATATACGAAAGCAATTCCTGCCAGAAGGTACGGCCGATGATGGCGGCGTGCTGCGTGATGCGTTTGTTGGTGGGCGGCAGCCGGTCCAGGCGGGCGGCGATGATGTCTTGCACGGAACCGGGCACTGCCATGTCGGCCACAGCGCGCGTGATTTGCCAGGTTTGGGTGACGTCATCGTGGTGCAGCGTGCCGTCTTCGATGAAACTGCGGATGATTTCTTCCACGTAGAACGGGTTGCCCTGCGCCTGGTTGGTAATCAACTGGGTTAAATCCGCCGGTAATTCCTGGTCGAGCAGGGCTGTGATGAGTTGTTCGGCCTGCACCGTGTCCAGCGCGGTCAGTTCGATCACTTGATGATCTGCCTGGAGTTCTGCCTGAATCTGGCCGAGGGACGAGATGGGATCTTCGGCCGGACGGTTGAGAATCAGGATCATGGCACCCCGGTTTTTAAGCTGACCGCGGGCTACCATGTGCAGCAGCCGTTCCAGGAAGGACATGGACAGAATGTCGGCCCAGTGCAGGTCGTCGATGATGAGCAGCAGGGGCGTCTGGCTGGCGGCGGCCAGGTAAATGCGTTCCAGAGAGAGGAATGTTCTATCGCGGCGCTGTTCCGGATCGAGACCTGTTAGCGGATCATGGGGGATGGTGAAGCCGAGTACGCTGGCCAGGGAGCCAAGCTGGTATTGGAATTCAGTGTCGTCCAGGTCTGGTTGGAGGCTGTGCAGTTCGTTGCTGATTTGGGAAACGGCCGTTTCCACGACCCCGTCTCGGCTCAAACTGAAGAGCGAACGGATTTGCTCGGCGATGAAGGCGTAAGGTGTGGTGCGGGTGTGGGGGAAACAGGTGCCGGTGACGATGCGGGTTTGCGGGAACGTGCCCGCCACCCAGGCCACAAATTCCCGGCGAATACGTGATTTGCCGATACCGGCGTCCCCGATAACGGCCGTTGCCTGCCAACTTTTGCTGCGGACCACGTCTCGAAACGTATCCAACAGCCTGAGAAATTCCGCCTCGCGCCCTACCATCGGCGCATACAAACCGGCCAAACCGCGCACCCGGCCTCGTTCGGCGCGTTCGCCGTTGACCAGATAAACGGTGATCGGTTCGGACTTTCCCTTGACCGAGATTTGCTGCGGCGGCTCCAGATCAAAAATGGCCTGCACGGGTTGGGCGGTGGCGGCGCTGATCAGAATGCGGCCTACCGGCGCGGCGTGTTCCAGCCGCGACGCCAGGTTCACCGTGTCGCCCATCACCGTGTAGCTGCGCGTTTTCAGGCCGCCGACCAGTCCCGCCAGCACCGGTCCGGTGTTCAGGCCGATGCGCATGGCGACGCGGAAGCCGCGTTCCTTTGCCAGCGCTTCGCTGAACGCGCCAATGACGTGCTGCATCGCCAGGGAGGCGCGCACCGCCATTTCTTCGTGATTTTCCAGGGCTTGCGGCGCGCCAAACAGCGCCATAACGGCGTCGCCGCTGTATTTATCCACAGAGCCGCCATAGCGATGGATCTCGACGGTGACGGCTTCAAAGAGGCGGTTCATGATGGCAGCCACGTCTTCGGGGTCCAGGTTCTCACTGAGGGCGGTGTAGCCGGAGACATCGGCGAAAAGGACGGTGACGCGCTTGCGTTCGTCGGGGGCCTGGTCGGGCTGCATCAGGGTGGCGAGGCGTTCGCGCAGCAGGTCCAGGGCGGTATCCACCACCAGATCGCCCAAGGCGCGGCGCTGCGCTTCCAGGGCGACGATGGTGGTCTCGATGTTGTTGATTTCTTGCTGGTATGAAACCAGTGGTCCGGTTGAATCGCTCATGATAAAAATTATGGCAGGTGGCGGGCTGCCGGTTTGCTGTCAGGGTGTAACTATACAGCCAGACGAGGGCTGAGCCTGTCGAAGCCCGGTTCCCTTCGACAGGCTCAGGGAACCTACGTGTATAGTTACAAAAGTATAACATGATTGTAGGCCGTTCCTGCCAAAAATGGTTACGACTGGGTATAATCGACCGTAAATTACAGGAGGATTTTTATGTATTGTCCAAAATGCGATCACGAATTACAACATCGACGATTGGCTGAGGTTGAGGTAGATCAATGCCTGAAATGTCAGGGGGTGTGGCTGGATTTGGGTGAACTGCCTGCCCTGCGCCGACAGAAAAACACGAGTTATGCGGAGAGGGTGGCGGAAACGGCCGTTTACGATGTCTTGAGCGCGCCCTGTCCCCACTGCGGCGGGATGGGCCACATGACCCGCCTGCACGATCTGACACGCCCGGCAATCGTCATGGACACCTGCCCGGTGTGTTATGGCGTCTGGCTGGATGGCGGTGAGCTGGATAAGCTGACGGAAAGTAATATTGGCCTGTCGTTTAAGGCGTTTGTGCGGGATTTGGTGGATTAAAGTATGTTAGCACCCGTTGATTTTTTTGATTTGAGCAGGGCGGAAACGGCCGTTTTTTTTGAGAACTGCACCTTTGTGTGGGAAGCCATCCCCCGGATTGCAGGCCATGTAGCGCGGCTGGTTGGAGAAAAGCAAACGATTCTGGGAGAGGTCATGCCCGGAGCCTGGTTGAGCGATAATCCTATCTACGTCGCCGAAGGGGCGCGTATTGAACCGGGCGCATACATCATCGGTCCGGCATATATTGGACCGGGGGCCGTGGTGCGCCACGGGGCGCTCATCCGCGAAAACGTCATTTTGCTGGCGGGCGCCGTGTTGGGCCACACCAGCGAAGCCAAGAACAGCCTCTTTTTGCCCAAGGCCGCCGCGCCGCACTTCAGCTACGTCGGCGATTCGATTTTAGGCCACAAGGTTAACCTGGGGGCGGGCACCAAACTCAGCAACCTGGGCATCATGAGCGAGAAGGATAAACAAACGGGCAAACGCCCCACCATCCAACTCACCATTGAGGATGAAATCTACGATACCGGCCTGACGAAAATGGGCGCTATCCTGGGAGACGAGACGCAAACCGGCTGCAATTCTGTGCTCAATCCCGGCTGTATCATCGGTCCGCGCACGCTGGTCTACGCCAACGTCAGCCTGCGCAAAGGCTATCACCCTCCGGACAGCATCATCAAACTGCGCCAAAACGTGCGCTGCATTGAAAGGATGTAGAGGTGAGCCGGTGATGGGGTGATGGGGTGAAAAAACGTTTCCCCACCACCGCCGCACCGCTCCACACCCCATCACCTCTACACCCCATCACCTCTACATCTTCACCTGCTTCCTCTTTGCCCGCGGCGGCGCAGCTCGGTGGAGGAGATGTCTTTGCGGAAGCGGTAGTCGGGGATGGGTTGAAAGAGGCGCTGGCAGCCTGGGGGAATGGTGAGATCGGTGGTTTGGCGGAAACGGCCGTTTTCATCTGCCCGTCCCGCTACTAAAAAGCGGCAGCCATGCTCGTTTATTTCGGATAGTGACCGGAGCATGTGAGACCGGCTGTCCTCATAGTAACGAGGTTGGAGAATACGCATCGCCGTATCGAAGCCCACGACAAAGGTAGCGCCAGGGTAGAGGCGTGATTTTTCCACGAAAGTGGGAGCCGTACTGGCAAAAACGGGGTGACGCCCGGCAAATTGAGCCAGCCGGTGCAGTACCAGCTCCGCTGTCAGCGGCGGTTTATCAACGTTCACAGCGGAGAGTTCAAAAGCTACCCGTTGACCCATGATTTCGGCGGCAGCCTGAGCCATTTCCAGATGCCCGTCGTGCAGCGGGTTGAAGGAGCCGGAGAGCAGCAATGGGGGCGGGTTGGGCGGCAGGAGGAAACGGCCGTTGTCGTCCACGCCAAAATAAGCCAGTTCACCCGCCAACAGCGCCTGTGCTTTTTCCGCAAAATCATAACGCGATTCCGTCAGGTGGTCGCCTGGACCGGTGGGAACCGGTACGCTTTGTTCCAGGCCGCAGGCGGCGGCCAGCAGGTTGAGCATCAGGCGGCTGACCACGTCTTCTTCACCCGTGCGGTCTCGCGCCCCTTTGTCCAGATGCAGGCATTGGCAGACGAGTTGTTCCGGCTGCCAAACGGCGATATAGGCCCGGTGATCACCCCGTTTAGGACGGTCGGTGACGATGGTGGCGGTACAGGCCAGCCCGACCATGGGAAAGGTGGAGGGCAGCAGCCAGCGGGCGCGGGTGTAGGCGCGGCCTGCCATCAGGCGGGCCGCCTCGTCGGCGACGTACTGCTGCGGCGTCTGGCCGAGAAAGTCATCAAAGCTGGCTTCACTGTAGGGGACCAGCGCCTCCAGCAAGGTGCGAGATGCGCCGGCGACATTGAGTAAATGGGAAAGCGCCTGCGTGCCGGCTCCGGCGGTGACGAGGACGACACGGGTGGGACAATCGTGTATGGCTTGCACCAGTTGGCGCGTTTCTCCATTCATGGCGCAGAATTGTAGCAGGTTGAGGGGAGCGAGCTAGAGTATGTCATGGTTTGGCAAAACGTGATAAGATTTGCCTCGATTATGGCAGAAAGTGAACAAGACCCCTCCTCTAACCGCCCCCCTGGAAAAGAACCTCTATTAAAGCTGGCGCTGCTTGTCGTTTTGGTGGGCGTTGGGCTGGCGGCTGCCTGGCTCAGCCGGGCGTTGGCGGATGATCCTTTTGCGCCGCCGCCGCTGACGCCTTTGGTGGGCGTGGTAACGGCCGTTGCCGGGCTGGCGGTGGGCGCTTATGTGCTGCGTCACAGACCGGCTGCCGCCGACGAGGCGGTTGCTCCCTGGCGTGAACAGGGCTGGGTGCGATTTTTGGCAAGAAACGGCCGTTACCTGGCCCTGCTTTTGGCGCTGCTGCTGACGTTATTTGTCTTGTGGCGTCTGCCTCAAACTCCTGCCGACGCCAGCCATGCGCTGCTCTTCTGGTGCTGGGTGGGAGCGCTGTTGTTATATCTGGCGGTGTTTACGCCCCCTGATTCATGGAATTCGCTGCTTCATCGGGATTGGCGGTTGTGGTGGCATGAGAACTGGCGGCTGGCGGCGATTGCCGTCGGGCTGGCGGCAGCGTCTTTCGTCCTGCGCATCTGGCGGCTGGACATGCTGCCCTTCACCTTGTCTGGCGACGAAGCCTCGCAGGGGCTGGAGGCGGTGCGCGTTTTGGACGGCGCGCTGCGCAATCCGTTTACCACCGGCTGGCTGGGCGTGCCTACCATGAGCTTTTTCTTCAACAGTTGGTCCATTGACCTGCTGGGGCAAACCATTTTTGCCCTGCGCGTGCCCTGGGTGTTGGTCGGTTCGGCCACCGTGGTGGTGGTGTTCTTCCTGGTGAAACGGCTGGTCGGGGTGAGATTGGCGCTGGCAACGGCCGTTATCCTGCTTACCTACCATTACCACATCCATTACTCCCGCCTCGGCTCCAACCAGATTGCCGACCCCTTCTTTTTGGCGCTGGCCCTGTTGTTTTTATACCGGGCGCTGGATCGGAAAAACATGTTGGACTGGGCGCTGGTGGGGGTGGTATGCGCGGTGGCGCTCTACTTTTACGCCGGCGCCAGGCTGACAGTAGTCGTCATTTTTGTGGTGGTGGTTTACCTTTTTTTGCGGCAGCCCAAACGCTTTTTGCCTGAACAGGGGCGCGGACTGTTGGTGACGGCGGGGGCGTTTTTGATAGTGGGCGCGCCCATGATCCAGTATGCGCTGCGCTTCCCGCCAGAGTTTAACGCCAGGGTGAACCAGGTGGGCATTTTCCAAAGCGGCTGGCTGGAGAGGGAGATGGAACTACTGGGCACAGGTCCGCTGCCCATTTTGTGGAACCAGTTCCTGCGGGCTGTGCTGGCGTTTACCTATTATGAGGACCGGACGGTGTGGTATGGTCTGCGTGAGCCGCTGCTGTCGCCCTTGTGGGCTGTTTTGTTTTGGGTGGGCATGGGTTACGCCCTTGTCCGGCTGGTGGGCCGAGCCGCCAATCCCCGCTATGCGCCGCTGGCAGCCTGGTGGTGGTGCGGCATGTTGTTGGGCGGCTTTTTAACGGAAAGCCCGCCGTCTAGCCAGCGGCTTATTACGCTGTCGGTCCCGGTGAGCTTTTTTCTGGCGTTGGCGCTGTGGCAAATTATCCGCCTGACGCTGGGGGTATTTTCTGGCAATGGTTATTCGCGCCGACTGGCAAATGGGCTGTTGGCGGCGGCGGTGCTGCTGTTTGCCCTGACGAGTATCAACACTTATTTTGTGGACTATACGCCACAGCGCATTTATGGCGGTCCGAACGCGGAAATGGCGACGCAGATTGCGCCGCGGCTGCGCGACCTGAGCGCAGATCACACCTTTTATTTTGTCGGACCGCCGCACATGTATTGGGGTTTTGCCACGCTGCCGTATCTGGTACCCCAGGCCAAAGCCAGGGACATGATAGAGCCGATTCTCTCGGTTGAGGATGCCGCGGCGTTGGACCTTGCCACAGACACCGGGGCCGTCTTTATTTTTCACAATCTGCGGACAGGTGAGTTTGGTCCAATTGAGACGCTGTATCCGCAAGGGGTGCGGCAAGATGTGTACTCGCCGGTAGACGGCCGTTTAGTGGCGGTGTTGTATGTGCTGCCGCCGGGTTTTGGGGAATGAGCCTGCTGCCTGAGCCTGCTGCCTGAGCCTGTCGAAGGCAGCAGGCTCAGCTTTCGACAAGCCTATATGGAACCATTATTTCATGGGCAACGGCCGTTTAATTTCATTCCTGAACATGGGGCTTGATTTGACGGTCCAGCCGTTTTCATCCACGTCTGTTTGGGCGTGTTCCAGGAAGCCTTGAATACGGCTGTCGAGTAAATCAATCTGGTGCAGCAGCATCGCTTCCAGCGTTTTGGGTTCAACGGGAGATCCCCATTCCAAATTCCCATGATGCGCCGCCACCAGGTGGACCAACTGCTGTACGTCCGCCGCCGGTATGTCGCCCAGTTCTCGCGCCGCCTGTTCGATCATGATGATGGCGCGAACGATGTGGCCTACTAAACGGCCGTCTTCCGTGAAGCTAAACGAGCTTGCCAGATCATACTCGAGCGTTTTGCCCATATCGTGCAGCAAGACACCGGAAAGCAGCAAAGATTTGTTGACATAAGGATAATGACTCGCCAGCATGTCGGCGATGGCTGCCATGCTGAGTGTATGCTCCAACACACCGCCAATATAGGCGTGGTGCATCTGGCGGGCGGCCGGCGCGTTGGCATATTTTGCCAGGAAAGTCTCGTCTAACAGAATGCGCCGCACCAATTTTTGCCAGGGTTCATCCAGGCGGTCGATGATGGCGCGCAGTTCGGCCACCATTTCTTGTGACGCACGCTGGCTGGAAGGCAGTAGTTCCGCCAGGTTGGAGACCGGACTTTGAATGAGATCTGTGCTATTGATCTGTAAGGAATCCTTGTAGTTATTGGCGCGGCCGGTGAGCAGCACCGCTTCCCCGGAGCGTATCCACTTGCTGACGTGGTCCGGCACATCCCAAAAAACGGCCGAAGCCGTTCCGGTTTTATCTCGAATTTGGAACAACAAAAAAGGACGGCCGTCTTTGGTTGTCCGTCTTTCCACATCTTGCAGCAAGAATAATTCATTCACCAGGTCGTCGCCCGGTTTTAAGTCAGACACATAAATTGATTTCACAAGCACCTCTTTTTATTATCCATGTGCGCCGATTGTAATAGATTTTGGCAATCCGCGCAGGTGGCATAAAATGAAAGGGATAAGCCGTAAGCCGTAAGCCGTAAGCTGTAAGCCGTAAGCCGTGAGCCGTAAGCTGTAGACCAACAGCTAACAGCTAACAGCCAACAGCTAACAGCCAACAGCTAACAGCCCACAGCTAAATTTCTGAGGATGGCAGCATGAAAAAATTGATCATTGGTATATCTGGGGCCAGCGGAGTTATCTATGGCATTCGCCTGTTAGAAATCTTGCAAGGCGTGGCTGACGTGGAGACCCATCTGGTGATGAGTAACGCGGGCGCCATCACTGTCGGTTTGGAAACGAACTATGCGCCGGCAGATGTGTTGGCGCTGGCCGATGTCAGCTACAAGTTCGGCGACATCGCGGCGGCTATTTCTTCCGGCTCTTTCAAAACGCATGGCATGATTGTGGCGCCCTGTTCCATGAAAACGTTAGCCGGTATTGCTAATTCTTTTAGCGACAACTTGCTTTTACGCGCCGCCGACGTCGTGTTAAAAGATCGCCGCCGTCTGATCTTGGCGGCGCGGGAAACGCCTTTGCATCTGGGACATTTGCGCTTGATGACGCAAGTGACAGAAATGGGCGCTATTGTCGCGCCGCCGATGCCTGCCTATTATCACAAACCACAAAGCATTAACGACATCATCAATCAGACTGTCAACCGGCTCTTGGATTTAGCGGACATTGAACTGCCACGGGATTTATTCACGCGCTGGCAGGGAGGCAAAGCGTCCCGTGATTGAATCTGTGACCGATCTGGCGTTGGCTTATCTGGAACAGCATCAGGTGATGACGCTGGCGACGACCGGGCCGGAGGGGGTGTGGGCAACGGCCGTTTTCTACGTCAATGAAGAGTTTACCCTGTACTTTCTCTCAGCCGGGCATACCCGCCATGCTCAAAACTTTTTACATCAAAGCCACGTCGCCGCTGCAGTGCAAGAAGATTATCGAGATTGGGTCGATATTAAGGGGATCCAACTGGAAGGCGTGGTCGAACTGCTGCATGGTATCCAAAAGACAAAAGCAATTGCCCGTTACCATAAAAAATACCCATTCCTGGCGCAGGCCGACGCCCGCATGGCGGCGGCGCTCACCCGCGTAAACTGGTACCGGCTCACGCCGGCACGCCTCTATTTTATCGATAATAGTAAGGGCTTAGGACATCGGGATCAGGTGGTCTTACCCACCTGAAATCACCGGATGGACTTATTTATCCATCCATTTGCTCATAACCATTTGCAAGTAGTTGACATACTTCGGCGACTCGTACAGCGCCCAGGAAGCTTGCTCCAGGTCAAACGGTTCCCCAAGTTCAAGAATGCCCCGCAAGTAAGCCGCGTCACAGCGCACCACCGCTTCTTGAAAAGTATTTTCCCCTTCCAACTGCAAGAGGATAACGGCCGTTGCCAGCGAATTTCCTTTGAGCGTGTGAATTACCTGCCCCTGGCGAGCAATCAGGAGCACATCGTTGATCATATTCTTGGAAATATCCTTCTCTTTTTTATCATATTCTTCCGAGAGGATATCGATGAGATTTCGCCAGCGCAGTTCCCCCTTTTTTTGCAGAAGAGAAATGGCGTCTTTTAGCACCACAAAGCGGATAGCGGCCGGCACAACACGCGATCTGTTTTTCTTTAACTCGCTGCGGTAGAGTTTGTGCAGTTCGGTTGGCGGTGGTTCTTTTGCCTCATAACAAACGTAAATGGTTGAATCTTCCTGCTCCAGCTTAATCAAATCGGGATACTTGTCCAGGAATTTGCGGAAACTGCCATTGCCAAAGTGGGTTTGATCAAACGCCCCTTTGCTCAAAGTGACCATTTGTTGTTTAAGCAGACTGGCGCGCACGCGCGTTTTCCCGTCTACCAACAAACTGTCCATTGCCTTTTTTAAGAGATCGACAACATCATCATCGTTTAATTTTGGCGCAGCCAGCAGCTCTTCGTAAAAGACATACTCGTCGCATAGGCTGACAAAACTGCGGCTGGCTGTATGTTTCACGCCCACGCCGATGACACGTTTGCCGCGTTTTCTCAGCGTTTGCACCAGCGGCGTAAAATCGCGGTCGCCCGTGATGAGCACGTAGGTGTTGTATTTGTGCCCATCTACCAACGTGTCCATAGTGTCCACCACGATCTGCATGTCCGCTAGATTTTTGCTGAAATTGTTAATCCGCACCGTTGACTGTGTAGTAAACCCGGCGACAGCCAACTGCTCCAGCAGCTTCTGGTTTTGCCGCCAATCACCATAAGACCGGCGCAGTACAATTCGACCATTGTCGGTCATTTCCCATACCTTTTTGAGTATCAGATTGATATCAAACAGGATGTTTGCTTGTTTGGCCCCTATAACCAGGTTATCTAGATCAAGAAAAACGGCGACATCGTTTGTCATACATACTTATCCCGCACACTTGTTTATTGGTTGGTTGATACCTTTATATTCTACTCGCAATCGCCTTTTTGCCACAAATGTTTCCCGGGAAACATAGTCAAAGCCCGATCTTTATTTGCGCATGTTTCCCGGGAAACAATTTGGAAGGATTCATCAAAGATTAGTGACTATACAGCCTCTCGAGGGCTGAGCTTGTCGAAGCCCGGTTGCCTTCGACAAGCTCAGGCAACCACCTGTACAGTTGCAAAGATTAGGCGTGTTGGTGTCGCTCCGAACGGGAAGTTGAAGGGGTTTGCTATTTAGCTGATTCATGTTACCATAATGTTTGTTATACTATGTCAACCTGTTGGGCATAGATTTGCCTTTGTAGTGAGGAGGTCGGCAATGACAGAGCAAAATGCAGGCGCAAGGGATACGGATCCTGATAGAGGCGCCGCGCTAGATGCGGAAAGTGGTACGCAGGATATAAATCAGAGAGGCGGGTGTGGCAGATGGCTGTACAGTGGGAAACCTTGGGAGGCATTTAAAACCTTTGCACTCATCTTTTCCTTCATCGTGAACATTGTTTTTTTTGTTGTGTTGTTAGCCATTGCACCGCTTATTTTGCCCCTTGTCAACGATATTGTAAACCCTCTGGTTTCAGGGTTGAATGACAGTTTTGTGCAAATGGGCGAAGCGGAAATCAACCGGCAAATTGTGGTGGATGATGTGATCCCGATTGCATTTACACTGCCATTGGATACGGACACCCGCGTGGTGGTGACGGAAGGCGTTCCCTTAAACAACGTTCCGGCGCAATTTATTTTGCCCGGCGGCGGCGGCTATATCAATGGCCTGGTTTCTTTAACGCTGCCGGCCGGCCTGGAGCTGCCCGTGCATTTGGCGCTGGATGTGCCGGTGGAACAAACGGTACCGGTGCAGTTGACGGTTGATGTCAATATCCCGTTGGATGAAACGGAGTTAGGGGTGCCGTTTAAAAACTTGCAGGAGATTTTTGGGCCGCTGACAGCCATGCTCACCAGTTTGCCGAAAGATAACGAGGATTTGATCAATCGTATCACTGTGCCGCAGAGCGATCCCGAAGTAACCGCGACGCCTGAGGGCGCAAATTAGTAACTACTAAGCCCGTTGCCTGAGCTTGTCGAAGGCAACATGGGCTTCGACAAGCTCAGCCCTCGAGAGCCTTAGTAGTTACGCAAATATAGGTAAATTTCCGCCAGATTCGAGTTTTATCCATGCTTTTATGGTACTTACCCGGCAATCATTCCGGGTAAGTTTGATCTTGTCAGGTTTTGCGTATGAGCGATCCACAAACTGATTTACCGCCTGTTTGTGACTACGAAGGTTCTGATTACCGCACCCGATTTTGGGAAAACCAGGGCCGTGATTATGAAGATCAGGCTGAGCGGGTGGCGCTCAGACGCCTGCTGCCCGGTTCCGGCCGCACGCTGATTGAAATTGGGGCCGGTTTTGGCCGTCTGGCGGCTGAGTATACGGGGTATGAGCGGGTGGTATTGTTTGATTATTCCCGTTCTCTTTTGCGGGAAGCGCAGGCTCATTTGGGGGATGATCCACGCTTTATCTATGTGGCGGGGAACTGGTATCAGATGCCGTTTGCGGCGGGTTTGTTTGATGCGCTGGTGCAGATTCGCACGCTGCACCATGCGGCGGATGTCCCGGCCTTGTTTGCCCAACTGGCGCGGATTGCCAGACCGGGCGGCGATTACATTTTGGAGTTTGCCAATAAACACAATCTGAAGGCGATTTTGCGTTACGGAGCCAAACGGCAGGCATGGTCGCCGTTTGACCGGCAGCCGGTGGAGTTTGTGTCGTTGAATTATGATTTTCATCCGGCCTGGATTCGAGAACAACTGCAAGAGTCTGGTTTTTATCCTGGCAAGATGCTGACGGTGTCGCATTTTCGCCTGGGTTCCATCAAGGACAAACTGCCGACCGGTTTTTTGGTATCGCTGGATGCGCTGGCGCAGCGCACGGGGAATTGGTGGCAGTTGTCGCCCAGCGTGTTTGTGCGCAGCGCCCATCCATCCTGGGGTGAGCCGGCCGAAGCGGGCGCATTTTTTGCCTGTCCGCTGTGTGGGTCGCCGTTGGGGGAGGTGGAGAACGGCCGTTTACCCTGTCTCTATCCCTCCTGCCAAAAAACCTGGTCTGTCCGGGATGGTCTCTACGATTTCAAAGAACCCATTGCATGACGGCCGTTCTCACTTCCACCCTCCCTTTCCTTAAATGGGCCGGCGGTAAACAACGCCTGATTGCCCAGTATGAACCTTACCTGCCGCCGCTGCCGGCCATCGGCCGTTACTACGAACCCTTCATCGGCGGCGCCGCCATTTTCTTCCACTGGCAGCCGCCGGCAGCCACCCTGGCCGACCGCAACGAAAGGCTGGTCGATGTTTACCGCGCCGTGCAGCAGGACGTAGACGCCGTCATCGAAGCGCTGCGCCCCCACCGCAATGAAGAAGCCTATTTTTACGCGGTGCGCGCTCAGGACGAAACGACGCTCACCCTGGCCGAACGCGCCGCCCGCCTGATTTACCTCAACAAAACCTGCTACAACGGCCTCTTCCGCGAAAACAGCAAAGGCCAGTTTAACGCCCCCTTTGGCCGCTATGCCAAGCCGGTGATTTGCAACGAACCCCGTTTACGCGCCGCCGCCGCCGCCCTGCAACGGGTTGATCTGGCAGCGGGCGATTTTGAGGATGTGGTGGAAACGGCCGTTGCCGGTGACTTCATCTACTGCGATCC
>JAWOGU010000024.1:0-9300 GCA_046496595.1 Chloroflexota bacterium
TCATCCTCAATCATTTCATATTGGGCCAACTCTAGAGCTTTTTGAATGTATTCTAAAATCATGAGCTTTTATTTCCTGTCAAGATTGGCTTAAACAACTCAATCGTAAACCAGACAGATTATACCATACGAGGAAAATTCAGATGAAACGTATTTTGAAATGGATTGGGATTGCAATTGGGGGTTTATTGGGCATCATTATTTTTGTCCAGGCTGTCACCACTGGCGTGCGCCCGGACGGCCGTCAGATGGACCCGGAAATGATGCCCTGGCCCTCCTTCAACCTCTACACCGAGGCAGAGCGCCAGGCCATCTGGGCCTATTTGCAAAGTCTGGAGCCGGTGGCCCAGGAGTAACGGTGCTGCAGCGATGGTTGGCATGTGGGCCTTAATCCGTTTGAACGGCAATCAAAGGCAAGAGAGAGATTTCGCCAATTCTGGGCGGGTTTCTTTCCCGGCAGCGATTGGCGGGCGGGACTGCTGAACGATCTGGATCAGTTGTTGGGATTGACAGGGATGCCGTTGGAAAATATCCGCGTGCCGACGCTGTTGATTCATGGCGATCAAGATTTGATTGTGTCTTATAATGTGGCATTGGACACGTACGGCCGTATCCCCCACGCCCACATCGTCGCCATCCCCGGTGGAACCCACTTAATCGTCGTCACGCATGGCGCAGAAATTGGCAAAGCTGTAGAGCGGTTTGTTTCATGAAAATTCTCATTAACACGCTTGGTTCACGCGGTGACGTTCAGCCCTATCTGGCACTGGCAGTGGGCTTACAGCAGGCCGGGCATCAGGTGACGCTGGCTGCGCCGCAAACCTTTGCCGCCTGGATTCAGGCATATGGCGTGGCGGTAGCCCCCGTGCAGTTCAATCCCCAGGAGGCAATGCAAAAACTGGGCCAAACACACGGCGGCCTGCGGGCGATGAGCGCCATGCTAAAAATCATCCGCGAGGGCATGGCGGTGGCGCAGGTGGATGTCTGGCAGACGGCCCAAGACACGGACTTTTTCATTCAATCCGCTACGGGAATGGGGGCGATGGAGATTGCCGCGCTGCGCAGTATTCCGGTGGCGTTCGCTTACCTGTTCCCCTTTGCGCCGACACGCAGTTTTCCCATGTTTTGGCTGCCGTTCCGTTTTTCGCTGGGCGGCGGCTATAACTTGCTGACGCATAAGCTGATGTCGCGGCTGTTGTGGCGTTTTGGCGGCTCGTTGAACAATCAATGGCGTACCCGTTTGGGTTTAAGGCCATGGCGTTCGGAAAATGAAATGTTTGCTTATGCTCGTAGCCTGAATACGCCTTTTCTCTATGGCTACAGCCCCAGCCTGTTACCCCCACCTGCTGATTGGGACGAGCAGCAGCAGGTGACCGGTTACTGGTTTTTAACGGCCGTTGCCGATTGGCAGCCACCCGCAGCATTGTGCCGATTTTTGGACAGCGGTCCTCCGCCGGTCTATGTGGGCTTTGGCAGTATGCGCCTAAAAAACGCCGAACGGCAAACGCACGTGGTTTTGGAAGCGTTGGCATTGAGTGGGCAGCGGGCTATTTTGACCACAGGTTGGGGTGGTCTGAAACAGGGTTCAGCGCCAGATAATGTCTGTTTTGTGGAGGATATACCCCATGATTGGTTGTTGGCGCGAGTAACGGCAGTTGTCCATCATGGTGGCGCCGGCACAACAGCGGCGGGTTTACGGGCCGGCATTCCCAGTATCATCGCTCCCTTTGGCGGCGATCAATGGTCGTGGGCCGATTTGGTGGTGAAGGCGGGCGTCGGTTTGTGCGTCGGATCCGGTCAGCGACTACGGGCGAAACGGTTAGCGGCGGCAATGGAAACGGCCGTGACCGACCCCGCCTTACGCCAAAGAGCCAAAACCTTTGGCGATATCATTCGTGCTGAAAATGGTATTGGCCGCGCCATTCAACTGATTGAGAACCATGCCCGCATTCAGGAGGTAAGATGACAAACCATTTACCCTTACCGCAAACCTTGATCATCCTCTCCGGCCTGCCCGGCTGCGGCAAAACGACATTTGCCCGGCTGCTGGTACAAGAACTGCACCTGCCTGTTTTGACCATTGACGACGTGGTAGACGCTATTCCCGCCCACCTGACGCACCACTCAGAGCAATTCTGGGAAGATATGGTTCACATTCTGCTGCATCTGGTAGATGCCCAACTGGCCTGGGGGCACAGCGTTATTGTGGATTCGGTATTCATGGGCGTAGACGAAACCCAGACGCAGCACACCTGGAGCGACCGCCGCCGCGCCTATGAAACTGCCCAACGTCGCGGGGTCATTTTTCGCCCCATCTATTTGTATATCTCCGACGAAGTGGTCTGGCGGGAGCGGCTGGCGCAGCGCGCCCGACAGTTTCCCGACGCCCCCGTCGCTGCCTGGACGCAGGTGGAGGTACAGCGGCGCTTTTTCCAACCCTGGCAGCCGGGTCAGGCGCTTTTTCTGGATGGGTTGAACAGCGTGGAAGATAACTTTGCGGCCGCCATGGCGTTTATAACCGACCCCAATATTCGTTTGACAGGATGGGCTTGATGATGCGAAAAAAAACCTTGCTGCTTGGCCTTGTTGTTTTCTTTCTGCTTATGCCTGCGGCGCTGGCAGCACAAAGCAACGACCGTCTCCCCACCATTGATTCCTTTGTTGACGAGCGGATGGATAGCCTGAACATCCCCGGCGCGGCGTTAGCCATCGTGCGTGAGGGCGAGATTGTTCATCTGGCAGGCTATGGCGTAGCCAACGAAGCAGGCGACCCGGTGACGCCCCAAACGCCGTTTTTGCTGGCTTCGCTGAGTAAACCGGTAACGGCCGTTGCCGTCATGCAGCTTGTCGAAGCAGGGCAGATCGAACTCGACGCGCCCATTCAACAATACCTGCCCTGGCTCCTGCCCGATACGCCCATCACCGTGCGCCACCTGCTGCACCAGACCAGCGGCCTGGATGAAACACAGGGCTACCGGCGCAATCTGGAACCGGACGCCCCCGACGCGCTGGCAGCCAGCATCCGAGGGCTGGCCGACACCGAGCTGAATAACCTGCCCGGCACAACCTTCGAATATTCCAACAGCAATTATGACGTTTTGGGGCTGCTCATCGAAACCGTTACCGGTCAACCCTACCCCGATTACATCCAGGCCCAAATTTTTACGCCGCTGGCGATGAACAACTCGTTCACCGCTCTGAGCGAAGCCCGCGCCGCCGGAATGAGCAGCGCCTTTTACCCCTTCTTTGGGCGACAAACAAACTTTGATGACCGAATGCCCTACACGCGAGCGGTGCAACCTTCGGCCGGGCTGATTGGCAGCGCGGAAGATATGGCCCATTTTGCATTGGCGCAGCTGCAGGACGGCCGTTACCAATCCACCCAACTCCTTTCCCCCGCAAGCATGGTCGCGCTGCACACGCCTGATCCTGCCATCAGCCCTGGCGTCCAATATGCCATGGGTTGGGTGGTCTACGATTTTGACGATGCCGCGCTGCCGGGAGAGGCCGTTCCCGTCGGCCTGTCGCACGCTGGCGATTGGCTGGGCTACGGCCACCTCATGCAGTTAATCCCGGAATATGATCTGGGACTGGTGCTGCTGACGAGCGGTCCGGACCCGCACACTGCTTCAGCTATCAGTTTCATGGCTTTTGACCTGGCGCTGTTGGCCCTGGGGCTTGAGCCGCAAAACTACCCCGCAAATGAGGATCTGCTGACGCGCAATCTCCGGCCGCTGATGACGGCGTTGGTCTTGCTGCTGCTTGTCAATGGCCTGGTTGCCGTACAGCGGCTGCGCAGCGGAACGTTCAGTCGGCGGGACGGCATGTTGTTTGTCGGGCTGGCGGCTATTGACCTGGCCCTGGTCGGCTATTTCCTGTTCGTGCGGCTGCCGACAGCCAACGCCACCATCCCGTTGGCCCTGCGCTTTCAGCCAGACCTGGGCATCCTGTTGGTGGTCATCCTCATGCTGACGATAGTCTGGGGTAGCACCCGGTCGTTGTGGGCCGTCTGGCGCTGGCGGGCCAGTGGCGGCGTATGATGCCACAGGTTCCGGCGACCGCCGATTTTCACACGAGTTGGGTATTCAAACCCGACTGCTGCGCGGCATCATGCTGTCGCCGGTCGGCCGTGACAAACAAATCGGCCCGCCAAACCAGGGCACCGGCAATATGCAGCGCGTCCATCGCTCGCAGCGGATGGCTTTCTAACAGAGTAACGGCCGTTGCCACCACATTCAGCGTCAGCTGTAAAACAATGGCATCAGCCACATCCGCCACCAATTGCGCCTTCGCCTGTTCATATCTGGAGTGGGGCAGAACCCCTTCGCGCACGCGCCGGTTCAAGGCAGAGACAATTTCTGGCACACACAGCGCCGATAGACCCAGTTGGGCGGCGTTTTGCAGAATCTCATCCACTTGTTCGCTGCCGGATTCGGCAATGTACCGCTTGGCGAAAGCGGAGGAATCAAACACGACGTTCACAGACCGCTCTCCCGCTCGGCTAAAATAGCCGCGGACAGCTCGGCCCCGGCCAGCGCCAGTTTAATACCCGGCTGTTTCCAGGCAGGCAGCCGATCTACCTGGCCGGAAAAAGGGATGAGTTCGGCAATTGGTTTGCTGTGGCGCACGATGATCACGGTCTGGCCCTGCTCCACTTCCGTTAAGAGGGTAGAAGCGTGGCGGCGAAATTCAGTAAAGGTTACAGTTTTCATGGTTTATCTCCCGACTAGATGATTGTGCATTCTATTGTACAGAATAATGCGCAACTGTACAAGGATGGCTGTTAAAAATGTGTGCTACACTGTCTGCTATGTCTGACCAAGTGATTACCCATCTGGAACAGGTGACAAATAAATGGCTAACGGCCGTTGCGCCTCTTCCTCAAAATGGTGGACGCCGATGCCGGCGACGGTGAATTTTTTGGCTTATCCGAAGTGGATTACTGCCTGCCACGACCTCAACTGCGCCGAATTGTGGCGTTGATAAGCTTGGGAAAAACAAACGAATGAACCTGGTAGAAGCTGCCCGGAAGGTGACGATTAGCAAAACGGCCGTTACACGCGCCAGCTGTTTGCTTGTGGCTGTGATAACGTTCGGGTTACTGGCCGTCGCCGCGCCGTTACGCTACCAGATGCTCCTTGATGATGCCTACGGCTATGGTGCTCCATTAGCCGAGATAGGGCTGTCGCTGGGTTTCTTCGCTGCTTGCTTTACTTTTTTTGAACTGCTGTTGGCGGGCGGATCATGGATGGTGGGTGTGGTGATTGCCTGGCGCAAGCGTGACGATTGGTTTGCATTGTTAACGGCCGTCACCCTCATGCTCTTTGGCTTTTTGCCCCCTTTGGTAGATGGCCTCATCATCGCCAACGCCAGTTGGCAGATGCCCATCGTCTTTTTGCGCTGGCTTTGCCTGACGGGGTTGATGGCGGTGTTTAGTCTGTTCCCCAACGGCCGTTTTGTACCCCATTGGCTGCGTTTTGTGCTCATCGGCTGGATAGGCAACGCCATCGTCATAAACATCTTTTGGCCCGGCATTTTGGCAGATACGGCAGTTCTACCCAACACAAGATCACGGGAAGATGCTTTGTGGCTGCTGTTTGGCGTGGCCTGGTTTGTGCCCATTGTGGCGGCGCAACTCTATCGTTACAAGCGGGTATCAACGGCCGTTGAACGGCAGCAAACCAAATGGGTCATCTTCGGATTCACCATAACCGTCGCCTTCAGCCTGTTCAGCGCCATTTTGCTCACCGGCATTCCCGGTTTGCGCGATGATCCGGCCATTAACACGATGGCCGCGCTTACATTGGGAGTCATCTATTTGCTGTCGGCCTTGCTGCTGCCGCTCACCTTCGCCTTTGCCATTTTCCGCTATCGTTTGTGGCAGATTGACTATATTCTTAACCGGACGCTGGTGTATAGCGGGCTGACGGGGTTGGTCACGGCCGTTTATATCCTTCTCGTTGGGAGTATGAGCAATTTGCTTGACGCCCAGGATAGATGGTTGGTGCTGCTGTTAGCAGTTGTTGTCGCCGGTGTGTCGGGTGGATATTTGAAGCATCCCTGGCAAACGACCGTTGACCGTCTGCTTCCCCATAACCAATTTTTAGAGGTGCGAGCGTCAGACACGCCTATCCGAAATATGCCGCAATCTCCTTGGCTACCCTTCATGCAGGTGGTTTGGGTTCTCAATTTGCTGCTGGTTGTCATGCTTTTTACGGCTGGCTATATTGCCTTATTTGGTCAGGGGATTAGCAATCTGGGTTCCACCATTAATCAGCTAACCATTGAGCCAGTTTTCCCACGTTTTCTGGTTGAACGTGCCCAAATCACACCGATGTTAGCCATCCAAATGTTGATTCAGGTTGCCATTTTTGTCTTGGTCGGGTTATTTATTGTCTGGCAAAAACCCAACAATATGATCGCATTACTCACGTCTGCCATGTTGTTGAACGTGGGACTTGGCTTTACACCCAATCTGCTCTTTCTCCCGTTTATCCATCCCCGTTTGGAAATTCCCTACGTAGTTTGGCAGTTTTTAATGTACTGGAATGCCATTTTGTTTTTGTATCTGTTTCCCAACGGCCGTCTAACATCCTCTGGCGCCCGTTGGCCCCTTTTCCTGTCACTCGGCTATATCTTTCTTTGGCTCCCATTTAGCGAACTCACCTCAGGATTGGCAACTGTGTGGTGGCCAACCATTGCCATCGTGGTGATGGCGTTTGTCGGGCTTAGCAATCAGGTAATCCGCTATCGTCAAAGCAGCCTCTCTGAGCGGGCGCAGATCAAATGGATCATCGTCGGCTTTTGCTTTGCCAATGTAGGTCTACTGCTCCTCATTCTGCAGCCGTTTTTGCTTGACGCGCTAAGCATAGCGTCGGCAGGGCACGTGCTGTTTAACTTTTTCACGCTGCTGTTTGGCTTGATGGCGGTTTTTATTCCGATTAGCATCGCTATCGCTCTCCTACGCTATGATTTGTGGAATGTTGATTTTATTCTTAACCGGACGCTGGTATATGGGGGAGTAACGGCCGTTATTCTGCTTATCTACGCAGTTACGGTGGGGGGCCTCAGCCTGCTCTGGCGCTCACAAAACAATTTGTTCGTTTCTCTACTGGCCACGGGCTTCATTGCGGTCCTCTTTCAACCGGTGCGCGACCGCTTGCAGCGTAGCGTCAACCGGCTTATGTTTGGCGAACGGGACGATCCGTACAAGGTGTTGTCGCAGTTGGGGAGGCAGTTGGGGGAAACGGCCGTTCCCCACCAAACCCTGCCCGCCATCACCGCCACCATCTACCAGACCCTCAAACTACCCTACGCCGCCATCGAACTGGTGGCCAACGAGCAACGACAGCCCGCTGCCAGCAGCGGCGAACGGGGCACGGCCGTTCTCCAGGAATGGCCGCTGCGTTACCAGGGGGAGATTGTTGGCTGGCTGCAAGCCGCCCTCCGCTCACCGGGCGAGCCGTTTACCGCCAAAGAACAGCAGCTTCTGGCTGACATCGCCACCCAGGCCGGGGCCGCCGCCTACTCGCTGCGCCTGACCAACGCCTTGCAAAAGTCCCGCGAAAAGCTGGTGCTCACCCGCGAAGAAGAGCGCCGCCGCATCCGCCGCGACCTCCACGACGAGCTAGGCCCCACCCTGGCCAGCCAGACCTTTGCCATTGACGCCATTTTGGATCTGCTAGAAAGCAATCCAACCGAAGCCGTCCGCCTGCTGCGCGGCCTGAAAGCGCAAAACCAGGCCACCGTGACCGAGATTCGGCGGCTGGTGCATGAGCTGCGCCCACCCGCCCTGGATGAGTTGGGCTTGGTCGGCGCATTGCAGGCCCACGCCGCGCAGCTAAACAAGCCGCACAGCCTGCAAATCCAGATTAGTGCCAGGCCAGAGCCGCTGCCGCCGCTCTCGGCTGCTGTGGAAGTGGCCGCCTACCGCATCGCCCTGGAAGCGATGACCAACGCCGCCCGGCACGCCCAGGCGCACAACTGCGCCGTCCACCTGCAAGCGGAGGATACGCACCTCGCGCTCACGGTTGGTGATGATGGCCGGGGGTTGGCGCCAAACGGCCGCACCGGCGTCGGTTTCCATTCGATGCGCGAACGAGCAGAGGAGTTGGGCGGTAGGCTGAGTATCGAATCTGGCGAAAAGGGCGGGACACGGGTAACGGCCGTTATCCCCCTATCCTCCCAAAGTGAGGCTGAGGGCGCATGAAAATCACCCCCACTACTGTTGTAGACTTCAAAGTCGTCCAACCTGAAGAGCTGTCTCTGACCATGGCAATTTTGGCAGAGGCCGCTGCCTGGCTCAAAGGAAAAGGGATCGACCAGTGGCCCTCGCCACCCAACGAACATTGGCAGCGGCGCATGGCTGAAGCCATTCAACGAGAGGAACTGTATACCGTGGGCGTCGTAACTAACCGCTTTGGCATTGTGCGCTTCACCTGGGCTGATCCTTACTGGCCTGATGATAATCTGGCTGGTTACGTGCATTCGATAGCCGTGCGCAGCGAAGTGCATGGGCAACATCTGGGCGGCCTGATTTTGTTCTGGGCGATGATGAAAACAAGGCAAGCGGGGCGACAATTTCTGCGGTTGGACTGTTTGGCGGGGAACGGCCGTCTCCGTCGTTACTACGAAGAACAGGGATTTATTTACCGGGGCACGGTTGACGATCGCGATTACGCAGCAGCCCTATACGAAAAGGAGATTGGCCAAAACCAATGACCCATCTCACCATTTTGGCTCTGGGATCACGCGGCGATGTGCTGCCCTACGTGGTGCTGGGCGCTGGCTTGCGGCAGAGCGGCTTTGCTGTGCGCATTGTTACCTTTGCCAGTTTTTCGACACTGGCGGCCAAACACAATCTGGAGTTTACGGCCGTTCCCGGCCACGCCGAACAACTCATGACCGGCAGCAGCGGCATCTCCCTGGCCGAATCCGGTTACAACGTGTGGCAAATGTGGCGGGCGCTCAAAGCATCCTACTGGCAGTTAGCCAGCAGCATTACCACCATCCTCTCCCAACCAGCCATCTGGCAAACCGACGCCATCATTAACCAGCTTCCCGGCGGTCTGTTTGGCCTCGATCTGGCCGAAAAGCTACAAATCCCGTACATCGCCGCCGCCGTCATGCCCCTGCTGCGCACCCGCGCCTTTCCCATGCTTGCCTTTCCGCCGGGGCCGGCTTTTGTGCCCGGCTACACCCCTCTCACTTACCGGCTGGCGGAGCAAATCGTCTGGTCTGGTTTTCGCAAGTTGGTGAACCAGTGGCGGCAAACAAGGCTGGGCCTGCCGCCGCAGCCGTT
>JAWOGU010000061.1:0-4203 GCA_046496595.1 Chloroflexota bacterium
GCCCTCGACTGGCCGTATAGTTACTTTATTCTTTTGATTGGAAGAAGGTGTTCTCAAGACGGTGGATTTCTTGTTGAATTTCCTGGCGGGTCTGGCTGAGGATATTGTCGAAGCGCTGTAATTGGAGCAAGGCGTATTGCAGACCCGACGGACTGTCTGAGGCGCCAGATGAATCCAGCAGCGGTAGTGCGAGTTGGTCAGCTTCGATTTGGGTGCGAAGTTGGTCAGTGGCGGCGCCAGGTTTGACGCCTAGTTCATCGTGGAGAATGGCCTTGCAGCGTTCATACTGCCGCAGCGCTCCTGTGCGGTCGCCGCCCAAATAATACAGGCGCATTAATTGGCGATGGGTGCGCTCACGGGCCAGATCGCAGCGCAATATTATCATGCCATAGGTGATGGCTACCTCATAAGCGCCGCAGCCTTCGCAGTAAGCCATCAACTTGTCCAGCATCAGCAGCAGCATTTGGCGGAAGCGCTCCCGTTCAAACAAGCACCAATTCTGGTACCACCCTTCTAATAGATCCCCGTTGTATAACTGCACAGCCTGGATGAGCGCGTTAACGGCCGTTTCGTCTAAACTAGACACCTGTTTTCCGTTCGTGTGCATAAATGCCAGTTCAAAAACGGCGGCGTCAACCCATAACTGAGTAGTGGGGGTAAGCTGGATCCAATCTGATTCAACTTGCAATAACGGCTCTGATCCATTTTGGCTTTTTAATGCATTTTGCAGCTGCCATAACGTGCGCCGTAAATAATTCTTGGATTGAACTGCGGGTTGTTCTTCCCACAGCAAACCTGCCAGTTTTTCACGATGATGCGGTTGGTCGGGATGCAGCAGAAGATAACAGAACAGTTCCTGAACTTTGTAAGCATCCAGACTGTCTACCGCCTGATCTCCACAGTGGGCACAGAATTTACCAAATAGGGAAACGTGTAAGGGGACCATCAGTGCATTGCTTCCTCTTAAGTGAACCACAAAAAATCGCTTGCAAAGGATCCTTTACAAATTTTGCGGTTCCCAAAGGAATTCCCAAATTTCGTTTTGTAGGCGTTCAAAAGACCTTCTGGGAATTACCTGACAATTATAAATTGTTTGAGGTATTGGTTTGACTGCGGTTAGAAGAATACGGAGCGTTGAAAGCAGAAAGGTGAAAAGCAGTTAACATTCATATTATTGACAGATTAGTTTATGACGTCAATGCCACATTTAAGGAATAAGTGTTAAATAAGTTACAGAACTCGTCGGCGATAGTTAGGTTAATGAAAGATGAGGATACCATTGATTATCTTGAATTCACTTTCGCTATGAGTGGAATATGCTAAACTATTAACGGCTCCCCCCCCAGAGGTAGGATCAGACGCCCGTCTGGTTGCTACCTCATTTTTTTTGCAACCACATGGCTTTTGGTTTCCCCTACTCTCAATCCGCACTCATCCATCACCCCCTAAATTAGCTGCGTAAGAACTAAAACGAATTGTTCCTCAAGGCTCCATCCGGAGATCATGTAGGAATCTTTACACCTGGTCAGTGACAGATTGAGAATTCGGGTGCAGTTAAAGTTGTGTATGAAACTACAAAAGTCTCCTCGAGCATAGCGCTGGATGCCATTGGATAGACTTTTGTAGTCTGCTTTGTTACCCAAAAACTAACCGCACCCTGAGAATTGTTGTTTCTTGACAACTTCAGGCACAGACGTTACCATTTATTTCGTTAACAAAATATTTGTTGGCAAACTATTCACCGTCTACGGAACTTGAGTCTGGCAAACGTAGAGAGCCGCCTGCCGTAACGGCTAACAAAAAACGCCCTTGTCTAGGAGCCTGTCGGAGAACTCCATTTCGTAGCCGGGGTATCCTTAGCCGCGCTCGTGCAAAGGCGACAGGGATGTCGCGGCTACTACTTTGCCGACAGGCTGCTAACAGAGAGTAATTATGAGCGAAGAGCACGCCCCCCTGCCTGAAGAACCGTTGTCCGATCAGGTGTTTCATCAGTTTCTAGCCCTGCTCCATGCCAAACGACACTATGCGCGGCAGATTGAAACCGAGCAGGGCATCAAACCCCGCGACTTCTCCGTTTTGCGCTTTCTGCTGGAATCTGGTCCGGCCACTGTGAGCCAGGTAGGAGCATTTTTGCACTACAGCGCCTCCACCACCTCCATCTTGATCAGCCAGTTGGAAGCCTCCGGCTATGTCAGCCGAAATCGTTCAACCGAAGACAACCGGGTGGTGATGGTCAGCCTGACACCGGCGGGACAGCAAATTGCGGAGCAGGCGCCGTTTGGCGGGCTGCCGCTGCTGCGCCGGCGATTACGCAAGCTGCCGGCGGCGCGTTTGCAGGAAATCGGCAGCGTCATGGTGGAATTAATGCAGTTGATGGGAGCAGAGACCGACGCATGAGCGCTTTAAAACGAACCCTCCCTTTTATCTGGCCCTATCGCTGGGTCGCTTTTTTTATGGTCATTACCACCGTGGTGCCGGTGACGATGGAACTCATTGTGCCCCGCGCCTTACGCTACGTCATTGATCAGGGTATTGCGCAGGGCGACATGACGGCCGTTGTGCGCGGCGCGGTTTATATGATGATAACGGCGTTGGTGGGCGCAGCGGCGACGTTGGGTCAGGGTTACTGCCGGGCGCAGTTATCGCAGGGGCTGGCCTATGATACGCGCAACAAATTGTTTGCCCACATCCAAACCTTTTCTTTTGCCAACCTGGACCGGATGCAAACCGGACAGCTTATGACCCGTCTTTCCAGTGATGTGGATATGGTGCGCATGTTTTTTAGCGCCGGTGTGGCGCTGCTGCTGCGGGCGGTATTTATGATTGTGGGCAGTGTGGCGCTGATGGCGCTTATTGACTGGCAGTTGACGCTGATCATGGTCGTACTGCTGCCGCTGGCGGGTATTGTGATTGCCACGGTGATGCGTCTGGCGCAGCCGCTGTTTGTGGTGGTTCAGCAAAAGCTGGGAGCGCTTAATACCATCGTGCAGGAAAATCTGGCGGGAGTACAGGTAGTGAAGGCGTTTGTGCGTGAACGGTATGAAATCGGCCGTTTTCAGCAGTTCAACGTGGATTACATGGCCCAAAATATCCAGGTTGGGCGGTTGATGGCTGTGGCTTTGCCCGCGCTGACCATTCTGACCAACCTGGGGATGGTGGCGGTGGTGTGGTTTGGCGGCAGTGATGTGATTAACGGCCGTTTATCCGTGGGCGAGTTCGTGGCGTTCACCAATTACCTGATGATCGGCATGGCGCCGCTGATGCTGCTCGGTAACATTTTGACAATGGTATCACGGGCGGATGCCTCGGCGGGGCGGATGTGGGAAGTGCTAGATACGAAGCCGATGGTGGTCGGACGGCAGCCGTCCGCAACGGCCGTAGCGCCGCACACCAGCCCCACCTTACAAGGTGCCGTCACCTTCACCAATGTCTCCTTTGATTACCACGAGGATGAGTCCGAACTGCCAGCGGGGGTGCGTAACGGCAACGGCCGTTACGGCGGCCAAAACGTCCTCGATGGCGTCAGCTTCACGGCCCAACCCGGACAGCGCATCGCCTTACTGGGCGCTACCGGCTCCGGCAAAAGCAGCCTGGTCAACCTCATCCCGCGCTTCTACGATGCCAGCCACGGGAGTATCACCGTTGATGGCATCGACGTGCGCCAGTGGGATCCGGAGAGCTTGCGCCGCCACATCGGCGTCGTTTTGCAGCAGACCACCCTGTTCAGCGGGACCATTCGGGAAAACATCGCCTACGGCCGCCCTACAGCCAGCCTGGAGGAAGTCACTGCCGCCGCGCAAGCTGCCCAGGCCCATGACTTTATCACCGCTCTGCCAGACGGGTACGACAGTTGGGTAGAAGAACGCGGCGCCAACTTCTCCGGCGGGCAAAAACAGCGCCTCGCCATCGCCCGCGCCCTGCTCATTCAACCCGGTATCCTCATCCTCGACGACAGCACCAGCGCCGTCGATATGGAAACGGAAGCGCGTATCAAGGGGGCGATGGATACCCTCATGCGCCACACCACCACCTTTATTGTCGCCCAACGGATCAACAGCGTGCTTAACGCCGATCAGATTATGGTGCTGGATCGCGGCCGAATCACCGACATGGGAACCCATCAGGAATTAATGGCGAGCAGCGCTATCTATCAGGAAATCTACCATTCACAATTAGGAAGGGATTAGGGACTGTGGACCAGGG
>JAWOGU010000109.1:0-7028 GCA_046496595.1 Chloroflexota bacterium
TGCATCCCGAAAACGGCCGTTTATTCACCATCGCCGTCCGGGATACCAACAACCAGCTCAGCGCTATCGCCTGTTTATACCTGAATCATGACGCTCTCCACTTCAACGGCTGTATCGAAGAAACTGACTACCTGGACCTCATCGCCCCGGCGGAAGCGGCGGAAACCGGCTGGACGGCCGTTTTTGAGGCCATTACCCGGACCGATTTCCCGGAATGGCAGGCGATGAAACTGTGCAACATCCCCGCCGCCTCGCCCAGCCGGGCCATCCTGGCCGAATTGGCTGAAAAACACGGTCTTGCCTGGAAAGAAACCGTCGCCGAAGTCTGTCCTGTCATCAGCCTGCCGCCAACTTTTGACGAGTATCTGGAATCGTTGGACAGCAAACAGCGCCGCGAAACCAAACGCAAACTGCGCCGCGCCCAGGGCGGCGACGCCCAACTCGTGCAGGCCGACGCCCATAATCTACCCCAGGCAGTGGATGACTTTTTAGATCTGCTGCAAAAAAGCACCTTTAAAAAACGCGATTGGCTCAACGAAGGCCGCCGCGCCATCTTCCACGAAACCGCCCAGGCAGCCGCCCAGGCAGGCACGCTCCAGCTCTTGTTCATGGAAGTAAACGGCCGTAAAGCCGCCACCCTCTTCAACTTTGATTACAACAACCGCATCTGGGTCTACAACTCCGGCCTGGACTCCGAAGCGTTTGGACAGCTCAGCCTGGGTGTGGTTCTCACCGCCAAAGCCATTGAATGGGCCATCGAAAACGGCCGTTCCGAATTCGACTTTCTACGCGGCAGCGAACCCTACAAATACCAGTTCGGTGCTAAAGACACCGAAATCTACCAGATCACCCTACAGAAATAATTAATAATTTAACAATTCAACAATTAATTATTAATTATTCAAAAGAGATGCTCTTTTGACTTGTCACACTCCCATCACCCGCATCGCCGTCCTCAGCGTCCACACCTGCCCTCTGGCGCTGCTCGGCGGCAAAAAAACCGGCGGCATGAACGTCTACGTGCGCGACTACAGCCGCGAACTGGGCCGCCAGGGTATCCTGGTAGATGTTTTCACCCGCTCCCAGGACGACTGCCAGCCCATGATCAAACATGATCTCGGTTACGGCGGGCGCGTCATCCATATCCCCGCCGGGCCGGAAAAACCCATCCCCCTGAGCGACATCGTACACACCCTCGACGACTTCGCCGACGGTGTGCTGGCCTTCGCCGCTGAAGAAGGCATCCACTACGACATCATCCACAGCCACTACTGGCTCTCCGGTCTTGTCGCTGAAAAACTACGGGCTGTGTGGGGTATCCCCTTTGTCCACATGTTCCACACTCTGGGCCACATGAAAAACCGCATCGCCCTCAGCGACGACGAACGCGCCCCCCAAGACCGCATCGACGGCGAACAACACGTCATCCAAACAGCCGACCGCCTCATCGCCGCCACCCCCGCCGAAGAGGCCCAACTCAACTGGCTTTACAACGCCGACATGAGCAAAGTGCGTGTCGTTTCCCCCGGCGTCGATTTGGAGCGGTTTAAGCCCATTTCACCCCAACGCGCTAAGGAAATCGTAGGCATCCCCCCCAACGACAAAAATATCATGTTCGCCGGGCGCATTGAACCGCTCAAAGGCGTCGATACCCTGCTCCGCGCTATGGCGCTTATTCAAAACCGGCATCCCGAAGCCGTTCAAAACGTCTGCGTCGCCATCATCGGCGGCGACCCCTGGGCCGACACGCCGGACGCCGAAATGGCCCGTCTGCACGAACTGCGCGCCGACCTGGGTATCATCGACACCGTCGCTTTTTTAGGTGCCAAAGACCAGGATATTCTGCCCAATTATTACGCCGCCGCCGAAATGGTGATCATGCCCTCGCACTATGAGAGCTTTGGTTTGGTGGCGCTGGAGGCCATGGCCATGGGCACACCGGTCATCGCTTCGGAAGTGGGTGGTTTGGCCTTTCTGGTGCGCGATGACGAGAACGGCTTCCACGTGCCCTCCCGCGACCCGGAAGCCCTGGCAGACCGCATCTACTGCCTGCTCACCGACGAAGCCTGCCGCGAACGGTTGGGCCGTCAGGCGCGGTATTATGCCCTGCAATATGATTGGGAGATTATTGTGCAGCGGCTGCTGCGGGTGTTTGAGGAAGTGGCGGGGGAGGAGATAGTTAAATGTTAAGTGCCAATGCTCAATGATAGCAATTCTCAATTTAGCTTGAAAACTTTCCGGTATTTTACGTAAAGCACGTATTAGCCACGAACAGCTAACATCGTTGCTTTAATTTATTAGCGGGCTGTTTGCCCACAACGGCCGTTTACCTTTTATACCGATCAAAGAAAGGCCCAATCTGCGAGATTGGACCTCTCTTTTTTGATCTGCCTACTTCACGATCATTTATAGAGTTTTTTGGGTAAACGGCCGTTCCCTCTCAAGATCCATCCACTCATTTTATAGTGACAAATGTCACTGTCTGCGGGCAAAAAACCAGATTATACTTTTCCCTGACATCCAGTTGTGCCATCCATATATTTTGTACCATAACAGGGAGAAAAATGATGAAGAACCGTATACTTTACCTGCCTGCTATTGCTTTTCGAGTCCTGTTCGCCGCCCTTATTTGCCTTCTGTTACTAACACCGTGGGCGCTCTCCCACGCCGAACCTGCCGTCCTTTTTGCCGCGCCCACGCCGCAGGGCAGCGGCGATTGCAGCAGTTGGGCCGATGCCTGTGCCCTGCAAACTGCCCTCTCAACCGCCCTTGGCGGCGATGAGATTTGGGTGCGGATGGGCGTGCATAAACCTACTACCACGACCGACCGGACTATCTCTTTTGAACTGCCAACCGAAGTAGCCGTTTACGGTGGCTTTGCAGGCACGGAGACGCAGTTTGACGAGCGTGACTGGCAAACAAACCTGACCATTCTCAGCGGCGACATTGATAACAACGACCTCACCGACCCGACTGGCGTGGTGACGGATACGGTCAACATTGTCGGGAATAACAGTTATCACGTGGTCACGAGTTTGTTTAACAATGCCGGGGGGCTTGATGGTTTTATCATTACCGCTGGGCAGGCAAATGGCGACACTCCGCCCTTGAATCTGGGCGGGGGATTGAATAATGAATACAGCAGTCTGACGGTGACAAACGTGACCTTAGTCGGCAATATGGCCTTTCTGGGCGGGGGGATGTTTAACTATGAGAGCAGTCCGGAGTTAACGTCCGTGACATTCCACAGCAATACTGCCCACGACGGCGGGGGCCTTTATAACGTCTTCAGCACCCCAACGCTGACCGAAGTCGTGTTTAGCGGCAACGTCGCCGACAACAATGGTGGCGGGATGTTTAACGATTATCAAGGTAACCCAACCCTGAACGATGTGATATTTCAGGGTAATACGGCCGTCAATTATGGTGGCGGAATGCACAACGACACCCTTTCCACCAGCCCAATAATGACAGACGTCACTTTTAACGGTAACTCCGCTCTGGTTGGTGGCGGCATGTTTAATCATGTTCAAAGCACCCCCTCCCTAACGGCTGTTACTTTCTCTGGTAACCTGGCCACCCTGGATGGTGGTGGAATGTATAACCTCCGCAGCAACCCCACACTGACCGGCGTTATTTTTAACAATAATCAGGCTTTGGATGGTGATGGTGGGGCCTTGTACAACTATTACAACAACCCCTCTTTGACCGATGTTCTTTTCACCGGGAATGTGGCTTACCAGTACGGCGGCGGTATATTCAATGCTTTTCGAGGTAACCCAATAATGACGGACGTAATCATTAGTGGCAACACGGCCGTTTATGGCGGTGGAATGTTTAATGAAGAGGGCGAGCCAATTCTTACAGAAGTCCTGTTTAGCGGGAATACGGCCGTTTATGGCGGTGGTATGTTTAATACGGCCGGCAGCGATCCGACGCTCACGGCCGTTACCTTCAGCAATAATTGGGGTGACTTTGGCGGCGGCATGGGTAACAGCTACAACAGCAACCCCACGCTGACCCATGTGGCCTTCACCGGTAACACGGGTCTCTATGGCGCCGGAATGTACAACGATAGGGCCAGCGATCCCGTTTTGACGGCCGTTACCTTCACCACCAACCAGGCCACCTGGGACGGCGGCGGCATGTACAACGACGCCAGCAGCCCCACACTAACAAACGTTATTTTTAGCAACAACGGGGTTTACAATGGCAATGGCGGCGGACTGCACAACATCAACGGCAGCAACCCATCTCTGACCAACGTCGTCTTCGCGGACAATTCAGCCAATCTTTCCGGCGGCGGCGTATACAACTCCATGAACAGCAGCCCCACGCTAACGAACGTGACCATCAGTAACAATACCGCCGGTCTCTACGATGGCGGCGGCCTGTACAATGGCGATCATAGCAATCCAACTCTCCACAACAGCATCATCTGGGGTAACAGTGCTGGACGGAACGGCAATCAGGTCTATAACACCAGCAGCAGTATCGCCGCCATCGCCTACAGCAACATCCAGGACAGCGGCGGCTCCGGCAGTGGTTGGGACAGCGATCTGGGCCTGGATAGCGGCGGCAACGTGGACGCCGACCCGCTTTTTGTAGCCGCCAACGGGGGCAACCTGCGCCTGGGTTTTGGCTCCCCGGCAATAGACGCCGGTGACAACAGTGCTGTACCTGCCGGCGTCATCACAGATTTAGATGGCAAGCCGCGTTTTGTGGACGTTCCCTCCGCGCCGGACACCGGCAGCGGCGCGCCGCCCATCGTAGACATGGGCGCGTATGAAGCTGGTTTTACCGATGTATCACTGGTGAAAACTGTTTCCCCGCTAACTGCCGATCCCGGCAGCGCCATCACCTTTACCTTGAACCTCACCAACAGCGGCAGCCTGACAGCTACCGAGATCATCGTCACCGATACCTTGCCTGCCCACCTGTCAGTCAGTTCGATCCTTACCAGCGGCTTGACAATTAGCGACACCGGTCAGGCGCCCGCTTACGTGTGGGCCGTGCAAAATCTGTCGCCTGGTCAAGGCGGCGTCATCGCCCTGACGGGTAATCTGGCGGCGCCGCTGGCCGCGGGAGTGTATACCAACACGGCTTCTGTTGCTTTTGCGCTAGATGGGGAAACGGCCGTTCACACCACCAGCATCAACTACACCGTCGCCAACGTCACGCCCATGTTTAGCAGCACGCCCGTTACCACCATAACCCAAAACATGCTCTATACCGCTGCCATTACCACCACCGACTTGAACGGCGATCCGCTAACCATCACCGCCCCAACCCTGCCCACCTGGTTAACCCTCACCGACTACAACGACGGCACAGCGATCCTCTCCGGTACACCAATCCATACTAACATTGGCACTCACCCGGTCGCATTGCAGGTAACGGACAGCGGCGATTTGAGCAGCACACAAACCTTTACTATCACGGTCATAGCAAAACCGCAATCCTATATTTACCTGCCCCTGCTGCTAAAGAGCGCTCCATAACTCCCGCCCACCGCTACGAACAAGCTGAGATACATGATGCGTGATGCGTGAAAAATTCGTCACGCATCACGCATCACGCATCATCCACTACCGAATCACATCTATCCCACCCATATACGGCCGCAAAACCTCCGGCACCACAATACTGCCATCCGCCTGCTGATTATTCTCCATGATGGCAATCATCACCCGCGGCAGCGCCAGGCCGCTGGCGTTCAGCGTGTGGCAAATGCGTGTCTTGCCGCCCTCCGCCGGCCGATACTTTACATTCGCCCGCCGCGCCTGAAAATCAGTGCAGTTGCTGGCCGAACAGACCTCCAGCCACTCGCCGCAGCCGGCCGCCCACACCTCAAGGTCATACGTCTTCACCGAAGCATAGCTGATATCGCCCGTCGCCAACTCCACCACCCGGTAAGGAAAGCCCAGCGCCTCACAAATGTCGATGGCTTCCTGTTTCATCTCTTCCAGGGCGGCAAAACTCGTTTCCGGCGTGGTGTAGCGGTACATCTCCACCTTGTCGAACTGGTGGCCGCGCTTGATGCCGCGCACATCCTTACCGGCGCTCATCTTTTCGCGGCGGAAGCAGGGCGTATAGGCCACATATTTAATGGGCAGTTCCGCTTCCTCCAGGATTTCATCCCGATGCACGTTGGTCAGGGCCACTTCGGCCGTGCCCAGCAGCATGAGATCCTCTTCAGCGTCCCGGTAGATGTTGTCGTAGAACTTAGGCAACTGCCCGGCCGTTTCAAAGTTAATCGAGCGCACAATAAACGGCGGGTAAATCTCTGTGTAACCATGCTTCTGCACATGTAAATCTAGCATAAATTGGATAACGGCGTGCTGCAAGCGAGCGCCGGCCCCTTTCAGCAGGTAGAAGCGGCTGCCGCTCAACTTTACGCCCCGTTCAAAATCCAGAATGTTCAGCGCCGGTCCTAAATCCCAATGCGCCTTTGGCTCAAAATCAAACTGAGGCAGCGGCGCGCCCTGCGGTTCATGGACGACGTTGTGGCTTTCATCCGGACCAACCGGTGTGCTTTCGTGGGGGGTATTAGGCACCCAGAGCATGTTTTGCCGCAGCGTTTCTTCCACCTGGCGCAGTTCCTCGTCCAGTTCGGCGATGCGCTCCCCAATCTGGCGCGGTTTGTCTTTGGCTTCGTCGGCGCTCAATTGCATGGCGGCAGCTTCGGCCCGCAGCATGTCCAGCGGTTTGCCAACGTCTTGTCCAGCTTCAGTCCGTTTCAATTCTGCTTCCAGCTTCTTGAGTTCGCCCATGGTGAAACCAATCTGCTTCGAGGCGTCGTTGCGCTGGCGGCGCAGTTCTTCCACTTCTTGCAATATCTCACGGCGGCGGGCGTCGCCTGCCACAATCTCGTCAATGGGCGAAACATCATTGCGTTTTGCTACCTGTTCTTTCACCCACTCTGGTTTTTCTCTAATCAAGTTGATGTCTAACATTTTTTAGTCCTTTAATCGAAAAGTCTGAGTAACTATACAGCGCTGTCGAGGGCTGAGCTTGTCGAAGCCCGG
>JAWOGU010000288.1:0-11403 GCA_046496595.1 Chloroflexota bacterium
ATGCCCCGCTTCCGGGAACTCTGGAAGCACATCGGGCCGAAGATGCCGAAAAAAGGCCGGGGAAAATCGAAAAACCTTGACCCCTTGAGCCTCCCCGCGGACCCGGCGCCAATCGATACGCAGCACAAGTCTAGCCACGCCGCCCAATCCCGGCAAACCCATAAGTACTACCCACCCTCGACAACCTTTGACAACCCCGGTAGAACCATCCATAATAGAAACAGTCGCATATCAAAACTCTTGAAGTGTCGTATCCTAATTTTGGGACATTATTATGGAAATTCACAATTACATCACCTTGTTTAAACGTTGGCTCTGGCTCATCATCCTGGGTGGGTTGATTGCCGCTTCCGCTGCCTACTTCGTCAGCAAAGGCCAGGAACCCCTCTACCGCACCTCCGCCATCCTGCTCATCTCAGAAGGCTCCGCCCTCAATCCCGGCTCCGAGTTTCAAGCCTTCCAGCTCAGCGAACGGCTGGCCCAATCCTACATTGAGCGGCTCACCAACTACGAAGTCCTCACCCAGTCCATCCAAAATTTGGGCCTGGATATGAACCCCGACGACCTGCACGACGCCGTGCAAGTGCGCCTCATCAACAACTCCCAGCTCATAGAGCTGTCCGTCACCGACGCCAATCCTCAGGTTGCCGCCGCTCTGGCAAACGAAATCCCCACCGTCTTTGCCGAGCGCAACATGACCATGCAGTTAGCCCGCTTCGCCGACTCCAAAGCCAATCTGGAAGCAGAACTGGCGCAGGTCAAAGATGAACTGCTTGCCGCTGAAGCCGCCCTGGCAGCCGCCAAAACCAACGGCAGCCAACAGGCGCAGCTAAACGACAACGTCCTGCGCCTGCGTGAAACCCACTCCCGCCTGCTGCAAACCTATGAAGACATTCGCGTCGCTGAGGCCGGCAACCTGAACACCATCATCATTGATGAATATGCCCGCGCGCCGCAGCAGCCCATCAGCCCGCGCACCCTCACCAATACCTTGCTCGCCGGTGTGGTAGGCGTCATGCTGGCGGTAGGCGTCGTCTTCCTCATCGAATACCTGGACGACACCATCAAAGACCCGGACACCCTGGCTCAGGCTGTCTCCCTCAACGCCATCGGCCTCATCGCCCGCGATAAAGAATCAGAAAAACTGGTTATGCTGGCGCATCCCCGCTCCCCCAACGCCGAAGCCTACCGCCAGCTTCGTACCAACATCCAATACGTCAGCGTCAGCCGCGACCTGAAAACCATCCTGGTCACCAGCGCCAACGCTGGGGAAGGCAAATCAACCTCCGCCGCCAATCTGGCCATTGCCCTGGCCCAGGCCGGCGCCAAAGTCATCCTGGTCGATACCGACATGCGCCGTCCCTCCCTGCACAAACAGTGCCACGTCACCACCGAGGTCGGCATCACCAACCTGCTGTTGAGCAAAGAAAACGACGCCTCCTTTATTCAGGAAACGGCCGTTCCCAATCTCCAGGTCATCACCGCCGGTCCCCTGCCCCCCAATCCCGCCGAACTCATCGCCTCAGAGCGCATGAAACAAATCCTCAGTTGGCTCCACGAGCGCGCCGACTACGTCATACTAGACAGCCCGCCCATCCTCGCCGTCACCGATGGCATCTTGTTATCACAGTTGGCCTCCACCACCCTGCTCGTCGTCGAAGCAGGCAAAACAAGGCAGCAGTCCCTCCTGTTAGCCCTGCAGCAGCTAGAAGCAGTAGACGCCCATATCGCCGGCATACTGATCAACAAACTCAATCCCCGGCGTTCCGGCTACTACTACAACTACTACTACCAGTCCAACAACAGCTACCATGAAACCGGCTCCCCCCCCGCGTGGGAAATCGCTCAAAGCCAACCTGACAGCATTTTTACCCTTTCTATCTTCCTGATGGAGTCTGGCAAAAAGCAGAATGGACCAATCGTGGAGATTGGTCCATTCTTATGGATCCCCTACTTCTTCTTACGAATATCACTTGCATCCAGATTCACCGGCTGCGGCTGTCTGCTTAAAAACGCCAGCAGCACCCGCACCCGCTGGTCGCCCGGCAAATAAGCGTCAAAAATCGCCTCATAGCCGCTAAACGGTCCTTCCGTAATGAGCACCTTCTCCCCTGGCTTCATATCCACCAGGTTCAAGCCGCCCGCCGCTTCAATCTTGCGCAAATGCGCCTGAACCTCGGCAATCAGCCCCTCCTGCACCACCGCCGGTTCCCCGCCCATGCGCACCAGGCCGTGTACCCCCGGCAGCCAGCGGTACGCATCCGTACCCTCCACCGCCAGATCCGCCCGCACAAACAAATACCCCGGAAAATACGGCCGTTCCTTCGCCGAGCGTGGGTTCACCGGTTTCACCTTCAGACTGGGCAGAAACGCCTCCACCTCCCGCGCTTCCAGGAGTTGGTAAACAATCCGTTCCTTATGCGGTTTCACATGCAAGGCATACCAGTTTAGAGTCATCACATCTTTATTATCCAGAATATAGTTCAAGCCTGCTTACCCAGGATAAGCGCTTCTCCTAATTCATATAAATCAGCCAGATAACGATCCACAGAAGGCGCCCTTTGCCAGCGAATTGCTGACCAGTCTTCCAAAGATGCACTCAACAAAAACCGCGCCAAAGCTACAGGGAAAATACCCGCAGCTTTACTTTGTGCATCAGTAATTGCATCTTCAATCGACAACCCGCATAGCTTCGATAATCCCCAAATATCTGCTAAATCTTTAGGCTCTTCCCGGCTGATGACTGCGCTGAGTTTGTTAGCTAAAATATTCTCTGCGCTATCCACACGACCTAATTCGCCATGATACCGTATCTGCCCAATGTGGGCTGGCACATCATTCACCAGATCTATTTTCAACCTCACATCTTGCCAAACCACATTCAAGCGAAAGAATTGTTCGTCTTTCTGAATAACATGGCACTGCCATTCTGGCTGTCTTATCAAAGCCGCAACAATACGTTCTCCCCACAAAGCGAACTGTGCCTGGTCGTTCACAAACAAATCCAGGTCGTCCGAAAAGCGATGATGACAATATAGACGAGATACGGCCGTGCCCCCCGTCAAATAAAAGCCAGTATCAAGAGTGGCCACAATTCGCAGCACATCATTCTGCATGGGGTATAATTTTTCCAGATAAAACGATGGGCTGGTAAACATAATTACTGAAGGAGTTCAGGATGATATTTTGGCAGCCAGGTCACTAAGAAGTCGTAGGCGTCTCGCCGTTGTTTAGAGCGAATATGAGATCGCCATTCCGGCCATTTTTCAACCAACAGGGAAAAATCTATCAATTGTCTTATTTCATAATAAGGGGCATATTCTAACAGGCGCACAGCCGCCCAGGTTTGATCCAAACGCCCTAACGTCAACTCCCCTTTAAGTAAGGCGGTAAACTGTTCACGATTGATGTCATAATCCCAAACATACGGAAGCTGCTGCATGTAGTTCATTCCTAAGATCGTTCTAAATCCCCACTACTGCCATTATCGTTCACACCAAGACCATTATAACACCCAAGCATTCACAAAAGCAGGTTGCTACTTCGTTAAAATAGACAGCGCCACGTCATGCAGACTCTGGCCTGTATCACGCGCTTCCCGCTGAATCCGGCGGTACGCTTCCTCTTCCGACAACCCGGACGCCATCAGCTTACCTTTGGCCCGGTCCACAATCTTGCGCATCTCCAGCGTCTGCTGCAATTTCACCGCCTGTTCCGCCAGCACCCGCTGCTCCATAAAACGCTTATGCGCCACCTGAATCGCCGCCGACAACTCCGCCGCTTCCACCGGTTTGATCAAATACGCCTGAATCGGCAAATCCGACACCTTCTCAATCAATGCCTGGTCGCCAAAGGCCGTCAGCATAATAATCGGCAGCGGACTGGTGCGGGAGAGCGTTTTCGCTGTCTCCAGGCCATCGGTAAAAGGCATCTTAATATCCAGCACAGCCAGGTCAAAACGCTGCTGGCGGGCCATTTGCAGCGCCTCACGGCCGTTTACCGCCGCCGTCACCTCATGCCCCATCCCCTCCAGCATCGACTTCAAACCCAGCCGGATAATGGATTCATCATCCGCAATCAAAATCTTCATCTTCCCACTCTCTCTTCCACCATCCAGACAGACTATGATAGTTCCTGGCGAAACCTGTCCGGCCTCTTCTTATCCTCAAACCCAATCAACAATGTGTCTACCGAAAAAAGCTTTTTTCACCGCGGAGGGGCGGAGAATGCAGAGGTTTTCTCTGTTTTTTTGTTCTCCGCTCCTCCGCGTCCTCTGCGGTTAGTTTTTTCAGTAGGCTCAACAATCGTCAATCCCTATTATGCCATATCCCGTTCAATTTCGCGGGGAATGCGGATACTAATCTCCGTCCCGCCCGCTTCCGGCCGATTAAACTTCATCTGCCCGTGCAAATCTTCCGCTGCCAGCATCGTCGCCAGCTCCAGGCCCAGCCCAGGCGTCAACTCAGCCGGCAGGCCAATGCCATCATCAGTCACCAGCACAATAATTTCATCCGGCGACGTGCCCAACGAGATGGCAATACGCCCCTCCGCCCGGCCCACAAAGGCGTGTTCCAACGCATTTTGCGCCAGTTCATTCACCACCAGCGTCAGCGCTGTCGCCGCCCGGCTGGGTAAATTCAGCGCTTCCCCATACACCTCAATGCGAATATCCTGCTGCGGCGCTACCATATTGCTTGCCGTCGCCTGCATAATGCGCAGCAGCACATCCTTCACATCCACCAGCCGGAAACCATGCTCCGACAGCGTTTCATGCACCGAAGCAATACTGCGAATGCGGTGAATATTCGTCTCCAACACCTGCCGCGTATCCAGCCGGTCGGCGTCGGCCAGCTGCAACTGCATCAACATCGCCACCGTTTGCAGGTTATTCTTGATGCGGTGGTGCATCTCCCGTATCACCGCCGCATTCGTCACCAGCCGCGAATTCTCAATCGCCAGCGCCGTCTGGTTCGCCAGCGTGGCAAACAGCGATACCTGCTCCTCGCTAAAGGCCACAGGCTTGGTAGTGTAACAGTTCAACACGCCGATGGTATGTTCACGCACCGTCAGCGGCGCCGCCAGCAGCGAGACCAGCCCCTCTTCCCGCGCCAGATCACTGCCCAGATAACGGCCGTCTTCCCGCACATCCGCCACATAAGCCAACTGCCCCGTCAGGGCAACCTGCCCAATCACCCCTTCCCCCAGCTTCAGCGGCGGCCTGTCCTGATACGGGCTGGTCGTGCGTTTGGCTGAACGCATCGCCAGATGCTGGCCCGTTTCATCCAGCAAAAACAGCGAACAGACATCCGCCTCCATCGCTTTCGCCGCCATTTCCGTCACAATATTCAAAATATCATCCAGATACTGCGGCGACGTCACCACCTCGCTGATCTCCGCCAGAGCGCGCAGCTCCTCAATCTGGCGGCGCTGCGTATCATACAACTGCGCCTTCGCCAGCGCCCCCGCCGCCATATCCGCCACCAGAGACAGCACCTCAATCTCCTCCTCCGTAAAATCATGCACCCGCAGCGTCTGCACATTCAGCGCCCCAATCGGCCGGTTTTCTATCACCAGCGGGACCGCCAGCAAAGAGTGGTAAGACGTTTCCTCCGTCTCCTGCACCTGCTTAAAATGGGGAGCATCCTGAGCATGGGCGGCATACACCGGCTGATTCTGCGCCACGGCAAAACCCGTCATGCCTTCTCCCACTTTGAGTGTAGCGCGCCCCAACGCCCGCCGCGACAGGCCGGTAGACGCCTGTAAGCGCAGCCTGTCGCTGCCAGGGTCCAGCAAATAAATGGTGCACGAATCCACGTGCATCACCTCCGTCGTCTTGCGGGCGATTAAATCCAGAGTCGTATCCAGGTCCCAGGCAGCGCTGATGGCGCGGGCAATTTCGCGCAAAGCAGCTACCGCCTGCGGGCGTGTAGAGGAAGTTTGAGGCGTCATCATATGAGTTTGCAATTCTAAGGCAATTCACCAGCTTGACAATCGGCAATCTGCCCATCAAAATGAAACCATCTTATATTTTCGCGGATTTAACGAATACAGAGTGGCAGAGTGGCAAAGTTGCAAAGTGGCAAGGTAACATCATTCCATCACCTCTACACCCCATCACCTCTACACCTCCACACATCTTCTCCAAGGGTAACACATGGCCCAATTCACCGACAGCCGTTTAGCCAACATGGCCGCCAACGCCATATACACTGCTTTTGGCGTGTATCAGACGGAGTTTCAGGCATACACCCAACGCGCTCAAGAATTTTTTGAAGCCTGCACCTGGCTGGAAACGCAAGTCAATGCCAGGGAACGCCTGGATTTATACCGGCGGGTGGTCGATAACGTGGAAGCCGTCATCCGTGACCTGCTGGCGGAGCGGGTACACAGCCGCTTGGTCTGGTCCAGCGCCAAAGCCGTCTACTCCGGCCTGATTGCCCATCAGGAAGCCTGGGAGCAGGCGGAAACCTTCTTCAACTCAGTCACCCGGCGCCTCTTTACCACGGTGGGCGTCGCCGAAGAGATAGAGTTTGTCGCCACCGATTTTGACACGCCGCCGACGCCCTCCAAGCAGCCTGTTTACCGCACCTTCGAGCGCACTACCTCTACCCAGGCTCTGTTCGCCGAGATTCTGGAAGCCTATGCCCTGGCTGTGCCCTACCGCGATTTAAGCGGCGACAGCCAGAAGATTGCCGAGGCGGTGGCGGCCTGTTTGCGGGAAGTGGGCGCATTGCGATTTGTCAGCCGGGTGGAAGTGGTGCGCTCGGTGTTCTTCCGGGGCAAGGGAGCCTATCTGGTGGGGCGCATGTTCAGCGGCTACCACCTCATTCCCCTGGCGCTGGCCTTGCTCAACGACGAGAACGGAGTGTATGTGGACGCCGTGCTGCTGCATGAAACAGACGTGAGCATCTTGTTTAGTTTTACGCGCTCCTATTTCCACGTGTTGGTGGAACGGCCGTTTGACCTGGTCCACTTCCTCAAATCCATCATCCCCCGCAAGCGAGACGCCGAACTGTACATCTCCATCGGCTATAACAAGCATGGCAAAACCGAACTGTACCGCGACCTGCTGCACCGTCTGGCAACCTCCGACGACAAGTTTGAGGTGGCTCGCGGCGAAAAAGGCATGGTCATGACGGTCTTTGCCATGCCTGTTTATGACCTCGTCTTCAAAATCATCAAGGACCACTTTGCCTATCCCAAAAAAACCACGCGCCAGCACGTCATGGACAAGTACCGGCTGGTCTTCCGCCATGATCGCGCCGGGCGGCTGGTGGATGCCCAGGAATTTGAGTTTTTGCAGTTCGTCCGCGACCGCTTTGACCCCGATTTGCTGGCGGAACTACTGGCGGTGGCGGCCAATACGGTCTGCGTGGAAGGGGATTCGGTCATCATCAAGCACTGTTACGTGGAACGGGCTATTACGCCGTTGAACCTTTTTCTGGCGGAGGCCACGGAGGCAGCCGCCGAAGCAGCCACCATCGATTACGGCCGCGCCATCAAAGACATGGCCATTACAAACATTTTCCCCGGCGACATGCTCTTGAAGAACTTCGGCGTGTCGCGGCATGGGCGGGTGATTTTTTACGACTATGACGAGCTGTGCCTGCTGGAGGAGTGCCGCTTCCGCCAGATTCCGCAGTCGGCTTATGACGAGGATGATTTTGCCGCCGAACCCTGGTTTGCGGTGGCGGAGAATGACTATTTTCCGGAGGAGTTTGAGCGCTTTATGGGGCTAAACGGCCGTTATCGAGACATCTTCCGCGCCCACCATGCCGACCTGTTCCAGGTGGACTACTGGCAGTCCATCCAGAAACGCCTCCAGACCGGCGAAGTCATCGACGTGTTCCCCTACGACCAGGCAAGTCGGCTAAAGTAGCGAGTGGCGAGTGGCGGGTCACATGCCACCCGCCACTCGCCACTCGCCACTCCCTACACCAGCCAAATCTTCTCCGGCGGGAACTGGAGGTAAACTGTCTGGTTTTCCTGGTAAGCGTGAATGGCAGCGGCGCTGGTGATAATTTCGATGGGCGGCAGATTGGCGCCGGCCGTTACCGGCGTCAGCTTCAGGCGGGTATGGGTGCCCACGTACATGCGGCTCAAGACGTGGGCCGGAAAGCTGTTGAGCGCCGGTTCAGTGCACAACGCCACATCTTCCGGCCGAATGGTGAGCAGGACAGGACCGTTCTCTTGCGGGCAAACGGCCGTTTGAAACACCCCTAATTCCGTGGACACCACCTCCCCTTTCTTCTCCCCAGGCAGAAAATTAACGCCGCCAAAAAAGCGCGCCACTCGTTCCGATAACGGCCGTTCATAAAAATCGACCGGCGAACCAAACTGCTGCAACGCCCCTTCAAAAATCATGGCGATGTGGGCCGCCAAAATCACCGCCTCTTCCTGATCATGCGTCACCATAATCGTGGTAATCGCCAACTGCCGCTGAATGGTCAGAATCAGGTCGCGCATCTCGTCGCGCAGGTGGGCGTCCAGGTTAGAGAGGGGTTCGTCCAGCAGCAGTACCGCCGGTTCCACAATGAGCGCCCGGGCGAGCGCCACCCGCTGCTGCTGCCCGCCGGATAGCTCCTTCGGTTTGCGTGTTTCATAACCGGGCAGCCGCACCAGCGCCAGCATGTCGGAGATGCGTTCGGCGATCTCTTTCTGCTTTTCGCCGCGCATGCGCAGGCCAAAACCCACGTTTTCCGCCACGCTCATGTGCGGAAAGAGCAGGTGGTTCTGGAAGACCATGACGGCGCTGCGTTTTTCAGCAGGCAGAGAGAGGACGGAACGGCCGTTAAACGCAATGTCGCCCGTGGTAGGTTCCAGCAGGCCGGCAATCATCTTCAGCAGCGTCGTCTTGCCGCAGCCCGACGGTCCCAACAGCGCCGTAATCTGCCCGCCAGGCATCGTCAGGCTAAAATCGGAGACAACGGCCGTTTTGCCATCATAGCTCTTGGTGAGGTGGTGCAGGGTAACTTCAGTCATGGTTTTATGAGCAAGCGTGGTCCAATCTTTGAGATTGGACCACGCTAAACAGCAGGTTCTTACGTTATCTGTGGCTCTTCGCTCACGGACGAGTCCAGGAAAAGGCCCAGTTCGGCCGTGATTTCACACAACTGCGCCCAGAGGCCCGGACGCACCACCACCGCCAGATCGCCCAGGCTTTCGCCCAGCAAATCCCGCGTTTTAGGATTCAGGCGCAGGGTTTCCAGGATGGCGGCTTCTTTCACGCGCAGGATAACGGCCGTTTCCAGCCGTCCTTCCACCCCCCGTTCCTGCCAACGGGCCACCGCCCGTTTGACGCTGGCGGGCAAAGGCCGGTCACTGGCCTCCGCCAAAAAACTGAGGATGCGGTCCGGCTCAATGCCCTGCTGCCGCGCCCGCGCCAACGACTGCGGCGTCAGGCGGTAGGCATAAGGCTGACCGGGCGCGAAGGGCTGCATCTCACCCGTCCGGGCGGCGCGAAAGCGTTGGTAACGGCTGGCGTTGTGGGCGGCCAAGACTGTGCCGTCTGGCTGCACCAGCAGGGGAACCTGCACTTCTTCTTTGCCTGCCGGGATGTCGTTGAGCCAGTTGATGCCCCGCTGTGTCAGCCGGAAAAGAGGTGGGCTGTGGTGAACGGCCGTTTCCACCATGCCCAGCCAGAACAAGGGACCCTGCACCAAAAAGCGCAGCAGCCGTCCTTCCACCAGATCCCAGTTGCTAAACCCGCGCACATAGGCGTCGCTGGCTACGTCCCGCACATACCAGGTGTCATAGTTGCCATCCGGGCGTTGAAAATCGGGGTCATTTTCCTTCACACGCGCTGCCAGATCGTCCAGGCTGTACCACGCAAGGGTGTATTCTAGCTGCTCCAACAAAGCAGAGCGCGCCTGAATGGGGTCGTTGCTCCAGCCTTCCCCTTCGCAGCGCAGGCCGGGCGTATGGTGCAAATCGTTCCAGATGGAGCTGCTCCAGGCGTTGGCCAGGTCTTGCAGCTGCGCTTCCCGGTTTTGTTTTAGCCAGTCCACGGCCGTTCGCGTGGGCCGCAATCCCTGCTCCGCATAACGCAGCAAGTTCAACTCGTCGGCCAGAGTCATTAGCAGCGATTGGCGGTCAGTATCGCCATTTTGCAGGTAACGGGACAATCCGGCGGGCTGTTCCAGCAGTTCCGGCGTGGTTTGGGAGACAGCCAGCAGGGTTGTCAGATCATCGACGGCGTCGGTAACGGCCGTTTCATACCGGTCCGGCGCTGGTTTTACCGCCAGTGCGCTCCCGGTGTCTCCCAAAACGGCCGTGGCCGCCGCTTCGTTGATCTCCGGAAACTGGTCCATCATCTCGACCGGCAAATAATAAAACTCCATCACCCCATCCGCGTTTTCGTCAAACCCACGATACAAAAACCCTCGATACCAAAGCGACTCCGCCGGGCCAATCGGGTCAAACCAGGGTTCTTCCCGTTCCAGCCGCGCCGGTCCCATCATGCGCACCTCGCCATATTTACGGCTAAACGCCGCCACCGGCAGCCGCCCGCCGGCCGCAATCAGTTCCTTGAGCGCGGCCGTTTCTTCCGGCGTCACATAGTTGATCTCCTGGGTCATATCCAGGTTCGACAAGACCTCAGCCAGCGCCTGCACACAGCCCACCTTGTCCGTGCCCAGCAGGTCCAGTTCCCACCATTCGCCCAAGACACGCAGCACCATCAGATCATGATCTTGTAATGCCTGCTCCAGAGTTCGCATACTCTTCTCCCGAAAAAACAGGGCAACCAACCGCCTTCTCGTCGCCCCTATGAAGTTTGAAGATTGGACCAATCTTGGAGATTGGTCCAATCTCGCCAGGTATAAGACGAACTGCGCCTAAGCGATCAATGACAAGACGCCCGGCATACTCGTAATCGTCACCTGCCGTAGACGATCTTCCGCATAGGCAAAAACCTCGCCATCCACGTATATGGGGGTCGGATCATCCGGGCGCAGCACAATCTGCTGATTACGGCGCATCGACACATGTTTGCTGGTGATGTGAGTGCCCTTGATTCCCTTGGACAGCATTTGCAGCATCGTCAGCCGGTTGACCGGATTCACCAGGCAGCTGTCCACCAGGCCGTCATCCTGGCGGGCATCCGGCGTCAGCAAAAAACCACCGCCGCCCCGTGGTCCAATGCCCAGGTATAAAAATAAGACGTCTTGCACCACTTCTTCCGCATCAAACCGCATCTGAATGTGATAGGTGTGGAAATAAAAAGCAATGGATTTCAGCACAGCGATAAAGTACTTTAGAAAGCCATGCACGCGGTGAATACGCTCTGTTTGCACCACCACTTCGGCGTCAAAACCGGCGCCAAAATTGTTATCCATGATGACAAAACGGCCGTTTTCATCCTCTACCCGCGCCACATCCACCGCCCTCACCCGGCCCGTAAAC
>JAWOGU010000348.1:0-2579 GCA_046496595.1 Chloroflexota bacterium
CCAGCCGGTAGGGCTCGCTCCACCGCACAATCGGCAGACTCCACCCAGGATCAGGGAGGTTAGCTGCTTGAGCCGTTCCGGCTCGCCCTGGGCAATATCCCCCAGCCGCTCGACCGATTCTAGATGCTGCACCGGTTCGATACTTTTTCGGATAGCGTCGAACAGGCTGGCGAGCGAGTCTGGCGCGTAGCAGACCTTCATGGCCTGCCGGCACCAGGGTTCGATCAGCCGGTTTTGCTCCAGCAGTCGGGATATCAAACGTCTTTGGCGTACCCCTCTCGATTTTCCAGGATGTGGGGGAGGGGGGCGATCCTCCGCCACCACCCAAGCCCAGCGTGCAGGTCAAGGTGGTGCCAGGGCGCAACCAGTACGAAATCCGCTGGCCGAACGTGCTGGGAGTGGAAACGGTACTGAAGCCAACCTTGGTTCTGGATTGGAGCAAGGTAGAGGTTATGACGCTGGATCCGATGCAGACGCCTACAAGCTCAGGGACATCATCATGCTGCATTCGGCCAGCTCGGCCGAAGCGGTGCCTGTGCTGTAGTGGCAGCCCCAAGGCGGCTGCCCAACAGCAGCCCAATCGAAAACCGTTAGCACGACTCAGCCGTCGCTCCGCAGGGAGTGACGCGTTAGATGTCGCCGCGCCTTATGGCGTCATCAAGGCCGTCCCGGTAACGCCATCCAACAAGTCATTGATTACCAAGGATCAGGGTTGCCAAGTTGATCTTGCGGAACACACGCTTCGCAAGTCGTTGATTTGATGGGGGCAACATGAGCAGGATGAAGTTGCGGACGTGTTCGCGATAACTCTTTGAATCGTTTGGCTTGAGCTTGCCAGCTTGAAGTTGCAGCGTTTGCCAGCCTTAACTTGCAATTTTCCAGGTTGCTCTGGTTCCTTCACCAAGTGTAGGCTCAAACGAATCAATGGGTTACGTATATGACTTTTATTGTCCGAGCGGCTTTCTGGGCAAGTTTGCAACTTAATTTTGGCAAACTCTTTATTTGCGCATGTTCCGCGCCTCGATGGGCCGTGGTTTAGGGCTTCTGCCCATAAACGGCCGGTCGGCTTGGTGTCCGTGGACTTCCGTTGATCGGCCTCAACGGCCATTCGCGTGGCAGTCCGTCTAGGTCGGCAATGTGTCGGTTACCGGCCACTCGACCGTGAATCACGTTGAACGGCAGCTTCCCGATCAGATGAACTCACACTCGCTATGGAGCTGTGCTTCCTATAGACACTTGCGCTCGTACATCAGCCAACCAGGAAATAGTAGGAACTGCGGCAGTTTCCCACATATCGACATGGCCTCCATCCACGATTTCGTATCTGTTCGTGGAACTTTGTGGGGCAGTAAGAAATATTTCACGATACCTCATCCTCTCGGCTAATTTATCGTTTTTTCCGTCGATCCAAAGCAGCGGCAGTGTTGCGCGCTTTATCTCTTCAAGGAAATTCAAGGATGCCTCCGGATCAAAGTATGTCAAATAGGTCTGTGCGGTTGATCGTATCTTTTTCGCGCCAACGCCGCCGCCGGCGTTGAAATCATTGAACCAGTGGGTATCGTGGCCCTTTCCAGCTTCAACCATCTCTCTGGCTTTCTTCACGCTAGAAGCAGTGGCTTCACGAATCCGTTCTGATCTATGTATCAAATGGCCTGGAGCCAGAAGTATCGTCCCGGCGACCTGTGGTAGCGTGTCTGTTCTCGTTGTATAAAACAAGGCGTAGGGTGCGCCTTGACTGTGGCCTGCGATGAACACTTTCCGCCCATCAGCCGCAACTTTTGTGATCAGTGCATCCAATAAATGAAACGCTGTCTGTACGGGGGCGCTGTAGTCGCTCCACGGCATCTGAGGTGTATATACCGTGTATCCGTTTTTGGCTAAAGCGTTCGCATAAGCGACATTGCCACTATGGGTGCGTCCTCTCTCCTTGCCATGTAAAGAAATGACGACCACATTCAACGGTGTTCCGCGCGCCTCATGGACTCCAACATCAGCCGAGTAACCGGGTATGCTAATCGTCAGTACCTCTCCCGAAACACTCCCAGCATACAAGAGCAGCAATCCAACAAAAGTAATCTGCTTAATCATTTTGGGTCCCCCATGGACTCTCGAGATGTAATGATTCCGGGGCCTACTGATCAATAATTCCCACTATCGGGACATCGGTTGACGTCTTCGACACAAGTTGTGGTCTTGCGTCTGTCGAAGTGCCCACATACTGAACAATTTGAAATTATTTAGTTAGAAATATGCGGTCGATCGTAGCTCATGTATAGAAGTTCGTCATCGAGATTTTCCGATTGGTGCATCAGTCATGCAATAAGCAATCATCAAGATAAGCCGCCATGACTGCCGTCTCGTTATTAAAGATGCCCGGACCCATGGGGCCCGTGAATAACTGTCAGTCCCAATTCTCGGAGAGGAAAGATGAAACATCTGTTTCAACTGTTGCTTTGGGTCGGCTGCCGTCCTCCGCTACTAACAAAAGCGGCCATTTAGGCAGCGTACTTACTAAACGTCGGCAACCTGCGCGACACCGGTCATTCTGCTGAGGCGACTCCACCGGCCGCAAAGGCCGA
>JAWOGU010000396.1:0-6030 GCA_046496595.1 Chloroflexota bacterium
GCGCAGTCCGGCAGCAGCAGCGGCACGATGGCCGGCGCCAGGCTCTCCGGCGTCGGCAGGCGGTTCGCGTCCTCGCCGGGGAAGCAGTGGTAAACGGCGAGTAACTATACAGCCAGACGAGGGCTGAGCCTGTCGAAGCCCGGTTTCGCCTTCGACAAGCTCAGGCTACACCTGTATAGTCACAACGGCAAAAATATTTCAAAATTAGATGTGGCGCGTTTTTACCGATTACTCAACAGCCAATTGAAAAGTAACCAGCATGGTGTATCATAACTGCACGCTAAGTTTTAGGCAGCGGGCAGCGGATAGCAGATGACGAGACCGTCGCACTGGCGACCCGCCACCTGTAACCTGCAACCCACCTAAAACGGCCGTTATCGGAGGCAAATATGGCTGAAAAAAGCCAGGCAAACAACCCAAACAACGATGGAGGCGACGACGTCGAGTTCATTATGCCCGCACACCCCCAATCCACAAAAACAGTCTCAACGCCCAGTCCGGCGGAAGAAAAAAACGAAACGTTGGCAGAACCTATCACGCCAGAAGACATCTTACTCGATGAAAGCATCGTCAGGCGTCTCACCAATCTCACCGGCGATGTCACCTTTGGCGCGCTCAAGCTGGCTGTCAAAGCCGGCGCCGCGCCCATGCGCCTGGGCAAATCATTTATCACCGACACCGACAAGCTGAAAATGATGAAGGAAACCGGCAGCTACCTCAAAGACGTGCGCGAAGTGGCCGGCCTCACCGTTTCAGACCTGGCAGCCGCCCTCAACCTGGAAGACAAAAGCCTGCTCGAAGCCGTGGAAGACGGAACGGCCGTTCTCTCCTTTGAACTCATCCTGCGCATGGCTGCCCTGCTCGCCCGCCACGATCCCATCCCCTTCGTCATGCGTATGACCCGCACCTACAACCCCACCCTCTGGACGCTGCTCAACGACTGGGGCGTAGGCCGCCTGCCGCTGCAATACGAGCGCGAACGGCAGTTCATCAACATCTACCGCCGCCACGACGCCGCCCGCAAACTCTCCGACGAAGGCTTCGCCCAGGTCATCAAATTCACCCAAACCGCCTTTGAAATGGCCCTCAGCTACGCCATCGAACAAGAAGGCCTGATCGATAAAATTCTCAACGTAGACGAAGAAAAAAAGGGCAAACAAACACCCAAAGATAGGGTGTAGAGCAAGAACAATAGGAAGAGTCCCCACAAGACTCTATCTCTACACTCTATCTCTACACTCTCGCTATCTTGAAAGGAGCAATCATGTCCGATTTACAAACCCAATTTGAAACCGCCGCTCAAGGGGCCAAGAATTTACCCAGCAAACCCGGCAACGAAGACCTGCTTCAACTCTACGCCTGTTACAAACAAGCCACTCTAGGCGATGTCAGCGGCAAACGCCCCGGCTTCACCGACATGGTTGGCCGCGCCAAATATGACGCCTGGGCCAAACTCCAGGGCCGAAGCCAGGACGAGGCCAAACAAGCCTACATCGACCTTGTCGCCAGACTTAAAACGGCATAACCCCGCCTCATCTGGCAGGTTGTCGGAAAAGTAGCGCGGTAAGGATACTGCGGCTACGAAATGGGGTTCTCCGACGGCTCCCAACCCCATCAAAAGCACACTTCAACCAATCGCAATAGGTGATTCGCCTTTCGCATTTCACCCATTTCCTTTTGTCACGCTAAACACATGACATATATCACCCTGTAAATGTGCCATTCGCAACATACACGCGATTGTGAAAATGAGTACAATCACCCCGATGTAAATAGTTGCCCTCAACATGAAGCCAACCCTAGATTTGACTGAAATGATGAGGTTTAAGCGGAGGTTCACACTAGATGAGTTCCGAAACAGCCTTTAGAAACGTAAACAGAGGCGGACGCGCCCGGTCCATACCCGTGCCCTACTTCAAACGAGATGTCGAAGATCGTTTGCAAGATTTTGACGAAGTTATTTTGGGGTACGACGACGAGACCGCTATGGCGGAAGCCGCCCGCTGCGTGCAATGCCCCGAGCCGCAATGTTGTGTCATCAACTGCCCGGCCAACAACGATATTCCCGAAGCCGTCTGGCTGATCAGCGAAGGTAAATTTATTGAAGCGGCCCAAGTATTCGCCCGCACCAACCCCCTCACGGAAGTATGCGGCCGTGTCTGCCCAAACCTGTGCCAGACCGGCTGCGTGTTAAGTCAGGCTTGCGGCGCCGCCTCCATCGGTAAACTGGAAGCCTTTGTCGCCAACAAAGCGCGAGAAGCAGGCGCTTTTAAGATTCCGGTACCGGAAGTGAAAACCGGCAAGAAAGTAGCTGTGGTTGGGTCTGGTCCGGCCGGCATAACCGTAGCCGAAGACCTGGTGAAGAAAGGCCATGACATCACCATCTATGAAGCCTGGCCGGTGGCCGGCGGCGTTCTAGTCTATGGCATTCCCAGCTTCAAGCTGGATAAAACGGTGGTCGGCTACAAAATTAACGATCTGCTTGAAGCCGGCGTGAAAATTCACACCAACACCCGCATCGGCGAGCAAATTACCGTTGAAACTTTGCAAGAAGAGTTTGATGCGGTATTCTTAGGCACTGGCGCCGGGGTGGAAGCCACCATGAATATTCCCGGTGAAAAGCTGAAAGGCGTTTACAAATCAACAGATTTCCTGGTGCGGGCCAACGTGCCCCAACACATGCTGCCTCCCGACAAACAGCAGCTTCCCGACGTGGGTAAGTGCGTGGCTGTGATTGGCGGCGGTGACACGGCAGTGGACTGCGCGCGCACGGCCGTTCGCCTGGGTGCGGAAGAGGTGACCATCATCTACCGCCGGACCGAAGCGGAAATGCCGGGCAATAAGAGCGAACGCGCCATCTGCCTGGAAGAAGGCGTCGCCATTGATTACCTGCAAGCGCCGGTTGAATATTTTGGCGACGACGACGGCAGACTGACCGAAATGATGGTGATCGAAATGGGCTTAGGCGCGCCGGATGCTTCTGGCCGACGCAGCCCGGTACCGATGGCCGGTTCGGAATTTATGCGGGAAGTAGATACTGTGGTCCTGGCTGTGGGTTATTGGCCGGACCCGGCTTTGAGTAAACAAACAGACGGCCTCAAGACTCACAAATGGGGGCTGTTTTTAACAGATGAAGCAGTAGGCGCCACCAGCCGCAAAGGTATCTTTGCCGCCGGTGATAATGTGCACGGTCCTGATTTGGTGATAACGGCCGTTACCACCGCTCACAAAGCCGCAGCCAGCATAGACGCCTACCTGAACGGGGATCTGATCCCCTGGCCTGCTGCCTAACAGCACTTAATTAACCGACTCTCTCCTCCTATATCTCTCTTCAGGCGGGTATGCATCAATGTGTGCATACCCGCCACCCTTTTAAACACAAGCAAGCAAACGAAAACGGCCGTTTCGTAGACACAGATCGCAATTCAATGGTAAAATTCGCCGCCAGGAGGGTTTTATCATGACGATGTGTGCCAGAAAAGTTGCGCTTGTTTCCATTTTCCTTGTATTGATTTATCTGACCATCGGCTGCGCCGCCAGTCCGCCTGCCGCGCCCACAGAACTGCCAGCAACGCAGATGGTTGTTTTCCTCACAGAAACGCCGCTGCCCACGCTGACAAAAACGGCCGTTCCCACGGCCACCCACACCCTGCCACCACCAACTGATACGCCAACTGCCACTCCGACCCCCATCCCTTCGCCCACTGCCAGCGCCACGGCGTCGAGCACAGCAACGCCTATGTCCACTGCTACCGCCACAAGATGGCCCACACCTGAGATAACGGCCGTTCCCACCGCCGAGACCACTTCCGCCGCCCTTTCCCTGGCCGAACTGCCCAACCATTTAGGCCAAGAAGTCACCGTCAGCGGGCAGGTGGTGGCCGCCGCCAGTTTCTCCCAGGGCTTCAAATTCACCCTGGACGACGGCACGGGACGCGCGGTCTTGCTGCTCTGGCACAACGTCTACGACGATACCTGGGACGCGCCGAAACTCACCGTGGGCGCAGCGGTCAAGGTCACAGGTAAAGTAGGACAATTTCAAGAAGAATGGCAGATCGAACCGGATTTTGGGGGCGATGTAAAAGTAACTGCGCCCGGCAGCGGGTATGCTCCGCCTCGCGCCATCGGCGATTTAACCAACCATGTCGGCGAAATGGCCCAAATCAGCGGCGCCATTTTGCGTCTGGAATCCACCAGCAGCGCCGTTAAAATTTTTGTGGGCGATGACACTGGGGAGATTGTGGTCTTTGTCTGGCGCACCATTCTGGATCGCATCCCCAATAACGTAGCTCTGGGTGAACCGGGGACAAGGGTAAAGATAAACGGCCGTGTGGAGAATTATCGCAGCAACCTGGAACTGGTTCCGGCGCTGCCGTATGATGTGGAAGTGCTGCCTTAAGAGTTTAACCGCGGAGAACGCAGAGGGGCGGAGAAAAACAAAATACCCAACGAAGCCTGAGCTTGTCGAAGGCTGAGCTTGTCGAAGGCTTCGACAAGCTCAGCCTTCGACAAGCTCAACTCTTATACAGTGCTAGTTTTGTTACGCCAAGTTTGCCTTAATCGCTTCCGCCACGTCCAGGGGAATGCCGGGCACGGAGGCAATCTCTTCGACAGTGGCTTTACGCAGGTCGTCCAGGGAGCCGAAATGAGTCAGCAGCGTCTTGCGCCGTTTGGGTCCGATGCCGGGCACGCTGTCCAGGATGGAAGCCACGCCTACTTTAGCGCGGCGTTGGCGGTGGCCTTCATTGGCGAAACGGTGCGCCTCGTCGCGCACGCGCTGCACCAGATAAAGCGCCTCCGAGCGGCGCGGCAGCAAGATGGAGCGGCTGCTGCCCGGCACGAACAGTTCCTCTTCCTGCTTCGCTAACCCTGTCAGCGGCACCTCGTTCTCCAGGCCAAACTCCTTGAGCACGTCTATCGCCATCGACAACTGCCCCTTGCCGCCATCGACGATAATCAGGTCAGGCAGCAGCGCCCAGGCCGTTTCCTTTTTCTGTTTGCCAATCTGGCTGGGGTCGTGGAGTTCGCCGGCGAGGGTGTCTTTGTAACGGTGAAAGCGGCGGGTGAGCACCTCTTTCATGGCGCCGTAGTCGTCGTTGCCCACGGTTTGCACGTTGAAGCGACGGTAATCGCTCTTTTTAGGCGCGCCCTGCACAAACACCACCATCGAACCGACGGTTTGGGCCCCTTGGGTATGGCTGATGTCGTAACACTCGATGCGGGAGGGCGGCGTGGGCAGGTTGAGCGCCTGCTGCAATTCCGACATGGCGGTGACGTGTTTGGAACGGTCGGCTTCCCACTGCTGGCGCAGAGTGAGCAGGGTGTCGGCGGCGTTGCGGGCCGCCATTTCCACCAGTTCTTTTTTCATGCCGCGCTGGGGCACTTGCAGGGTGACTTTGGTGCTGCGTTTCTGCTTGAGCCACTCTTCGATGACCATGGCCTCGGCCACTTCGTGGGGCAGCAGCACTTCTTTGGGGATGTGGGCGGCGTCGTCGTAGAACTGGGTGAGGAAATCTTGCAGCACGGCGGGATCCGTCTCGCCTTCGGTGCCTTCCAGCAGGAAGTATTCACGGCCAATGAGCTTGCCGTGACGAATGAAAAAGACCTGCACACAGGCGTCGCCCTGCTCGCGGGCAAAGGCGATCACGTCCTGGTCGGCGTCGGCGGCGGAGATGACTTTTTGTTTGGCGACTACTTTGGTAACGGCCGTTAACTGATCCCTATACTCCGCCGCTTTTTCAAACTGCAAATTCTCAGCCGCCAGGGCCATTTTGGTTTCAATATTTTTGACGATGTGGTCGGAACGGCCGTTTAAGAAATCCATCAACTGCTTAATCATCGCCCGGTACTGCTCCCGGTTGACTGCGCCGATGCACGGGCCGTTGCACAGCTTGATGTCGTAGTAAAGGCAGGCGCGGCTGTCATTGCCCGTAATCACCCGGTCGCAGGTGAGATAGGGGAAGATTTTGCGCAGCATATCGAGCGTTTGATGCACCGCCCACACGGAGGTATACGGTCCAAAATAGCGGG
>JAWOGU010000470.1:0-3285 GCA_046496595.1 Chloroflexota bacterium
GAGCGGGATCGCGGCCATCGCGCTGATGGCTGTCGCGTTCCTGTTCAGGCCACTGCCCGGACCGGGCGGGCCCCTACAGATCCTCGCGCCGCAGCATGAAGACGAACTGGTCGCCGCCAGCGGTGTCGAGCCAGGTGAAGGGCAGGGTGGGGCAGTCCGGGGGGCGCAGGTTGAACCAGCCAAAGATGGCGAACAGCGAGGCCCACAGTCCATCCGATTCGCGGAGGACCTGCCACAGCGTGTAGCCCCGGTCGCCCCCGGCGATGCGAATGAACGGCTCCATGGCGCTCACGTCGCCATAAAGCTGCCAGTTGCGCAGCCAGAGCCAGCCGCCGAGGAGCAGGGCAGGCGCAAGAACGAGCAGAAGATTAAAGATTAAAGACTTTGTCCTGAGCTTGTCGAAGGATTGGAGATTGTTTGAACGCAGAGATTCTTCTGGTTTTTCTTGGCGTCTTTGCGTCTTTGCGTGAAATTGTTTTAACCATGACAGGGAGATGACGCCAAGGGCGTAGAGCAGGAGCAGCGCCCCCGCGTTTTTGGTGAGGATTGCCAGACCGATGGTGACGCCGAGCAAGAGGAAACGGCCGTTACTGCCCCCATCCAACCATATTTTTATGATTTGCCACAGGGCCAGCGACGCCAGAAAAATGATCAGGGCGTCGTTGGTGATGGCGCTATGCAAAAAGAGGAACTGGGGCAAAAAGGCAGTTAGCGCCGCCGCCAGCAGCGCTACTTCCGGGCGGCTGGGCCAGATGAGTCGGGCGCTGCCGTAGATGCAGAGCAGGCTGCCCAGCCCCAGCAGGGTAGAAAAGAGGCGCAGCAGATGAGCCGCCAGGGCAAAATCCTGCCAGGGCCACGCTTCCGCCTCCGTGTGGACGAAGCGGTTGATGTTGGTCTGGTAGGAAGCGTCGCCGATGGCGGCAAAGGGATTGTGGATGAGGGCAGAACGGCCGTTTTCGGCGTCAACAGGTGAAATCAACAGGGCGCTGAGCAGGTAGTACAACGGCGGCTGGGCTGCTTCCTGGCTCAACCACTCGTCGTAATCCTCGGTGACGGCGGGCAGCGCCCGCTGGTCGGCGATGGCTTGGGCGGTGAAGTAGTGCCAGTGCTCGTCGGGCGACTCGAACAGGGGGTTGACCAGGCCGTAACCGATGGCGAGCAGCAGGTAGAGGCTCAGGATGAGCGCCAGCAGCCAGCGGGCAGGAATGGCGCGCCGCCGGTTTATCATGGTTCCACCTCGAGCGTGATACTGCCCAGCGGAATGCGCCCGTCGGGTAAAACAGAGCCGTTGAGTTGGGTGAACGGCCGTTCGCCGCTTGCCGGGTCATACAGGCCGGCGTAAAGCTGGTAAACGCCGGCCTGTATACCGGGGTCCAGAACTAAATCTTGCGGGTCGATGATCACCTCATCTGCCCGCCAACTGGCGGTGGGACGGAAACCTTGCGCGGGCATACCATCCCGCTGGGCCACGATGGTTCCGTCTTCCCCGACCAGATGGACGAAGACGACGTAATTGGCGTCGGGCGCGGCGGCCGCCTGCCAGATCAGCGTCAGGGGCAGCACAGCGCCGGGAGCCAGATTGGTTTCGGGCAGATCAATACCCCGCAGATAGAGGACGGGCGGGTCGCCTACCGCCGCCGCCATGGGCTGAGGCAGGGGCGGCAGCGTGGTTTCCAGCGGCCATTCCGTCACCACCAGCTCCGCCGAAAGCGTCACCGGTTTACCGGCGGCTTTTCCATCCGGTTCAATGAGTGTCAGGCGGATGGTATGGGGTCCGGCGCCGGCCGTTCCCGGTACCAACAAGCTCGCAGGGGTATGCAAGACTTCGCCTGCCTGCCAGCTTGAAGGCGGATAATCGCGCCGTGACAGGGGTTCGACGCCTTCCTCAATCACGTTTTGGCTGCTGTCCAGCAGTTCAATTTTGAGCTGCAAGTCGGTGCTTGGCGGACGGCGCACCTGCCAGTAAAGGTCAAGGGGGACAAGATGCCCCGGTTTTACGGTGTCGGGTAGTGCAAATCCGTGCAAGGTGAGTGGTCCCAGGTTAGCCGTTTGCGGCGTCCGCGGTGGCAACTGCCTGGGATCGCGGCTGCTGCTCACGGAGACCTGGCTCAATGGCGTGTCCAACCGTCCCTCAGCATCGGGAAGCGGCTGCTGGCTGCTGTCCAACAGGCGCAGGGTCAGGCTGTACTCACCGGGCGGCAAACCCGCCGGGAAGGTGATTTCGTAATCGGCGCGGAGGAGGGGCGCATTTTGCGCCAGAATGGCGGGGTCGCGCCACAGGGGCACATCGGCCTGCTGCCACAGCCGCCCTTCGTGGTCCAGCAGGCGCAAAGACAGGCCGTAATCGGCGCTGTCAGCGGTGGGTGCAGACCAGTAGAGGCTGAGCCACCAGGGCTGCCCGGCCTGGATGGCTGCGTCGTGGCGCAGACCATGGAGTTGGAGAGAGGGGTAAACGGCCGTTACCGGGTTAGCGTCAGCGGGCAGCGTGGTTACAGCGGGGTCGGGCAGATAGGCGCGCAGTTCGGTTCCCAGCCAGAAACTGGGGAATGGTTTTGTGACCAGATGGCTCCAGTTCTCATCCGCCCAATCCAGCAGGTGGTCTCGGGAGAAACCGGTGCGCGGTGTGGGAGAGCTTAAAAACCAGATACGGCCGGGAACCTCACCTGCCTGAGCGAAAACGGCCGTGACTTCCTCTTCATTCATTTGCCCAAAACGGGGCGCCGCCAGCCAGGGCGCGGCGCCATCGTAATAATAATCAAACGTGAAACCGATGAGCGTGTCGTGCAAAATAATCACGTCTTCCGGTTTGGCAAGCCGGTTCAAATAATTGGCCGCGCCGCGCACGTCATCCCGCAGATAAACGGGATCGGTAAACTGCGCCAGCAGGCGGCTGCCCTGGATCAGCAAAACCAGCACTCCTAAAACCAGGCCGCTCCATTGGAGCAGGCGAAAAAGCAGGCGGCGTGATTTGCGAACCGGGATCGGAGCCGTCCAGCCGCCGGCCATGCCCGCGCCGCAAAAGATGAGAAAGGGCGGCAGCGCGATGAGCAGGTGGCGCGTGCCGTTGTACAGCGGGGTAATGGCGGAGAGAAGAATTAAAAGTCCCAATGGAATCAGTTGGTAGCCCAGAATGAAAAGGGTTCCGGCGCGGCTGCGCCGCCAGCCAAAAATAAGACCCAGCGCCGCCAGCAGCGCCGCCGGCCACACACGCTGCCAGGGGTGGATGATGCCGGGGATGTCACCGGCGCTGAAAACGTGGATGGCGTGGGTGAAAAAGTCTAAAGG
>JAWOGU010000493.1:0-16099 GCA_046496595.1 Chloroflexota bacterium
GTGGTGATGTTTGACCCCTACTCGCAGTATGATGAGGAAAACGGCCGTTACGTCATGGGCATCACCGCCTACGATCCAAACGTCAACGGCGGCGACAACGGCTGGGCCTGTATCGCCGTGTCTCAAACCGACAGCGCCGCCGGACAATGGTACCTCTACTCCTTTGACGGCAATCCTGGAACCGGCACGGATTACTTCTTCGACTACCCCCACATCGGCATCGGACAAGACGCCATTTATCTGGGCGCAAACATGTTTGGCGCCAGCTTTGTGCGCAATCACGTCTTTGCCTTCGACAAAAATGCCATGTACGCCGGGCAATCCGCCAACTCCGTCAAACTCAACGTGGGCAGCACCAACTTCACGTTGCAGCCTGCTAAACTCAAAGGCTACTTAACAGGCGGTTGGCCCACCAACGCCAGCGAACCCCAATACTTTGTGGATGCCCAATACGGCAACAATCAGACTGTACTAACCGTCTGGAAATTCGCCAATCCCTGGACCAGCCCAACGTTTACCCAGGCTGGAACTGTGACCGTTAACAGCTACAGCCTGCCCGTTTCTCAGCCGCAGCTCGGCGGCAGCAACATTCAAGGCAACGATAACCGCTTGTTGGATGTGGAATATTGGGGTGGTAAATTGTGGACCACCCACACCGTTGGCTGTAACCCCGGCAGCGGCACCGTCAACTGCGTCCGTTGGTATGAAATCAACATCAGCAGCGGCACGCCCAGCCTGGTGCAGCAGGGTACCTTCTCCAGCAGCGGCGAATTCCGCAGCTTCCCCGACCTGGGCGTTAACGCCTGCGGCGACATGCTCGTCGGTTATACCAAAACCAGCAGCAGCATGTATCCCGGCGTTTATGTCGTTGGCCGCGAAGCCGGAGACCCCACCGGTCAGTTGAAAAACGAAACGCTTGTCCACGCCGGTGAAGATTTTTACACCGCTTATGACAGCGTACCTCGCCGCTGGGGCGATTACACCGGCATGGCGCTGGACCCCGATGGCCGCACCTTCTGGTACGTGGGCGAGTATTCGCGTAACCAGGCCACGGCGCGTTGGTCTACCTGGGTTTCCGCCCACACCTGGTCGGACTGTAACCTGGGGCCGACGCCGACTCCTGGTCCGACAGCCACCGCGACCAATACGCCGCTGCCCACCAACACGCCTGAGCCTTCTTCTTGCTTCACGGTGGCCAGCACCGACGTGCCCAAAGCCATCTCCAGCAGCGGCACGCCCATCGTTAGTTCGATTCTGAGTGTGGGCACATCTGGCATCATCGCCGATGTGAACGTGCGCAACCTGAACGGCACTCATACCTACATGAGTGATCTGGACTTTAATCTCATCAGTCCGGCCGGCACAGAATTGCAAATTATGGCCAGTTCCTGCAGCAGCACGGATAACTTCAACCTGAACCTGGACGACAGCGCCGCCGGTACCTGGCCCTGCCCCCCTGTTGGCGGCGGCACGTATCGGCCCAGCAACCCGCTGTCTGCCTTTAACGGCCAAAACAGCGCCGGAACCTGGACTTTGCGCATTGATGACAACGCCAATCTGGACGGCGGCAGTTTGAATGGCTGGGGACTGGAAATTTGCACCACAGGCGCCGGACCCACTCCGACCAATACGCCGATACCGCCCACGCCCACGAACACGTCGGTACCGCCCACGGCCACGAACACGTCGGTACCACCTACGCCCACCAATACGGCCGTTCCGCCCACACCGACCAACACACCGGTTCCGGGCAGCGCTCTGATCTACGCCAGTTCCAGCACCAATGGCACGGCCGGCAGCGTTAGCTTTGCCGACGAAGACATTCTTGTCTTTGATACGAGCAGCAGCGCCTGGTCTATGTACTTCGATGGTTCGGATGTCGGCGTCACCAGTGATGTGGATGCCTTTGTGCTGCTGTCGGACGGCTCTATCTTGATGAGTTTTGACGTGGCGACGACGGCCGGGGCGGCCGGTTCTGTGGCGGATGCGGATATTGTAAAATTCATCCCCACCTCTTTGGGCGCTAATACAGCCGGTACATTTGAAATGTTCTTCGATGGTTCGGACGTAGGCTTGACGACCAGCGGTGAAGACATCGACGCCATCAGTGTGTCTACAGATGGCAAGCTTGTGTTGAGCACGACCGGATCGTTCAGCGTCACGGGCGCTTCTGGTGGAGACGAGGATCTCTTTATCTTTACGGCAACTTCTTTAGGGTCTACGACGAGCGGCTCTTTTGCCCTGCATTTCGACGGCTCCGACGTGGGACTCAATACCACAAACAATGAAGATGTAAACGGGCTGGACATTGCTTCGACCGGGACTCTTTATCTGTCCACATTGGGCGCTTTCTCTGTGACTGGCGTAAGCGGGGACGGCGCGGATATTTTTGCCTGCACACCCGGTTCGCTTGGCGCGACGACCACCTGTACCTTTAGCCTGTACTGGGATGGCTCGGCAAATGGGTTTAGCGGCGAGGTGCTGGACGGGTTTGATATTGTGCAGTAGACGCAGTTTTCAGTAAGCAGTGTAAAGTTTTCAGTGGGCGTTCTTTTGGATTGAGCGTTTTGGAAACCTTTACATGGCGGTTAATAAAAGAAAAAGAGGGTCTCACAGGAGACCCTCTTTTTTAAGCAGGAAAAACGGGTTGTTTATTCGGTAACAGGCCGGCCTTTCTGGCACAGCACAAAATTTCCATTGAGGTCTGTATGGTAGTCGTACTGCTGGTCGTTTGCCGCCAGAATTATCTGGTAGCCTGGGGTGATGACTTGCAGGTAGGCGAAGCCTTCAGCGGGGCAGCCCAATGAACTGTCGGACCACTCTACCGCCGCTGAGCTAACAAGCGTGACATCGGTAATGTCTAGATTCAGGCGGCTGGCTAAATCCTCGCTGAGTTGTTGGGCAATGGCGGCCGCTTCGTCCGGGACGCCGGGTTGCGGCGCTTCCTGGGGCGTGCCATCGCCGGGTCCTGAGGGCATGTCGGCCATGTCGGCTTCCGCGGGGTAGGCGGAATCCAGGATGGGATCGGAGCCGGCGCTGTTGTCTTGTCCGGGATATGGATCAATGGGAACGGGAACCGGTTCGTTGGCCTGGTTGGCGGGGTAGGATTCGGTGGTGGGAACGGCCGTTTCCAGGGCAGGTTTCGTCTCTGTTGGCTCAGGCACGGCGGTTGGTTCCACACCGCCGCCAGAACAGGCAGCCATGAACAAAACGGCTATACTCAATACAAAAATGGTCAAATACTTCATATGTTTCCTCCATACTAAAGTAAACTTGGCCGCCTGACAGTGTCGGACGAAAACGTCAGGCGCACCATTCAGGATTCTAACAAATACAACGGCGGCTGGGGGCAAATGGTTCCTGAACGTTCATTTTGACATTTTTAGCGGAAATTTTTATAACCATGCCTATGCTTCAGCGCAGACCATCCTTCCGAGTATCGCAGCCAATGCGTTGGCGGCTGCTCCTGCTGCCCTACGTTCTGGGCATCGTCATCCTGATTGTCATTCCGAGCCTGCTCTCGTTTGGGCTGGCCTTTTTCCACTACGACGCCCTGTCGCCGCCTACCTGGGCGGGGCTGCTCAACTTCAAACTGGCCTATACGGACGAACTGTTTAACCTGAGCATTCGCAATTCGTTGGCGCTGATTCTCATCCCGGTGCCGCTGCGCGTGTTTGGGGCGTTTTTTCTGGCGCGGCTGATGCAGCGAAACGGCCGTTTCCTCTCCTGGTTCCGGTCCGCCATCTACTTGCCCACCATCGTGCCCGGCGCGGCTTTCGCCCTGGCCTGGTTGTGGCTGCTCAACCCGTTGTACGGACCGGTCAATTTGTTTTTGCAAAGTATTGGCCTTACCGGCCCGGCCTGGCTGGTGGATCCAAACTGGGCCAAACCAGGATTGGCGCTTATGGCGCTCTGGCAGATTGGCGAAGGTTTCATCGTCAGTCTGGCGGCGCTGTATGATATTCCCGTCGATCTGGAAGACGCCGCCCGCATGGATGGCGCCGGCTCCTGGGCCACGCTGCGCCACGTCATCCTGCCCATCATCGCCCCCATTTTGCTGCTGCTCACCTTCCGCGACGCCATCTTTACCTTCCAGGAGTCCTTTACCCACATTTATTTGATGACCGAAGGCGGTCCTTACTACGCCACCTACACCTTGCCATTTTTTATTTATGAGCAGGGCTTCGACTTGCGGGCATTTGGTCCCGCCAGCGCCGCGCTGTGGGTGATGTACGCCATTACCGGTCTGATTGTGGTCGCGCTCTACCTCATCGCCAAACAGTGGAACATCGGCGCGACGGAGGAGTCCCTTGTACTTTAGGCGGTGGGGTAGGCTGTTTTGGCGGCTGCTGGCGGTAGTGGTCTTTTTGCTGCCGCTGCTGTTCATGGTCAGCGCCTCTCTCTATCCGCCGGGCGAACCGCTGCCCACCACGCTGCGCCTGCTGCCGGCGCACCCCACGCTGGCAAACTACCGGCGTCTGTTTGACTTGTTGCCTTTGGGCCGCTACACGCTCAATTCGCTGCTGGTGGTGGGGTTGGCGGTGCCCATCACGCTGCTGGTCAGTTCCTGGGGGGGGCTGGGCATGGCGCGGCTGCCGCGCCCAGAGCAGCGGCGCTGGCTGGTGCTGTCGCTGGCGGTGTTGATGGTGCCGGGCATGGCGCTTTGGTCGACGCGCTTCCTGCTTTACCGTCAGTTGGGCTGGTACGATTCGGTGTGGGCGCTGGTGGCGCCGGCGTGGATGGGGACCAGCCCTTTTTACGTACTCATGTTTTACCGCGCCTGCCGCCGTATTCCAGGCGCCATTTACGACGCCGCCCAGCTTGACGGCGCAGGTGTTTTGCGCACGTGGTGGTCAGTGATCTTGCCCATGACCAGGACAACGGCCGTTGGCGTGGCCCTGCTTTCCTTCGTGTTTTATTGGGGCGACTTTGTCAGTCCGCTGCTTTACCTGCGGTCCGGCAGCCGCCACACCCTGCCCGTCGCCCTGCAAACCTTACAGCAGCTCAGCCGTTCTGATTGGGCGCTGATGCTTGCCGCCGCCGTCTGGACGATGGCGGTGCCTGTCCTTCTGTTCCTGCTGCTCCAGCCCGTTTTTAACCGCAGTCAAAGGGGAATGTAAACATGGTGAAATTTTCAAATTGGGAAAAAAAGATTGAAGATCAAAGATTAAAGATTAAGCCGCGTTGCCTTTATAATCTTCAATCTTTAATCTTTATTCTTCTCATTCTCACCGCCTGCGCCCGCCAACCCGCCCCGGAACAGGTCTCCTTCATGGTGTTTGGCGATCCGGCGGAGTACAACGCTTACCGGGAACTGGCGGCGGCTTTCAATGAAAGCCAGGATACAGTGCAGGTGGAACTGACCCACGTGCCTTCGCCGACGGAGTACCGTACGCGGTTGGTGACGGAGTTTGCCGCCGGGTCGCCAGCGGACATTACGTTGATGAATTACCGGCGCTACGCCGGTTTTGCCGCCAATGACATGCTGACGCCGCTTGGTCCTTACCTGGAAAAAAGCGATCTGATCAGCCTGGAGGATTTCTACCCAGCGGCCACGGAGGCGTTCATGTGGCAGGGCGAGTTGATGTGCATCCCGCAAAATATCTCCAGCCTGGTGGTGTTTTACAACGCGGATTTGTTCGACGCAGCAGGCGTGGCTTATCCTTCGGATAAATGGACGTGGGCTGAATTTGTGCAAACGGCCGTTTCCCTCACCCAGGATACCGATAACGACGGCGCCGTCGATCAGTATGGTCTGGGCATCGAGCCTTCCCTCTTCCGGCTGGCGCCCTTCGTCTGGCAAAACGAAGGCCCGCTGGTAGACGACGAGGAGCAGCCCATTCGCCTCACCCTGATGCGCCCGCCCTCCCTGGAAGCGCTGCAATGGTTCACCGACCTGCACAACGTGCATCACGTGGTTCCGGGGCGCATAGAAGAAGCGTCTCAGGACAGCGAAAGCCGCTTCCTGGCCGGTACGACGGCGATGTACCTCAACAGCCGCCGCGGCGTGCCTACCTATCGCGAGATCGATTCTTTCACCTGGGACGTGGCCTCGCTGCCCAACGGCAAAACCTCCGCCGGCATCCTGCACAGCGACGCCTACTGCCTTTCGCAAACGGCTAAAAACAAGGACGCGGCCTGGCAGTTCATCGAGTTTGCCAACTCGGTTGCAGGGCAGACGATTATTGCCGGATCCGGGCGCACCGTGCCTTCCCTGATCGCCGTGGCCGAATCGGACGCTTTCCTCAATTCGGGTCAGCCGCCCAGCCGCGCCCGGGTTTTCCTGGACAGCATCAGTGTGCTGCGCCGTGTGCCCGTCATCAGTACCTGGGAGGAGATTGAAAAGGTGGCCGACGAAGAGATCGAGCGCGCTTTTTACGGTGACATCACCGCCGAAGAAGCGGCCTTCCTGGCCTTTTTACGCACGGAGGAGTACTTTTTGCGCGGGGAAACGGCCGTTACCCCCTAGCTCACAGGTGACAATCACCTCCGAGGTGACTGTCACCTGAATCCACCACTGGCATCCCCTTTCCAGTCGAGCTATCATAGGTTTTCATCATTCCCGCTAGGAGGAACCATGCTATCTGAAACCAAACGCCGCCTGACCGCCGAAGACCTCTACCGCTTCCACATCATTTCCGATCCGCAGATCTCGCCGGACGGCCGGCAAGTCATTTTTTGTGACCAAACCGTGGACCCGAAAACGGAGAAGAAATACAGCCACCTCTGGCTGGTACCGGCAGACGGCTCCCGCCCCGTCCGCCAGTTCACCTATGGCAAACAGCAAGACAGCCAGCCCCGCTGGTCGCCCGACGGCAGCCAGATCGCTTTTCTCTCCAACCGCGGCGACGAAAAACAGGCCCAAATCTACCTTCTGCCGTTGGATGGCGGCGAAGCGCGCCCGCTGACCACGTTCAGCGGCAGCATTGCCAATTTTGAATGGTCGCCGGACGGCAAAAAGCTGGCCTGCCAGTTTCGGCAGAAAGATCCGGCAGCCAGCGAGCGCGAGAAGGATGAGCAGAAAAAGAAGCTGGGCATTGTGGAGCGCCACATTACCGGCCTGGATTTTCGGGCGGACGGCGCCGGTTATCTGCCGCAGGAAAAGTGGCACATCTGGCTGGTTGACGCCGACAGCGGCGAAGCCAAGCCGCTAACCGCCGGCAGCCAGTTCCATGAAGGCCAGCCTCGCTGGTCGCCGGATGGGGCCGACATTCTGTTCCTTTCCAACCGCGCCGAGCAGCCGGACGTGAATTGGGATCGGGCCGAGTTTTATCTGATTGCGGCCGGCGGCGGGGAGATGCGGCAGGTGGTCACGCATAACGGCCGTAAATTTGCAGCGTCATTTTCACCAAACGGCCGTTACTTAGCTTTTCAGGGTCGTGACAACCGGGGAAGCTGGTACCAAAACGACGGCCTCTACGTCGTCTCCCTGGACGGCGGCGAAACAGTCAGCCTGAGCGGTCCGTATGACCTGCACTGCGGCCTGGCAACGCTCACCGACACCGGCAGCGGTTCCGCCCAGACCCCGCCCATCTGGTCCGCCGATGGCGCGGCGATTTACAACCAGGTGAGCATTCAAGGCAGCCAGCCGGTGCTGCGTTTTGGCGTGGACGCCGCCGCACCGCAGGCGGTGGTCGAGGGAGCCGGCATCGTCGGCGCGTTTTCGGTGGACAAAGCCGTCGCCAAAATGGCGTATCTGTGGGGCAGCCTGGAGCAGTTGGGCCAGATCTGGCTGCTAGACCTGGCGACTGGGGAAAAACGGCAGCTCACCCATTTCAACGAGGATCTGTTGGCGGAAATTGACCTGGGATACACGGAAGAAGTGTGGTTTAAGGCCGCCGACGGCGCGGATTTGCACGGCTGGATTACCTTTCCACCGGAGTTTGATCCCGCGCAGACTTACCCGTCTGTCCTGGAAATTCACGGCGGTCCGCTGTCGCAGTACGGCCGTTCTTTTATGCATGAGTTCTATTTTCTGGCGGCGCAGGGCTACGTGGTCTACTGGTCCAATCCGCGCGGCGGCCTGGGTTATGGCGCGGCTCACGCCCAGGCCATTGAAAACGCCTGGGGGACCGTTGATTATGATGATGTGATGGCCTGGGCCGACTATCTGGCGCAGCAACCTTTCATCGACCCGGAGCGCATGGGCGTCACCGGCGGCAGTTACGGCGGCTTTATGACGACGTTAATTATTGGTAAGACGGATCGGTTCAAAACGGCCGTTGCCCAGCGCGTCGTCAGCAATCTCATCAGCTTCTACGGGGCCAGCGACCTGAACGCCATCAAAGCGGAAAATCTGGTCGGCCTGACGCTGCCGCCCTGGGAAGACCTGGACAACTACTGGGCGCAGTCGCCGATGAAGTACATCGGCGGGGCTAAAACGCCGACCCTCGTCATCCACAGCGAACAGGATATGCGCTGCCCGGAAGACCAGGGCATCCAGGTTTTTACGGCGCTCAAACGGCTGGGCGTGCCCACAGAACTGGTACTGTTTCCGGAAGAATCGCACGGCCTCAGCCGCGCCGGGCGCACTGACCGCCGCGTCGCCCGGCTGCACCACATCCGGCGCTGGCTTGATAGCTATTTGAAATGACTGGTCTTGTGTGTACTGTAAATCATGCCAGCGTTGGTTTCGTAAAGAACGTATCTATCCTATGTCTGCAACGGGAAACGGCCGTTGACCAATCACACCCTACTATGTAACAATTACCTGAACAGGTAAACTCATTTATCTTATTTTTAGAGTTAACATGATCGCCACCATCCTATCTCAAAATAATATACCGATTCGTCTTACACGCGAAAGATGGCAGCACATTGTGGAAGAACATAGTGAATTGGCGGATTTACAAGCAGAAATTCTGAGTACATTGGCGAAGCCTGAACGCATTCTTGCGGGCAATGCGGGCGAATTATTAGCCGCCTCAGAAATCAACAAAGACAAATGGTTAGTTGTTGTCTACAAAGAGACGAATGGGGGTGGATTTGTGATCACTGCTTTTTTCACAAAGCGCAGGCATTCGTTAGACCGGAGAAAACAAGTATGGCCACAACCGGAATAGTCACTTTACAACCCTATTTAAAATTACTGTCTACTGTGCAGCAGTCACCTCAAAAAAGTGTCTGGTTAACATACGACCAGGAAGCAGATGTCATGTACATTAACTTCAAAAAACCAGGCGTTGCTACTGACAGTGAATTAATGGATGATGATGTGATTGTTCGCTTTGAGGATGAAGAAATTATTGGTTTCACCATCCTCCATGCGAGTGAAAGATAGTTATTTACCGCTTTTCCACCACAAACGTGGGCACGGTGGAGCCGCCGCCGGCCGACACGTTCAGCAGTGGATCCGTTGACAGGCGGGTCAGACAGCCATCTACGTAGTTCCCGTAAAAAATGAAGGGGGCCGTGTCCAACATACGGTCATAAATTTTTAGTTCGCCGCTGACGAAGCTGGGGAATGGTTCTTCGGGAATGACCACCCGTTCCTGCACGATGGAGGGCGCTTGCAGGGCGTCCGCCACGGCCTTTTCCCAGCCGCTGGTATTTGTTTGCCAGCCCAGCACGATGCCGCGCCCGCCGTAATCGTCGTTGGGTTTGAGCACCAACTGCTGCTGGTATTTGAGCATGAAAGGCACCAGGTCTATGGGCAGGCCGCCGTAGGTGGTGTGGCGCTCTTCCACGCGGCGGGTCCAGGGAATGTGGGCTTTGATGGCGCGCAGTTCGTCCTCGCTAAACATGGCGGCGTTTTGCTCGTCGCTGAGTACCGCCAGACTGAGCTTTTTGTAGAGCAGCTTGCAGCGGAAGGGGTTGACCATGCACACAGCCCGCTCTTGCACCGCCTGCACAACCGGCGAATCCAGGCCGCAGCGTTCGATCAGTTCGGTGATGAGCACGCGCTTGTAGATCACGTCGATGGGGAAATCGCCGGCGACCAGTTTGCCGTTTTTGTATTCGGTTTCGCGCGGGTCAATGATGCGGCTTTCAAAGCCTTGAGCTTTAAAGTATTGGGTGAACAGTTCAAACTCGCTGCGAGTGGGCACGTCTACCCAGTCCAAAATGGCGATGTTGGGTTTGCCGGAACCGCCCCATTCTTTGTACATGTGCAGCAGCACGTGCATGACGCTGTGGCGCGTGGGCAGGGGGCGCACCAGATATTCCTGCATAAAACGTCCCATCACCGGCAGGCCGTAAAAGACGGAGTTGAGTACGTCGTTGTAGGCGGAGGCGGCAGGTACTTCGGCGTTGTATTCGGTGAAGCGCAGTTCGTTGTTTTCGGTGACGAAGAAGGCGTCCAGACGGCTGAGCGGGGCGTGGTTGTCGAAGCCGGGATCGGCTTTGATGAGGGTTTGTTCCCAGTCGTATAAGCCAAATTGGGTCTGGAATTCGTCGTCGATGACGGCGCGGCGGGAGATTTTCTCGAATGAACTGAGCAGGGGGCGGATGGCGCCGCGCAGGTATTTGAATTGTTCCGGCAGGAGAAAACGGGGGCGGAGGACGGTGCATAACGGCCGTTCCCCAAAGTACAAGCCGCGTGATTTCTGCTGCGAACTGAGCTGCTCTTGCGACTCAGCTGCCAGATCATCCGTGAGTAAGTCGTGGTAGGCTTTGATTGCGTCAGAAAGAGACATGGTTACTCCTGTGTTTGCAAAGTTGCAGAGGTGCAGGGTGGCAGAGTGGCAAAGTGGCAGGGTACTTTGCCACTCTGCCGCTTTGCCACTCTAAAACAGTTCTCGCCAGCGCATTTCCGAGAGCTGCGGGCGCGGATTGTGGGCCAGGTCAATAGCCATATCGGCCATGTGGGTGACGCACCACTTGAAGTAATGGGGCAGCAGGGAGTTGATGTCCATGTCCGGGGCGGGATTCATAAAGTCGATGGCGTAGGGTACGCCGTCGCGGATGGCGAACTCTACCGTGTTCATGTCGTAACCCAGGGCGCGCACCAGTTTGAGGGCGTCACTCACCACGCGGGCGCCCATTTCCGGGCTGAGGTGGGCGTGTTCCACGTGGTAGCGGCGTTCTTTGGGATCATATTTCATGGGCAGCACGTGTTCTTGTCCCAGGCACATACAGCGCACGTAATGGTCCCATTGGATGAACTCTTGCAGCACCATCGTCAGCTTGCCGGACTGATCATAGGCGCGCCACAGTTCTTGCATGTTGTGGCAGATGTACACTTCTTTCCAGCCGCCGCCGTGGGCGTCTTTGAGCACGCAGGGGAAGCCGATGTAGTCCATCAGTCTGTCCCAATCCAGGGGAAAGACGAGATTGCGCAGGCTTTCTTCATGGCTGATGCCGGGCACGTATTCTTTGTTGGGCAGCGCCACGGTTTTGGGGCTGGCGACGCCCAGTTTTGTGGCTAAGGAAGCCTCGAAAAACTTGTCGTCGGCGGTCCACATGAAGGGGTTGTTGATGACTTTGACGCCGGACAACATGGCGTGTTTCAAATAGGAGCGGTAGTAGGGCACTTCGTGCGAAATGCGGTCTATGATGACGGCGTATTCGCCCGGATCGTCCATGCGGCTGCCGCCCAGTTTGACGTATTCGGCTGTCACGCCTGCGGAACGGCCGTTTACTTCTTCAATAAACGCCGGTGGAAAAGACCATTCCCGGCCGACCAATAAACCTACTTTCAAACTCATATCAATCCTCCCATTCTCGTGATTTGTTGATCAGAAACTTTTTTACCGCGGAAATGTACCTGTCTTTTCTCGTCGCGCTCGCTGCGGTTAGAACGATTGCTGCTGACGGTTTCTCAACTCTTCATAAAGCGCCTGAATTTCTGGGTAGTGGAAGGTGAACGGCTTTGTCCAAAATTCAGCCAACTGCCGGTTGCCGGTCTGCTGCTGGTAGACCAATGCCTGTAAAAACATGTCAATTTTATCTGCATCATGCACCAAAAGCGCTTCGGCTGTCTGGGCGGCGTGTAGTTCTTCCCACCAGGCCAGGAGCTGCGGCGTAACGGCCGTTTCCGCAGCGCCCTCCCCCATAATTTCATGCATCACCCCGCGCTCAATGCCGGTCTTGATGTCGGGCGGCAGGTAGCGCCAGGCGGGGGTGGGGATGTCGGTGGTCAGGGCTTCCGGCAGATCGTGCAGGGCAGCCATTGCCAGCGCCTTTTCCAGGTTGATGGGTACGCCAACTAGCGGCGCCATCACCAGCACCGCATAAACCACGCCAAAGGAGTGGGCGGCGACGCTTTCGGCGTTGACGACGCCGCGCTGCACCCAGCCGGTACGGGGCGTGCGTTTGAGTTGGTTGCCATGAAGCAGCAGATTGAGAACGGCCGTTGTGTCCATCAGGTCTCCTTAGCTAGAGTGGAGAGTGTAGAGTGCAGAGTGTAGAGATAGAGTGCAATTCTTCCTCTATCTCTACACTCTATCTCCCGCTTATTGTCCAGGATTGCAAGGCATCTGGCAAAGGATACAATCAAATCAAACATACCAAGAGGAAATTTTATGAAACGACTGTCAATTTTGCTCATCACTGCCAGCCTGCTGGCGCTTTTATTCACGGCTTGCGCTTCAGAAGAGACGGCGCTGCCGACCAGGGCGGCGCTGGCCGAAGTTGAAAATGTGGCGCAGCCGACTGTGTCCGGGCCGGCTGAAATAGAGAGTATGCCCTCGGAAACGGCCGTTTCCCCCACCAGCGCCCAGGTAGAAGGAGAACGACCGTTACTGCCTACTCTAACTTCCAGCCAATCCGGTTCCCCGGACGGGTTGGGCAGCGCCATTTCCAGCGCTGAGGGACTGCCGTTGGAGCCGCCAGTCGGCGATCTGTTCGGCGGCGCGGCGTTTGCCCTCAACGCCGCCCTGCCCGCCGAACCAACTCAGGCGCAGGTTTGGCGGCAGCCGGCCATTCCCCTGGACGCAGCCCGCGCTCAAACCATCGCCCAACGCTGGGGCTTTGGCGGGCCGCTGTACACCTTTGCCACGCCCGGCGAGGGCGTTTTGAGCGGAGCTTTGGACCCCGGCGCCGCCCCACTGCCCGTTATGCAGACCGAATACCATGTGTTTGACGGACCGCGCTCCCTGGTGATCACCGAGGGCGCCGCCTATTACGCCGACGCCAGCGTGTTTTTTAATTATGAGTCGCCGCCGTCGTTTGCTGAAATGGCTCCGGCTGTGGAGACAGCTTTGCAAAACAAGAGCCTGCTCGACTTTGCCTACACGTTGCAAGATGGTTGGGGCCGAGAGGTGTGGGTGCTGCGTTTGGTGGACGGCGCGGCTCTCAATCTGCCGGAAATCAGCGCCGCCGCCGTAGACGGCCGTTTAGCCTTTGCCGCCCACCAGCCTTTTGACCAACTGACCCCCGTCGCCGATTACCCGCTCATCCCGGCCGAAGCCGCCTGGCAGCAAATCCGGAATGGTGTGGCTGATGAGGTGTTGTACACCATAACACCGGCGGCGGGAACGGCCGTTCCTGCCGCCCCGGACGCCGGGTTCCAATATTGGCCGCGCAAACAGCAGTCCGGCCCAGAAGTGCATCTCTACACCTATCCCACCGTCTTTTTGCCGGTTTCTGGCGAGGGGGCGCCGCTGATTAAGGCGCTCAACTACACCGTGCAAACCGATGACGATACCCGCCGCGCCCTGGCGGAACAACTAGGCGTGAATGTGCATCTATGGGGCGCGCTGGATACCGCCGCCAATACCCTGGCGCTGACCGGCTGGGAATCGCTGCCGGACCTGAATCCACTCATCAAAAATGGCAGCGTGCAGCGCCAGGAGGGGCAGATGATCTTCACCGACCCGGAAGGCGCGTCGTTCATTCTGCCGGACGCCCCGGCGGATCTGGCGGATGGCAGCCAGGTGAATGTGTTTGCCTGGGCCGCTCGGGACGCCGGGCTGGCTTACCCGGTGTTGGATTGGGAAGGCATCGACCGCCAGGTTCCCGGCGCTTCCGGCGAATCGTTGGCGCTGCCTGATCCCCTGGCCGGCCAAACAACGGCGTATGAACAGGTGACCATTGACGAGGCGGCTTTGGCGTATTACGTTTATTTGGAGATTAGTACGGGGGAAAACGGCCGTTTAGAGCAAAGTGTCTGGCTGCTGCCTGTCTGGCAGTTCAGCGGGCAGACAGAAACGGGGGATAGGGTGACGTTTTACGTGCAGGCCACGGAGGGGGCGTGAGCAGTGTACAATTTACAGTGAACAGTTTACAGTGGGATCTACTGTAAACTGTTCACTGTAAACTGTTCACTATTTATAAATCATGCACCATGTGGTACACGAGGTCACTGGCGGAAACGACGGAAATGGGGCGTAAACGGCCGTTTTCTTCCCGTACTGCCACCACCCGATGAATGCCTTTGCTGTCCAGCAGTTGGGCTACCTCGTACAATGTCGTTTCTGGCGACACCGTCACCACGTCACGAGTCATGACCGCGCTGACCGGCAGGCGATCCCACCCGTCGTGGTGCAGACAGGCGCGCATCAAATCGAAGCGGGTCACAATGCCTGCCAGATACCCGTCTGTGGTGATCACCACCAGGCAGCTTACGTCCTCGTCTACCATCTGGCGCGAGGCGTCCAGCAGGGTGGCGTCTGCATGGCAGGTATACACGCCGTAGCGTTTGGATTCCAGGACAGATCGGCTTTGTTTCATGATCGGCTCCTTAAATGGACTGTCGCTCACCTACATTATAAAGTTTACAGTGTACAGTGTACAGTGTTCAGTCCACTGTACACTGTACACTGTTCTTCACGAGGTTCACATGACATCCTTCTTCCAAAACAAGGTTTGCCTGATAACGGGCGGCGCGCAGGGCATTGGCTGGGCGACGGCGCAGGCGCTGGCGGCGCAGGGAGCGATGGTGTATGCCTGCGGCGTTTCGGCCGGCAGCCTGGAGCGGGCGGAAGCGCAGCGGCAAACGCTGCCTTGGGGCGAGCGCATTCACCTGAGCCGCTGCGACGTGACCGACCGGTTGGCGTACGAAGCGTGGTTGGATGGGGTATGGGGGAAAAACGGCCGTTACGACATCTTCATCCACAACGCCGCCTACGTGCAGTGGGCCGACTTGCTCGACATGACCACCGACCAGGCGCTGCACACCATGCGCGTCGGCTATGATGGTATGGTGGTGGGCGTCAAAAAAGTGCTGCCTGCCATGCTTGCCGCCGGGCAAGGCCATATCGTCAACGTCGGTTCCATCACCGCCCGCATCCTGGTACCCGGTTCGTCCGCCGCTTATACCGCCACCAAAGCCGCCATCGACGCCTATACCCTGACCATGCAACTGGAACTGGCCCGCACCCCGGTCAACGCCACCCTGGTGCGCCTGGGTACGGTTGGCGGCACCGATTTCTTCAAACGCTACGTGGACCCGGCGCGCACCCCCAAACTAAACAAATACCTGCCCGCCCTCACACCACCCACGGTGGCCGCCGCCATCCTCAAAGCCATTACTAAAAAGCAAGACATTCTCACCCTGCCCGGTTATCTCGCTCCGTTGTCTGTTATTTATCAGATTGCGCCGCGTTTTTCCCGTTGGCTGTCTGTGCAGGGCTGGGGGGATCACCCCGATTACGGCAGCCTGAAATGGAAAGATTAAAGAGTGAAGATTGAAAGCCGCGAGCCTATCCGCTCTTTAATCTTTAATCGTAACTGTACAGGTATCTGCCAAACTCTATGTGTAGCGGCGGCTGAGCCTGTCGAAGCCAAAGCGGTTCGAGCTACCCGCCTTCGCCTTCGCCTTTGCCTTCGACAAGCTCAGGCTACGGCTGCGGCTACGTGTATAGTTACCTTTATTCTTGTCTTCACCGCCTGCGTCAGCCAACCCGCCCCGGAGCCGGTTTCCTTCATGGTGTTTGGCGATCCGGCGGAGTACAACGCTTACCGGGAACTGGCGGCGGCTTTCAATGAAAGCCAGGATACAGTGCAGGTGGAACTGACCCACGTGCCTTCGCCGACGGAGTACCGTACGCGGTTGGTGACGGAGTTTGCCGCCGGGTCGCCAGGGGACATTACGTTGATGAATTACCGGCGCTACGCCGGTTTTGCCGCCAATGACATGCTGACGCCGCTTGGTCCTTACCTGGAAAAAAGCGATCTGATCAGCCTGGAGGATTTCTACCCAGCGGCCACGGAGGCGTTC
>JAWOGU010000535.1:0-2625 GCA_046496595.1 Chloroflexota bacterium
GGCGCGTTTGTTGGCGTCTTCGATGTTCTTTTTGCGGCTTTCCACCATTTCGCTGACGGATTCGCGGGCTTTCTTTTCGGTGCTTTCGCCTTGTTCCACAAATTTGTCGATCAGGTTAACGAGTTCATCTTGAGCCATGGCGGCGGCGCCGAGACCAACCAGGAAAACTTTGTGTACGTTGTCTACGACAACAGAGGGTAATGTATTGGTTTTTTCTTCTACTAATTCAACTTCAATTGTTGCTTGTTTTGCCATTTTAAACCTCCAAGGTTGTGACTATATTCGTGCTATGAAAGCACGCAGTATATATGAAAATCAATTTCATGACGCAGTGCATCATAAGGGAAATATAACACAGTGCGTCATACGTGTCAATACCTGAGTCAGAGACCTGGAAATACTCAACCAGACATTGGCGTTTTTCCCCGCCCCAGCCCGGCGCGATTTGCCAAATCAGGTGACACCGCCAGAGGTCGGCGCAATTTTGCCTGACTCCAGCCCTAAATTAGAAAATGAGTGGATTGAGGTATAATACGCGCTGGTTCTTTGGAAATTTTATGGGTTATGGTGACTGTTGTACAGCACACCCTGCCGACCGCGCCGGGTTGCCCGGTAGGTTTCCTATATATTGGGAGGATAAGGTCATGAGTGAAGACGTTTTGGTTCGTTGTGAGGCTGTTACAAAAGCGGGCAGCCAGTGTAAGAATTATGCCCAGTCCGGTTCGACTTACTGCCATGCGCATCAGGAATTGGCGCCTGGCAAACCGACTGCTGCTGATTCAATGGGACGTCTGGAGGAATTGGTCGGTGAATTGGATGAGTTGGTTTCCGACTTAAGAACCACCCTGGTTAAACAAGAGCCGGTGAAAGATTCATCGATAGCCGATTATCCGCTGCGCATGTTGGGGCTGATACGTGAGATGGCAGGCCGCTTCACGCCGGATGTGCAGTTGGGTATGTTGGAAAGTTTTGAGGGAATGACGGTGGAAGACGCCATGGACCTTGAGACCTGGAAGGGGATGGCCTATATGTTGAGCTATTCTGCCAGATTTCAAGCCGGGCAGGCGCGTGAGCGGGTGAACAAGAGTCTGCCAGAGCAGCTGCAACCTGATACGATGGTGCGTTTTGTGAAGGCGAATATTGACCGGTTTGCGCCTGATGTAGCCAAGGAACTGTTGACCAGTTTTGAAGGCGCGTCGAAAGAGGATTTGCTGGATCCTGATACCTGGAAGGGCGTGTGGTATATGTTGAACTATTCTGTGCAGTTCCAGGCGGCGCAAATGAAGCAGCGGCTGGTTGGTGAAGAAAATGACGCTGCTGAGGCTAATGGTTAAGCGGATGGCTGTTTTTGCGGATAGCACGCAATTTTTGACGGTGATGCAGGCGTTGTTTGCCCGGATGGAACGCGAGAATCCACAGGCAGCGGAGAGTATGCTGAAGGCAAAGTTAGGGGTGCGGCTGCGCTGTCGTAATCCGGTGGCGGAGATTGTGTTTGATGGTAGGGAACGGCCGTTAACCATCTCTTACAGCGCCAACGGCTTTAAACCCGACCTGGACGTGACCGTGGAAGGGGATGCGCTGCACCATATTTTGCTGGGCGACCTGCGCCTGACCAAAGCGGTGGGCAGTAAACAATTGATACCGGATGGCCCGATATGGAAAGTGATGCCCCTGGCGGATCTGTTTCGCCAGGCGCAGACCATCTACCCGGAAGTGGCGCAGGCGCATGGCATCGGTTAGTATCCGTGTTCCGTAATCGGTTATCCGAAGGACGTGCTCTCTGGAAATGGTTAACGGACCACGGATACAGCTTGTTTGGAAAGGGCCTCTGATTTTAATCAGGAGATGACTTTTGGAAGAGGAAATTGATCTACGACCTTACATAGAAGCGCTGATTGCGAAGTGGTATTGGATTGTGGGCGCGGCTGTTTTAGCAGGAGTGGCGGCGTTTATCGTCAGTTCACTGCTGCCGCCCACCTATGAGGCGACGGCGCTGGCCGCCATCACACAGCCCACTGAGATTGTGGAATTTGACAGCCGTATTCGTTCTCTGGCAGACAGCCAGCCGTTGAAAGCGTATCCGGAAATCGCCCTGAGCGATGAGGTGATGCTGGCCTTGCTCCCGGAAATCACGGCGCTGGATGCGAAGGTGCAGTCGGTGGAGGATTTGCGCGGCTTGCTGGAGGCTGGCGCGGGGGCAGACCCCAGCCTGCTGCGCCTGACTGTGACCCATGGCGATGCGGAGACAACGGCCGTTATCGCCAATCGTTGGGCTGAGATATTCGTGGCCCGAGCCAACCAGATTTATGGCAATAAAGGTGGGGAACAGCTTGACTTTTTCCAGGAGCAGCTGCTGGATGCGGAATCTGAGTTAACGGCGGCGGAAACGGCCTTGATCGAATACCAGGGGCGTAACCGCGCCGCGGTTTTAAGCAATGAACTAGCCTCGTTGCAATTGACGCAGGCCGCTCAACTGGAAAAGAAAGCGCAGATTGAGTCGCTCACGCAGGATATTGAAAGCCTGTTGGCGCAGCTTGAAGACGGCAATGAGGCCATGGCTGCCAATCAACTGACGGCTTTTTTGCTGCAAGTGCGGGCATTTGGCGGCGGGGGTGGAGGGCAAAC
>JAWOGU010000216.1:0-37670 GCA_046496595.1 Chloroflexota bacterium
CGGCCAATCCCCCCGCCTTGCATCACCGCCGAGGTGACGTCGATGCCAATTCTCATAAATCGGCGGAATCCATCGCATCCGGCGTGGGAACTGTGTCCACGGATTTAACTTTGTCCACGTCGCCATACGTCCAATAGCGGTTCACGAAGAAATTCCAGAACAACACCACCACGGTGGCAATCATTTTAGCCGGAATATAACCACGGAAGGCGGCGTGAATGTCTTCAAAGAAATGATTAAACACCGGTTCCAACAAAAGCAGGATGGTGTTATTGATAGCCAGACCAATGAGGTTGACCAGCGTAAATTGACCCAGTTGGGAGAAAATACTTTTAGAACGGGAATCGGGATACGTCCAATAGCGGTTGAGGGTGAAATTACTCACCACTGCCATCGTAAACGAGATGGTATTGGCAATCAGGGTGGGCAGGTTAAATACTTCCTTTAAAAAGGTCAACGTGCCAAAATCCACCACAAAACCGACGGTACCCACTACCAAAAATTTAATAAATCGTTCTGCTTCCTTAGGCGGGATACCAAAACGAATGGCAAAATGTGCTAACCAGGCAACCATAGAAAAATTATCCTCAAAAACGAATTTTACGTTTCACCAACATGTCCAAAATTTGCAGCAAGCCAAACATGACACCGAGGTGGACATACATATTATTGACATACAATTTATCAACGAAATGATGGACGGTCAATGCCGTCCACGCGCCCAACAAACCGAGCGCGATGCCGCGTTCCCAACCAGTCAGGCGTTGGCGCACCCGGATTGTCTGCCAAAAAACGGCCGTCCACAATAGCAAATATGCCCCAAGTCCCACGGCGCCTGTTTCGGCCAGTAAATTAAGGTAATAGTTGTGGGCGTGACCCAGGGCATCCGGCCAATTGCTCAGCGCATAATTCGCATAAACCACGCCATAATTGCCAAAACCGATACCCAGCCACACCTGATCCTGCGCCATGCCGAAGGCCGCCTGCCAATGCGCCAGCCGCTCCACCACGGCATAGTTGACGTCGTTGATGGGCACGCCGCGCACATCGCCAAAACGCAAATCGTCCTGAAAACTGATCAGTCGCTCGGCCACGGTGCCGGGGACCAGCCCGGTCTGCAAGCCGCCCCACAACAGCAGCCCGCCCACCAGCAGCAAGGCTGCGCCCTGCCACAATTTGCGCGGCCAAAAAAACAGGATAACGGCCGTTCCCGCCGCAAATCCCAGCCACGCTCCTCTACTCCAAGAAAACAGCAGCGCCAGCCCTGTCAGCCCGGCTGCCAAGCCTACACCCAAAAGCAAAATGAGCAAATTCTGCGTGGGGGTCTCACCAACCTGCGCCCCAACACGCCAGCGCCGCCACAACGCCGTCAGCAGCCCCAGCACGACGCCCACGCCCAACAGCGCAGACAAATTCATGAAGCCGCCAAAAGGATTGGGCTGCTCAAAGGAACCATACGCCCGGTAAAAGCGCCCCAACACCAAAAAATGGGCCGGTCCATCTCCGCGCAGGGCAAACTGCCAGATGCCCGCCAGCGCCTGACTGACGCCCGCCAGCAGCAAAAGCGCCAACACCACCACCGGCGGGCTTATGAAAAACGGCCGTTCCCCGCCTTCCCGCGCCTGCCTGTCAAACCACTCCGCCGCCAGATCCGTCACCAGCAGCATGACCGCCGCGATTTCCAGCCATTTCAGCAGCTCAATCAGACCCAGCACAACGGCCGTTGCCCGCAGCAGCGTCAGCGCCCCCACAAAGATAAATAACGCCAGCGGCGTATTCAAAAACGTATGCCGCACCATCACCCGGCGGCGGCTGAGACCCTGTGCCAGCCATACGCCGAGCACAAACAGCAGCATCAACTGCCCGCTGTCCAGCGGCGAGCCGCCCCACAGGCTCTTCTCCAAAGCTCCCAACGGCCCCAACAGCAAGACCAGCCCCAGGCCAAACAGAGGCTGAATGAGGGTGAGCAGGAAAACGGCCGTTCCCCCCACCAGCGCCGCACCCCATACCAACGGCAGCCACGCCAGCAGCAGTCCCAAAACGGCCGCCGCCAGCCCAAACCCGGCCGGCTGCCAGCCAGCCGCCGACTGCTTGTCAGACGCCAAACGCCGGTTATTTATCTTTTGCCTGAATGGGAGCGCTGTCACAAACCCTTCCCCGAAAGCTATAAAATATGGGTAACACGGTAGCTGTTCAGCCTGTCGAAGCCTGAGCCTGTCGAAGCCTGAGCTTGTCGAAGCCCGGTTCCGCCTTCGACAAGCTCAGGCTGCACCTAATTTAACGGGGACTCAGGACAGAAGCCAAATAACATCCTCCCATCCCAAAATCCCCGCTAAAATCTAACTTAGACCTTATCTTTAAAATAGGCGACTGTTTCCTTCAAACCCGTCTCCAAATCAACCTTCGGTTCCCAACCCAAGACCCGTTTTGCCTTGCTAATATCAGGCTGGCGCACCTTCGGGTCGTCGGTAAACCGGTCATCCTTTGGCGTGGTAAACACAATGTCAGACTTACTGCCGGAAACCTCGATTACCTTCTGCGCAAACTGCAAAATAGTCATTTCCACCGGATTACCAATATTCACCGGCAGCTCTTCCGCCGAAAACAGCAGCTTGTAAATGCCGTCAACCAGATCGGAGTAATACTGAAAAGAGCGCGTCTGGCTGCCGTCGCCATACACCGAAATGGGGCGGTCGGTTAATGCCTGATAGATAAAATTAGGCACCACCCGTCCATCATGCAGCCGCATCCGTGGACCATAGGTGTTAAAAATGCGCACAATGCGCGTTTCCAGACCATGATAGCGTTGATAAGCCAACGTCATCGCCTCAGAGAAGCGCTTGGCCTCGTCATACACGCCGCGCGGCCCAATAGGATTGACGTTGCCCCAATACGTTTCCGGCTGCGGATTCACCAGCGGATCGCCATACACCTCAGACGTAGACGCCAACAGGTACCGGGCATTTTTCACCTTTGCCAAACCTAAGGTGTTGTGAGTGCCCAGAGACCCCACCTTCAATGTCGGAATGGGATGTTCCAGATAATCATTTGGGCTGGCGGGCGACGCAAAATGCAAAACGGCATTAATTTCCCCCGGCACATAAATATGATTGCTCACGTCATGTTTAATAAAAGAAAACCGTTCATGACCAAACAAATGACCGATATTGTCCATGTTGCCGGTAATCAAATTATCCATACCCACAACAGTATGACCTTCCGCAATAAACCTGTCACTAAGATGCGACCCCAAAAAGCCGGCCGCACCGGTAATCAAAACACGCATATGACCTCCAAAATGTCAGGCGCACCCCAACAATCAGCGATGCGCTACAATAAGATTTTAACTTGGCTGCAGTGATACGGCGAATGATGCAGGGCAAGCGTATAGCAATCGGTAAACTCGCCTCTCAAAACACCTCACGGTATACTTTGTATCATACTACTTTCGGAGTTGTTTATGCCATCAACCGCAAAAGCCAAGCCGTCCTACAGTAAACACGCCGCCCCTAACAACGAGTCTAACAATATGAGCCACGAAAAACGCAAAGCAGATCATATCCGCATTAATTTAGAGGAAGATGTTTCCTTCAACCTGCTTACCAGCGGCCTGGAGAAATACAGCTTCAGACACGAAGCCCTGCCGGAACTCAATTTAGCGGATGTGGACACAACGACAACATTTTTGGGCAAGCGCCTGAAACGGCCGTTACTCATCTCATCTATGACCGGGGGCACCGCCGAAGCGGCTGCCATCAACCGTATCCTGGCTGAGGCGGCCCAGGAAACCGGCATGGCGATGGGCTTAGGCTCCCAACGCGCCGCCCTTGAAGATGACAGTCTCGCCGCTACCTACCGCGTGCGCGACGTCGCCCCGGACATTTTGCTTTTCGCCAACATCGGCGCCGTGCAGCTCAATTATGGCTACGATCTGAGCCACTGCCAGCGCGCCGTCGACATGATCCAGGCCGACGCCCTCATCCTGCACTTCAACGCCCTGCAAGAAGCCGTCCAGCCCGAAGGCGACGGCAACTTTGCCCATCTGCTGCCCAAAATCGAACAAATTTGCGCCCAACTGCCGGTGCCCGTCATCGCCAAAGAAGTAGGCTGGGGCTTTTCTGAAGCAACCGCTCGCAAGCTGGCGGCGGCAGGCGTCTCGGCCATCGATGTGGCCGGGGCGGGCGGCACCTCCTGGAGCCAGGTGGAGATGTATCGCGCGCCCACTGCCCGCCATGCCCGCGTCGCCGGGACGTTTATAGACTGGGGTATCCCAACGGCCGTTTCCATCCAAGAATGCCGTCAAGCCGCCCCAGGCCTGCCCCTCATCGCCAGCGGCGGCATCCGCAACGGCATCGACGTCGCCAAATGCATTGCCCTGGGAGCTAACCTGGTCGGCTTCGCCGGTGAATTCCTGCGCGCCGCCGACAAAGGCGGTGTAGACGGCGTCATCGAACTGGCCGAAATCCTCACCGACGAACTGCGCATCAGCATGTTTTGCACCGGCGCCGCCGATCTCAAGGCCCTCAGCCAAACCCCCCTCTACACGCAATTTTAAGGTAAAAATTTTCCCTTTGCCCCTTTGCAACTCTTGCATCTTTGCGTTATTTATTTGGACACAGCACTCATGACAAACGAATTAAAAACCTTATCACAAGAAATGCTGCCCGCGCTGAACCAGGAAATGCAAAACGTCTTCCAGGTAGACAGCACTGCTTCTTCCTTATTTTACGGCATGATGCACTATCACATGGGCTGGGTCGATGCCGACATGCAGCCCATTACCATCTATGCCGGTAAACAAATTCGGCCGCTGCTCTGTCTGCTGGCCTGCGCCGCCGCCGGCGGCGACTGGCGGCAGGCTGTTCCCGCCGCCGCCGCCATCGAAATCATCCACAACTTCTCCCTGGTCCACGACGACATCGAAGACGCCAGCCACACCCGGCGCGGCCGTGACACCATGTGGCAAATTTGGGGCATCGCGCAGGCCATCAACACCGGCGACGCCATGTTCGCCCTGGCGCATCTCGCCCTGAACCGGCTTGTTGACCGGGGTGTGCCGGCTGACGTTGTGGTGCAGGCGCTGCGCCGCTTTGACGAGACCTGTGTGCGCCTCACCCAAGGCCAGCACGCCGACATGGCCTTTGAAACCCGCGATGCCGTGTCTGTGGCTGAATATATCGAGATGATAACGGGGAAAACGGCCGTTCTCATCTCCCTCAGCACCGAACTGGGCGCCCTCATCGCCGGAGCCGATAGCGCCACCATCCACCACTACAGCCAGTTCGGCCTCGACCTCGGCCTTGCCTTCCAGGTCATCGACGACATCCTGGGCATCTGGGGCGACGAAGCCAAAATCGGCAAATCCGCTTCCACCGACATCCTCACCAAGAAAAAAACCCTGCCCGTTCTCTACGGTCTGGAACAAAGCCAGGATCTGCAACATCTCTATGCCCGTGCCCACGCCGACGAAGCATTCATCACCCAGGTTGTGCAATTATTGGGTGAAAACCAAGCAGATACCTATGCCAAAGAAAAGGCAAGCGCCTATTCTCACAGCGCCCTCACCCACATTCAGACAGCCAATCCCCAGGGTCAAGCCGGTCAGGCCCTCTATCAGTTAGCCGACATGCTGCTAAAACGCGACTTCTAACACCTTCTTGCAGGCTGAGCTTGTCTCGGTGGCTGAGCCTGTCGAAGCCCGCATTACCCTCGACAGGCTGGGCTTGTCTCGGTGGCTGAGCCTGCCGAAGCCCGCATTTCCCTCGACAAACTCAGGCAACGACTTGGGTAGATACACAAAAGAGGGCGCTTCAATCTATGAAGCGCCCTCTTTTGTTACCGCTTAGCTTATTAAAAACTTTCTGTCAGGACTCTATTCGTCTTCATCCATCTCAATGACATCGACAAGATCATCATCAAGATCATCATCAATGTCAACGACAAGGTCCTCAATGTCTTCTTCATCAAGATCATCGGCTAGAGCATCGTCAATGTCATCATCAACATCCTCGGCGAAAACGGCCGAAAGCCGCTGTACCTGCGCCGCTTCCGCCGCGGCGGCGGCCATCATCGCTGCCAGAATTTCCTCATCGGTATCATCGCCAATCAACGTCTTACTCAAGTCGATGGTGCTGACAATAACCGGTTCGGATGCTTTCTCCAGATCAGCCAATTCTTTCGCTGCCTGCTGTTGATGTAGATAGAAACCAGTACCAGCCGGAATCAACTTACCAATGATCACGTTCTCTTTCAGACCATGCAGTTTATCTTCCTGTCCGCCAATGGCCGCGCCAGCCAACACCTTAATGGTATGCTGGAAAGAGCTGGCAGATAAGAAACTCTCCGTATTCAGCGCTGCTTTGGTAATGCCCAGCAAAACTGGTTCAGCCTGCGCCGGAATACCGCCCTCTTCCAGGATCTCTTCGTTGGTCCCCTGAAAATGAGCAAACTCCACCAGTTCGCCCGGCAGCATTTCAGTGTCGCCAGAGGCAGTAATAACAACCTTGCTCAGCATCTTGCGAATAACCACCTCAAAATGCTTGTCATGGATGTTTTGCCCCTGTGGACGATACACCTTTTGCATTTCACGCAGCAAATATTGGGTGACGGCATCGCGGCCCATCACATCCAAAATACGATGCGGATTCTTGGAACCTTCGGTTAACTGATCTCCGGCTTCTATCTTTTGCCCATCTGAAATGAGCATCCGCATCCCAGCCGGAATTTCGTAATCGCGCTCATCACGGCTTTCCCAGACCACAACCAGTTTATTACCGTTGCGCTGCACACGACCGCCGTGACGCGCCGGTAAAATTTCATCATCTTTTTCGGCGATAATATCACCGGTCTCAATTTCATCCTGATCGCCGATTTTGATCTCCCAGTCTTCAGGGATTTCGTAAATATCATCAACCAGTTTGCTTTCGGTCATGAACACGTGGCGCACACCATCCACGATACGAATTTCAGCCACACCACCGATCTCGGTCATGACAGCTTCGCCCTTCGGCCGCTGCCGGGCTTCAAACAACTCTTCAACACGGGGCAAACCTTGCGTGATGTCACCAGCCGCCGAAGCGGTACCACCGGTATGGAAAGTCCGTAGGGTCAACTGGGTACCTGGTTCACCGATAGATTGAGCAGCCACAATACCAACGGCCGTTCCCATTTCAATCAGCTTACCTCGGGCCAGATCCAACCCATAACACTTCTTGCACACACCGCGACGAAGCTCACACGTCATCGGGGAATAAACATACACCTCATCAATACCCGTGGCATCCACAGCGCGGGCCAGTTCATCGGTATACATTTCCCCTTCCTGGATCAAAATCTCCCCAGTTTCAGGGTCCGTCACCGGCTCAGCGCCCACACGCCCATAAAGGCGTTCACTCATCGTCTGCTTGCCAAAATTGTCCACCCGCCGGACATAAATGCCCTTCCGGGTACCGCAGTCATCATGCATAATAATGATGTCCTGAGCAATATCGACCAAACGGCGAGTCAGATACCCGGCATCCGCCGTACGCAGCGCCGTATCCGCCAGACCTTTTCGCGCCCCATGCGTGGAAATAAAGTATTCCAACGTATTCAAACCCTGGCGGAAATTCGACTGAATCGGCACCACAATAATACGACCACTGGGATCAGCCATCAGACCGCGCATACCGGCCAACTGCGTGATAGGACCAAAGCCACCCTTACCCGCGCCGGAAAGCGCCATAATCGCAATCGGGCTGCCCGGATCCATCGCCGCACGCACTGCTTTTTCCACCAGATCTTTCGCATCATTCCACTGCTCAATGGTGCGTTGATACTGTTCATCTTCTGTCAGCAGACCACGGCGGTATTGACGGTCAATTTCGTCAACCTTCTGCCGTGCATTTAACAAAATTTCCTCGCGCTCTTCAGGAATCGTTAAATCAGCCACAGCGATAGTCGTGCCAGAAATCGTAGCGTACTTAAAACCAATATCCTTGATCGCATCCACCATTTCAATCGTAGCTTCATCACCCAAAATTCGGTACACACGGTTGATCAGGGGGTTGATACTTCCCTTGTCCAACACATGGTTAACAAAGCGATACTCAGCAGGCAATGCATTGTTAAACAAAACACGCCCCGGTGATGTCTCAATGATCCGGCGACGTGGTTTGCCATCGGCATACCGGTCATGATTGTCATCAAAGTAGGTGTCAGCATCCAGTTTGATCTTGGCGTGGATATCTACAATACCCAGCTCATAGGCGGTTTCCACTTCTTCCGCAGAACTGAATATCTTACCCTCGCCACGTTTGCCCTCTTGCATCAGCGTCAAATAATAAACGCCTAATACCATATCCTTGGACGGTCCCACAACCGGTTCACCATTGGCCGGCTTGAGAAGGTTACGCGTGGCCATCATCAAATCCTTGGCCTCTTGCACCGCCTTATCAGACAAAGGCACGTGAACAGCCATCTGGTCACCATCAAAGTCAGCATTAAACGCAGCGCAAACCAAAGGATGCAGCTTGATAGCTTTCCCCTCTACCAACATGGGCATAAAGGCTTGAATGCCCAAACGATGCAAAGTAGGCGCCCGGTTCAGCATAATCGGCCGATCTACGATGACCTCTTCCAAAACTTGCCATACCTCTGGCTGTTGGCGTTCAATGAAGCGTTTTGCCCCTTTCACATTACTGGCATACCCATACTGAACCAGTTTGCTAATTACAAATGGGCGGAAAAGTTCCAACGCCATCACTTTTGGCAGACCGCATTGACCCAATTTCAGGTTGGGACCCACCACAATGACAGAACGGCCAGAATAGTCGACACGTTTACCCAACAAATTCCGACGGAAACGCCCTTTCTTGCCCTTGAGCATATCGGAAAGAGATTTCAACTCGCGGCGTCCACGCCGGCTGAGCGCCTTGCCTCGCTGGCTGTTGTCAATGAGACTGTCAACGGCTTCTTGCAACATACGCTTTTCATTGCGCACAATCACATCCGGCGCACCCAGTTCAAGCAGCCGCTTGAGACGGTTGTTCCGGTTGATAACGCGGCGGTACAAGTCATTCAGGTCAGATGTGGCAAAACGCCCGCCATCCAACTGCACCATTGGCCGCAAGTCGGGGGGAATCACTGGCAGCACCGTCAAGATCATCCACTCAGGACGATTTCCGCTATGGCGCAGTGCTTCCACCACCTGCAAACGTCGGGTCGCTCGTTTTGCTGCTTGTTTGGAACGGGTTGTCCGTACCTCTCGCCACAAATCTCTGGACAACAGGTCCAGATCCATGCGCCGCAAAATTTCATAAAGGGCTTCGGCGCCCATATCGGCCCGGAAAACATTGCCAAACTTGCTCTTCAATTCGCGGTATTCCGTCTCATTGAGGAACTGCATGACAACCAGCCCTTCTAATTGTTCCCGATTCGCCTGATATTGCTGGCGCAGACGAGTCATTTTAATGCCAATTACATCGCGTTGTTCCTGGCCTACAGCATCCGCTTCGACGCGTAATTCGGAAATTTCTTTTTGTAATTCAGCAAGACGGGTTTGATGGTCTTCTTCACATATCAACTGGACCTGAGTGAGCCGGTCAGTAGTCACTTCTTGAACCATCACAACATGCTCACGACCTACAACTTCACCTTTGGTGGCAATCACTTCGCCGCCCAGGATAAAATCTTCTGTCGCTTTGCCGCCCATCAGGTTTTCCAGGCGTTTTTCCACCACCTTGGCATCGCGTACAACTTCGTCAGTGGCTTCTACCAGGCGATCATCAAAGGATGCGTTGAGTTCGACCAGTTTTTCTTCCAGATCGCGCAGTTGCACAGTCGCGTCCGATGTGGCATCGGCGACATGTCCATGCATTTCCTGGTCCAGGCGGCGTTCTGCTTCTTCCAGCTCTTCATTGAGGCGCTTAAGCGCCCGTTCGCGGGCATCTTCATCCACGCTGGTGATGACATACTGGGCGAAATAAAGAACACGATCCAAATTTCGACGGGAAACGTTTAAAAGCAGGCCCATATAACTGGGGACACGGCGTGTGTACCAGACGTGGGCCACCGGGGCGGCTAGTTCAATATGACCTAACCGTTCACGGCGTACAGATGAGCGGGTGATTTCCACACCACATTTGTCACAGACAATGCCCTTGTAACGAATATTTTTGTATTTACCGCAATAACACTGCCAATCGCGTGTCGGACCAAAAATTGCCTCACAAAACAAACCATCTTTTTCTGGACGCAAACGACGATAGTTGATCGTTTCCGGTTTTGTAACTTCCCCATACGACCAGGACCGGATGTGCTCGGGTGATGCTAAACTTATCTTAAGCGAGCGGAATTCTGTTGTCTCCACCAGGTGACCTCCCAAAAATTTTCAAGCTCCAACCCATTATCAAAATATGTCTCTTTTATTGCCAAGTGTGGGGTTGTGCACAAACACACAAAAGAGCGTATGGCTATGGGACAGCCAACGCTCCTGAAATTGTCTTGCTACTTTCACAACATATCCGAGCAATTCTAGTTATAAATTGAGATATGTCAAGTGGATCCCATTAAAACATTGTTAAAAAGGCCGAATGAAAATTCTATACGATAGTGGCGTTCGTGTCAAAAAAGTGGCGATTCCTGATTCTGGGCCGCGATTGGCTCATGAACAATAACCCGCGGGGTCTATAAGTTATACAGACTCGCCGACCATCTGCTTTAAATAAGCCTCCATGAAATCGTCTAAACGGCCGTCTAGCACAGCCTGCGTATTGCCGGTTTCGTGATTAGTGCGATGGTCTTTAACCATTTTATACGGATGTAAAACGTAAGAACGAATTTGACTACCCCAACCCGCATCCACATCTTCGCCTTTGAGTACCGCCATTTCCGCATCCTGTTTGCGCTGCTCCAAATCAAAAAGCTGCGCTTTGAGAATTTTCATAGCTACCTCTTTATTTTGCGTCAGCGAGCGTTGGTTCTGGCAACTAACCACGATGCCGGTAGGGATGTGGGTAATGCGAATGGCTGTTTCGTTTTTCTGCACATGCTGACCGCCGGCGCCGCTGGCCTTAAAACGGTCAATACGCAGATCATCTTCATCCACTTCTATTTCAATATCTTCAGCCACATCCGGCCAAACTTCCACCTTGGCAAAAGACGTGTGGCGGCGCTTGGACGCATCGTAAGGTGAAATGCGCACCAGACGGTGTACGCCGCGCTCCGATTTCAGATAACCATAGGCATATTCGCCCTCAATCGACATCATGCAGCTTTTCAGACCGGCCTCATCACCTGGGCTGTAGTCGATTATGGTCACTTTAAAGTGCTGTGTCTCAGCCCAACGGAGGAACATGCGCTGCAACATCTCAGCCCAATCCTGTGCTTCTGTACCGCCGGCGCCAGCATGGATGGCAAAAATGGCGTCTTCCTCATCATATTTGCCAGAGAACAGGGCTTTAAACTCAAGAGCAGCCACCTTTGCGGCCACAAGTTCCAACTCATGGCCTATTTCAGCGGCAATGTCCTCGTCCCCCAATTGAGCCAGTTCTAACACGTCTGCCAGGGTTTTGCTGACAGCTTCCCAAACGTTCACCTGATCGCGGAGTTTGGTCAACTCGCGCATCGTTTCTTGGGCAGTTTCCGAATTATTCCAAAAGTCAGGCGCGGCCGAAATTTGTTCTAGCTGATTAATTTTGTCAATCTTGGCAGCTACGTCAAAGCCGCCTCCGCAAGTGATCGACGTTTTCTTGTAAGGCTTCTATTTCTGTAATATACGTTTCCATGGATAAATATTCCTCCGAATAATGTACGCTCACGCGCCAGCAGCAAACAAACCGTCTATGAACTGGTCCGGATCAAATGGAGCTAGATCCAAAATAGATTCGCCGGTACCAATAAAGCGCACTGGTAAACCCAGTTCACGATAAATGGCAAAGACCATGCCGCCTTTTGCCGTGCCATCTAATTTTGTCAAGATCACGCCGGTGACATTGACTGATTCTTTGAATTTCTGCGCCTGGACCAGCGCGTTTTGGCCGGTGGGGGCGTCCAATACCAGCAGCACGTCGTGGGGGGCGGCATGGACGCTTTTGTTGCACACGGAATACACCTTTTCCAACTCTTTCATCAGGTTGAATTTGGTATGTAAACGGCCGGCTGTGTCCACAAAGAGCAGATCATGCCCGCGCGCGCGGGTGGCTCGAATGGCGTCATAGGCCACTGCCGCCGGATCGCCGCCCGGCTGCCCGGAAATCACCGGCACATCGGCGCGCTCTCCCCATATTTTTAACTGGTCTATCGCCGCTGCCCGGAAGGTATCGCCAGCGGCAATCATCACTTTTTTGCCCCGGTCTTTGTATCGTTGAGCCAGTTTGCCGATGGTTGTCGTTTTGCCGGAGCCGTTGACGCCCACGATCATGACCACTGTCAACTGGCGCGGCACTTCCATAGCTAATGGGGTATTATTTTTCAAGATTAGGCGCATTTCAGCTTTTAAGGCGTCTACCAACTGGTCTGCACGATAGAGACCATCGGTTTCTACGCGTTTACGCATTCCGGTGACCAGATCAATGGTTGTCGGCACGCCGATATCTGCCTGGACTAACAGCGCCTCAAGATCTTCCCAGGTTTCCTCGGTGATCTCGCCCATACCCAAAACGTTGACAATCTGCCCAAAGACAGTTTGCCGGGTGCGGCTTAACGAATCACGAATACTTTTGAACAAGGTTCTTTTCTCCAGATTTTGATCGAAATATGGTATCTTCTCAATAACTTGCGGTGGAATTGGTTGAGCCTGCCGAAACCAACGGCCTTAGCCGAAACCAACGGCCTTAGCCGAACCAACGGCCTTGGCCGAACCAATGGCCTTCGACAAGCTCAGGCCTCGTTTCCCCCAGATTATTGAGATGTTACAAAATATGGTTAAAAAGGCGTCTGACATTTAACGGCCGTTTATACCAGCGGCGCCATTCTACCATCTGTTTACTGGTTCAATTTCAAGATTTCAGTATAGCATCAATCAAGGAGATGGCAATTCGATGATTTCCCCATCGGTGGTCAGCATCTCGATACGCAGAGAGGCTTGTTCCAATTGAGTATTGCATTTTGTGGCTAAGTGCTGGCCTCGTTCAAACAAAACAAGCGAGGCTTCCAGGGCAAGTTCGCCGCTCTCCAACTGTGCGACAATACTTTCCAGTTCTGCCAGCGCTTCTTCAAAAGTTAACTCGTCTGCGGATTTTTGGCTCATATATTTCTCCTTATTTTACCATTCCACGACGGCCGGCTGGTGGTCTCCGGCGAGATATTCTTGCACGCACTTGAGTACACCGCGGGCTGTTCCCGGCGGCAGGCTGTCTAAGGGGAAAAAGCGGCATTCGGCGATTTCATGGTCCGAGTTGCCGTTTAACTCAAATTCGGTACACAGCAGCACCACTTCATGGTCACTGGTGTCGCCTCTGAGATTGGAGTAGACGCCCCAAAAGGTTAGCGCATGGAGGTGGGCGCCTGCTTCTTCATGGGCTTCGCGCCGGGCAGCTTCGTAAAAGGTTTCGCGCCGTTTTACGCCGCCGCCGGGAAGGTACCAGCCGGGGCGGTAGGTGTGGCGTACCAGCAGGATTTGCTCGTTTTTGATTAGCAGTAAACGCACGCCCCAGGTGAGCGGTTGGAAGATTTTCCAGTATATGCGGGCCAGAAAAAAAACGACCCGCATCAGGTACGAAGATATCAAACTGCTTCTCCCGCTGTCACCGTCGCCGGGAAAGCGCCATCGGCGACCTGGATGCGCAGCCTATCGCCGCTGTGGACGCTGGTTGTTGATTTGACTAAACGGCCGTTCTCATCTCTTACTATCGCATAACCCCGCGCCAGGGTAGCTTGAGGGCTAACGGCCGTTAAGCCTGTGTGCAGTATATTGAGCCGCGACTGCGCCCGATCCAGGCGCGTCCGGGCTGCTCGCTCCAGTCGGCCAGCCAGCATATCAATTCGCTGCCGATTGTTGTCCAGGCGCGTGCGCGGACTCAAGCTGGAAAGAGTACGGGTCAAAGACTGAAGCTGCCACCGTTTTTGCTGGATAAGCGCCTGCATCTCCGGGACCATCGCCGCCTGTAGGCCGCGCACCAGCGCCAGAATCTCCTCAATATCAGGGACAGCAATTTCGGCGGCGGCAGAGGGCGTAGGCGCGCGTTGATCGGCGACAAAGTCGGCAATGGTAAAGTCGATTTCGTGCCCCACGCCGGTGATAATGGGATGCTCCGCGGCGAAAATCGCCCGCGCCACCCGTTCATCGTTGAACGCCCACAAATCTTCGACCGAGCCACCGCCCCGGGCCATGATGATGGTGTCGATGTCAGAACGGCCGTCCAGCCATTGCAGCGCGCGCACAATTTGCGCCGGCGCTTCATCCCCCTGCACCAGGGTAGGCGCAATCAACACCGATACCAGAGGATAACGACGGTTCAGTACATTCAAAATATCACGCAGCGCCGCCGCGTCAGCCGAGGTAACAATGCCTATCTTTTTGGGAACAGTTGGAATAGCGATTTTGTGCGCCGGATCAAACAAGCCTTCATCTGCCAGCCGCTGCTTGAGCCGTTCAAACGCCAGCGCCAAACCGCCCCGTCCGGCCGGCTGCAAGGTATCGGCGTAAAGCTGATAAACGCCGCTGGCTTCATATACCGAAATGCGGCCGCCGGCTACCACCGCATCGCCATCCCCCGGCGTAAAACGCAGTTTGTCCGCCGCCGAGCGCCACATGACGCATTTTAACTGCGCCTCGGCGTCTTTAAGCGTGAAATATAAATGGCCGGATCGCGCCCTGGTAAAGTTGGAAATTTCACCGCTTATCTCTACATCCTGCAAACGGTAATCTATTTCGAACATTTCACGGATGTAGGCCGTTAAGCCGGCAACGGTCCAGATTTCTGATTGATCAGGTTGAATTCCTTTAAAAAAAGACACCGGTTTCTCCTGATGTTGCCCCTAAATATGGCAGTTTAGAACATCTGCTCGGATTGTAAAGAGCTTTCAAGAATGTGGCAAGAGCAAAGTTTTTTACGCTGGTTGCCGCCAATCTGGTTATCATGCTAAAATCAGTCGGGATTAACCTGGAGGTGACATCTGGAAAGTTTAGAACTCGCTCATATTATAGTAGAAGCAATTTTGGACAAGAAAGGCAGTAACATTTTGCTGCTAGATTTACGCGAACAGGCTGTATTTGCCGATTATTTCCTTATTTGCAGTGGTGAAAATGAACGTCAGCTCCGCGCTATGGCTGAAAGCATCCGCTTTGAAACGAAAAAACAAGCGGGTATTTTGGCAGACAACATAGAGGGCATTCCGGAAGCGGGCTGGGTTCTCGTGGATTACAGTGACCTGATTGTCCACATTTTCGCCCCGGAAACACGAGAGTACTATGATCTTGAAGATCTGTGGTCTGCTGCCCACGTCGTGCTGCGCGTGGAATAAGCAGTTCAACGGGTCTTTGGCGTTCAGCCAAACCAGAACCGAAATGAAAAGAGCGCTCTTCTGAGCGCTCTTTTTGATTTGGGTGCGTTTCATTTACTTTACGAAAAGACGGAGACTAAGCCTGTCGAAGTCGAAGTCGTAACCGTTGCCAGTATCGCCTCTGCCTTCGACAGGCTCAGGCGGCGGCTAGTCACTGATTTCAAGAGAATGAAACACACCCTTTTAATTTGCGAGAACGGCCGTTTCTATTCTCGAATCCAGCGGTCTGTGACACGATCCCAGGCCACCAATTCCGCTTCCTTGAAAAACAGGTTGACTTCATTGACCGCGTTTTCCGGGCTGTCTGAGCCGTGGACGAGGTTGCGGCCAATTTCCATACCAAAGTCGCCGCGGATGGTGCCGGGCGCAGCCGCCACCGGATTGGTGGCGCCCATGGTGGCGCGAGCCGCCGCAATGGCGTCTTTGCCTTCCCACACCATCGCCACAATCGGACCAGAGGTGATGTATTCGACCAGACTTGCATAAAACGGCCGTTCCTTGTGAACGCCATAATGTGTTTCAGCCAGTTCTTGCGACATCTGGATGAATTTCAGTCCGGCTAATTTCAAACCCCGCCGTTCAAAACGACCCACAATTTCTCCGACCAAACCGCGTTGTACGCCGTCTGGTTTCACTAAAATCAAAGTACGTTCCATTTTAATCACTCCAAATTAATTTTTATGACGCTCTATTCGCCAGTGCAGGCCATTCCAACTACCTCATCCTGACGAAATGAAAGGACGAAGAATCTCTGTTCCATTCTTCGTCCTTCTGCTTTTTTAATCGATTTTGATCGATCCCGTTTGTACCCGATTTTTACATCTGGTCAAGAGCCTGGCGGTATGTTTCAATCGCCTTGTTTAACTGACCGTTACGCATGTAGGCGTCACCCAACATCCGCCGCACCAGGGGAACATTGCGGTGCAGTTCCGCAGCTCGTTCCAAATCCGAAATAACGATGTGCATACTGTCACCGGCTTCTACCAACAACTGGTACTCATTGAGGGCGGCATTGATATCACCACTGGTCAGGGCGCTGCGGGCAGATTCCAACTGTCCCTGGTTCAATCCGGCGCTGAAATCACCCAAATCCAGGTCGGCCAATACCCGCGCTTCATCCAATTCACCGGTATAGAGTCCCTTCACTGGTTCTAACTCGATCAGATCACCCGTTTCTTCCAGGCCACCCATTTGTACCAAATCACCCCTATCTGCCAGATCAGGCATGTTCACGGCGGCAGATGGGGACATTACCGTGGCTTCAGCCTCGGCAGTCAACCAACCGTCCATGTCCGGCTCATCAAGCGCATTGAGCCAACCGGTATGCCCCAGGGGTCCGGTATCGCCCTCGCTGCCAGAGAGCCAGTCTGGCATGTAGTCATCGCTTTCTTCTGCTTCTGGCGACAAGGGTTCTGAGCTGGGATCAATTTCTCTTTCGATGCCTTCAATAGCCGGAATATTTTCCAAAGCGGCAAAAAAGTCGTCGTCGCTATCGTCGACTAAGCTGTCGAGTACGTCCAGATCTGCCAACGTACTATCATCCAGGGGACCGGTCTGCCGCGCTATCCAGGCCGGGGTATCGATGTCGTCATCTGCCAGGGAAACGCCATCTACGGTGGGCAGTTCGTCTAATGGCGTGCCCTGACGCGCGGCTAACTTCTCCAGCCAGGCCATGGCGTCCTCCATGTTCATCTCGTCCGGCGACACATCGGGGACATCTGCTTCTGCTGGTTGTGCTGGTTGTGCTAAATCTGCGTCATGTGGGGCATCGACTTCGGCGGCATCCAAGAGTTCTTCTTGTTCTTGGGCCACTGTGATCCAACCGGGAGCGGTGACATCTTCTTCCAAGTCGTCCTGGTTGACGGTGGGCAGTTCGTCCAGCGATACGCCCTGTCGAGCGGCTAATTGTTCCAACCAGGCCATGGCGTCTTCGATATTATCCGGCGCCTCTTCTTCGCTGAGGACAAATGGTGTGTCAACGGCCGTTTCCGTTTCTATTTCAGTTTCCATCAGGGCCAATCTTTCTGCTTCAGCCGCACCGCTGGCAGCCAGATCGTCATATTCATCCTGGCCTACGGAGGGTAGTTCGTCCAGGGGAGCGCCCTGGCGGGCAGCCAGTTTTTCCAACCAGGCCATGGCCTCATCCGGGTCTTCGGGCATCTCTTCAATAATATTGGCTGGGATTTCTTCAGCGACGGACAGGTCGATAACGGCCGTTTCTTCTTCAACAAACAGGTCTGGCGCTTCGTCTTCCTGGCTGCCGGTCACTTTAGCGGCAGCCGCGCCGCCTTTAGCGGCGGCCGCGCCGCCCACTGCCAACAAGGCTAAAAAGTCGAGCGCACCGGCAAGTTGGTCATCAGAGACGTCAATGTCATCCGGGTTGTAGACCACCGCTTCCGCCTCAGTGGCGGTAACGCTTTCCAGCCAGTCCAGGGCGTCGCTTAACTCATTCGGCTCCGAAACCGGGGTTTCTACTTGTTCCAAATCAAAATCAAACGCTTCGAGTTCGTCCGATTCTGACAGGGCCATTTCAGGCGGTTCGGCTGTGAAAGCGTCGAACCCCTGGTCTTCCTCCAAACTGCTGAGCCAGGACATGGCCTCATCCAACTCTTCCAGGGTCTCATCAACAGGCGGAATAGTGGGGATAACGTCATCTTCCGATACAGAAGGCAGTTCGTCCAACGGCGCACCCTGCCGTGCAGCCAATTTTTCCAGCCAGGCCATTGCTTCATCCGGGTCATCAGGCACGTCGAATTCAAACGAGTCTTCCTCCGTGTGTACCATGGGCAAAGCCCCCGGTTCCGCCAGCTCCTCTTCGCCCAATTCGCCTTCCATATCGAGTGAGAAGTCAAATTCCGGCGCAGGCTGGCTCTCGGGTTGGTCAGTGACGGACGGCAACTCATCCAGCGGTGCGCCCTGGCGGGCAGCCAACTGCTCTAACCAGGCCATAGCGTCATCCAGGTCTTCGGGCGGTTCACCCACGTCAAAGGCGGCTTCGGCGATTTCGCCTGCTGATGGTTCGCTTTCCAGGCCAAACATGGCATCCAGATCGGCGTCCTCATCTTCTGCCAGGAATTCCGGCAGGGGTTCCTCATCACCGGCAATCAGGCTGTCTAGCCAGGAATCATTTTGCGTATCGGCGACAAATATTTGGTCGATAGATTCGGTTTGTATGCTTTCGTCGGATAAATCTGCTAGAACGCCCAGGTCTGAGTCTGTGTCAAACATGGCGTCCAGATCGATATCGCCGGCGATGGTGGGTAGTTCTTCAACCGGCGCGTCTGGTTCTGCCGCCAGGTCTTCCAACCAGGACATCGCATCGTCCAGATCTTCTACGAAATCCTCTTCTTCCGGTTCATATAAACTGGCGGCGGCGGCAATTGCTGCTGCCGAAGGGACCTCGACGCCTTCACCATCGTCAGAGGTGGTTTCGACCATGTTTTCGGTGGTTTCAGCTTCTTTATCTTCAGGCCACTGCCAGGTAGGCATCTCATCGACGGCTTCCGACTCACCTTCAGCGAGTGCATCCAACCAATCGAGACTTTCGTCTTCATCCAATCCAGGCAAGTCCGACGGCGTAGACTCTGCTTTTGCGGCTGGGGCAGGTTCTTCTTCTTCCAGTCCCAGACCGAGAAGTTCGTTGAAGTCCATGCCATCCCCGGTTTCCAGATCGTCGAGCTGCATCCAGGCCAGGCTGTCGTCCATTTCGCTGTGAGCCATGGGGGGGTCAGCGGCAGCGGTGGCTGGTACTTCCAGCTCATCCAGCCAGTCAAAGATATCGGCGTCGTCCATGTCCGGGTCGTCCATGGCTGGCAGTTCTGGTTTTTCCGGCTCTTCTTGGGGGCCGGTAAGATTTTCTTGCTTGTCACTCACAGCATCCTCCATCACGACCTGCTCGAGGTAGCTGTCTTCAACAGGCTGACCTGGCTGGCTTTCTGCTTCTTCGTCGTCATCAGCAAGGGTGTGGGCAATGGCGCCTGCGGCGAACATGCCCAATAAGCCACCGGCAACGGCCGTTTGCGGACCATCTTCTTCTGATTCTATTTCTTCCGGCTCGTCCAGCAGCCAATCGAACATGCTGCTGCTCTCGGCGGTGGTTTCGGGAACGGCCGTTTCTGGCGTATCAGTCCTCAACCAATCCGGCAGGTCCTTCACCTCTGAGCTATCCGGCGATTCGGCCTCATCTGCCAATGAGCCTGTACCCAACAAACTGGAATCATCTTTATCCAACCTGTCGCCCATCAGCCAGTCAGGCAAATCGGCCGTTTCCAGGGGGGCAGAGTCATCCACCGGCTCATTGGCGCGGCTCAACGGCGCGGAATCAAGGAAGGTGGAATCTCCTGCCGAGACTTCAGAATCGAGCATCCAGGTGGGCAGGCCGTCGAGGGAAAAATCATCATCATCGTCCTCGTCAGCGTCCGGTTCTTGCTCAAGAGGTGAATCTGGTTCTGTGCTTTGCGCCAGCCAATCCAGGGAATCTTCCTGGAAATTATCTGGCTGGTTGGCTGCTACCCAATCTGCCAGCTCATTTGAAATTTCTTCACTGGCTAATTCTTTCATGGAGGCCACTTCCAGTTCATCGACCCCGCTGCTGCCCATCAGCCAATCCGGAATTTCTTCCGCCAATGTCGATTCCAGGTCTTCCGGCATAATTTCAAAATCAAACGAGGCGTCTTCAACGGCCGTTAAAGGCTCGCCTGTTTCTTCGGGTGGATTGAGTTCGTCCGTCAGCCGCCAGACGACTTCTTTGTCACTGCTTTCTGCTTTGTCGTCTTTGCCAAATTCGGTGAACTGGCTTAAATCCAGGTCGCCGGGATCTAAGGCGCCTGTTGGCTCTTGTTCCGTAATGGATTCCAGCCAATCATAACTGTCATCGTATTCGTCGAGGCCCGTCTCGTCTTCAGCTTCATCGGAATCCTCATAGGTTCTCATCATGAGACCTGGCAGATCGTCCAAAGCCATAGGCAGTAGTTCCAGTTCGGCCTTGTCATCATCTGCCAGCCAATCCGGCATTTCGGCCGCTTTTCCACTTACTTCTGCAGTCGTTTCTCCCTGATCAAAAAGCGGACCGCTGTCATCGATATTTTCAAATGAGTTTCCCTCGGCTAACCAGGCCAGGGGATCGTCCTCGGCAGCCATGAAGGCATCTTCCAGGTCTGCGTCTTCTTTTTCATCGTCGGCTAGTTTACCTGCCAGGATGCCGGCGGCGGCAGCGCCAGCTGTGAATGCTTTCAGGTTAATCCCGTCTTCTTCTTCGGAAGCCTGTAGATCGTTCAACCAATCGTCGGTATCTATGGGAGAAACGGCCGTTTCCAATCCTGGGGTAGTTTCCTCATAAGATTCCAGTTCTCGTTTCAGCCAATCCGAATCGGTTGTCAACATAGAGGAGGCAGGCGCATCTGTTTCGGACTCAGGCAGGGTCAATTCGCCTGTTAGACCTTCCAACCACTGATAGGCGGTGTCCTCGTCGGAAGTGGCGGGGGAAACGGCCGTTCCCACCAGACCAGCCTCACCCCCAAACGATCCGCCATCCGCATCGTCACCCAAGCGCTCAACTTCCACCACTGCCGGTAAAGGCAGAGCGCCCTCCGGCCGAAAAGCACGGCCCGCCGGAGACTCAAAATCCTGATGAAAAACATCCATCAAGGTCAACTCATTAACATGCTCCAAATAGCCTCGCGCCTCATCCGTTCTGCCCGTTTGCAGCCAGATCTCAGCCAATACCGCATTCGCCGTAATACAATTAGGGAGCTTATCCAATACCTGCAAACAAACCTGCACCGCATCGATGCGCTGATTATCCAGCCACAAAGCTTCAACCAGCAGCACTTCCAGATCAATGCGATCCTCATCTTCAGCCAGAGCGCGTCGCAACACATCAATCGCCTGCGTATACAACTCCCCATTCACATACAACCTGGCCAGCGCTCCATCAGTCACCGGCAAGCGTTCAGGCGCCACAAACTCCATATCCTCCCGCTTACCTCTACTCGAACTTTCCATATAATCCACATACAAACCGCGCAGTTCCTGCTGGATAGCCCCATTGTATGGCTCAATCTCATAAGCCCTTTCCAGGTGCCATAAAGACTGCGTTAGCAGCCCCTCTTCACGATACACAACCGACAAACCCGCATGAGCAATATAATCATTAGGATCAGCGCTTAACACACGCTGAAACATCTCCAGCGCTCCGCCCAAATCCCCTTGCTCCAATAACGTCTTTGCTAACAAACGATACGTATTGACATGGCGAGGATACTGCTTCAAGATGTAACGGCAGTGGCTGGCAGCAAGCTCATATTGGCTGTCATCCAAAAGGTGCTCAATCTGCTCATGGTATTTATGCAGGCTAATGGTTGTCACGTGATAAAACCCTTCTCCTGCAAAACGTAAAAATTATTGCGCAACTGATAACATCGTGAGTTTTACGTTTTACACTTTAGTTATGGTTAACTTGAACAAATATTATGCAAAGTTTTACTTAAATTAGCAAGTGACGTTCTTTCAACTGAACTAGTAAATCAGTCACGTCATTTTCGTTTTCAGGCATAACGCCAATTGGATCCCTGATCTCATCCACACCCAATAAAGCATAGATATTATTAAGAACACCAAACGTCAACACCCGCAATTCATAACCGCCTTCAAGCACAAACAGAATCCGTCCCCCGCACAAATCATTCGCCATCTCCACCAAATACCGGCAAATTCGAGCGTACCCTGTCAAACTCATCCCCCCCTGTGCCAATGGATCCGCCCAATGCGCATCAAACCCCGCTGAAACCAGTATAAGATCGGGTTGAAAAGCGGCAATTTTGGGCAGCGCCAGATCCTTCATAATACGGCAGTATCCTTCATCCCCTACTCTGGGCGGCAGCGGTACATTCAAGGTATAACCCAAACCATGACCAGCCCCCATTTCATTAGAACGGCCGCCGCCCGGATAAAAAAACGGAGTGAAAAGATGAATTGAGATAAACAAAACCGTATCGTCCAGAAAAAAAATCTCCTGCGTACCATTGCCATGATGGACGTCAAAATCCACAATCGCCACACGTTTAGCGCCATGCACTTCCTGCGCGTGTCTGGCCGCCACTGCCACATTGTTCAGCAAACAAAAACCACTGACCCGATCAGACTCTGCATGATGACCGGGCGGACGTACCAATGCAATCCCATTCTTCGCTTCACCGGTCATAATCTTATCGACTGCCGCACAGCAACCACCAACAGCCAACTTCGCTAAATCATAGCTCCTAGACGTTGAATAAGTGTCTCCATGATCCAGCAACCCCCCGCCCAAAAAGGAAGCATGTTGAATATGTTCAATTAATTCAATCGTATGCACCCGCATCAATTGTGCCAAAGTAGCAGATGGTGGTTCAAGCTGAACAAGATCAGACAAAACACCAAAAGTCTCCAGGTTCCGCATCATTGCCTTAAGCCGATGATGATTCTCCGGATGATGGAGTTTTGTATGTTCCAGGGCAGGGGCGTAAACCAAAACGGTACTCATAAATTTAAACAATTCCTTTCGACTGCTTCATTCTCAGACCCTATTATACGCCTAAGGGAAATAAAAAGCGCAGCCGTTAAGCTGCGCTTCCAACCATCAACCAACCTCAAAACACAAACTCTACCCAGAAATCAACGCGATGAGACCCTGCCCGTTGCCCACAGCCACCACAAGTCCGGCAAACACAACAGAAACCATCGCCATCAGTTTAATTAAAATATTTAATGATGGGCCAGAAGTATCCTTAAATGGATCGCCTACCGTATCGCCCACAACGGCCGCTTTGTGCGCGTCTGAACCTTTACCTCCATGGTGTCCTTCTTCAATATATTTCTTGGCGTTATCCCAGGCGCCACCGGCATTAGCCATCATAATCGCCAGGGCAAAGCCTGCTGCCAAACCACCGGAAAGCAAACCAAGCACACCAGCCACACCAAATAAGATACCTACTAACACTGGCACCAAAATTGCCACAAGAGAAGGAAAAACCATCTCTCTTTGCGCCGAAGCCGTACTGATGTCCACACAACTGGCATAATCCGGTTTTGATGTGCCAGCTAAAATACCAGGATCTTCGCGAAATTGGCGGCGTACCTCTTCCACCATCCCGCCAGCGGCGCGTCCTACCGCCCGCATCGTGAGCGCAGAAAAATAAAACGCGGTTGAGGCGCCGGCAAACAAGCCAATCAAAACCGCCGGATTCAAAAGGGTAACATTGTAATAAACCATGAACTGCTGCATAGACATGGTGGCAACCTCCACCATCTCCCCATTGATAACCACTTCTTCCACCCCACGCAGCTCAGTGAGAACCAGTCGCACTTCCTCCAGGTAAGCCGCCAACAGAGCCAACGAAGTCAGCGCCGCCGAACCAATGGCAAACCCTTTCCCAATAGCGGCCGTTGTGTTACCCACAGCATCTAGCTGATCCGTCCGGTCACGCACATGCGGTCCAAGGTTGGACATCTCGGCGTTACCACCGGCATTGTCTGCAATGGGGCCGTAAGCATCTGTTGCCAGCGTAAAGCCCAGAGTAGAGAGCATGCCAACCGCCGCAATACCCACGCCAAACAAACCCATCAAAATGTTAGTGGCGCCCCCTACAGTGTAAAAACTAACAGTAATACCCATAATAATGGCAATCACCGGAATGCCATTCGATTCCATGCCAACGGCCATACCTTCAATCAAAGTGGTTGCCGAGCTGGTTTCTGCCTGAGATGCAATTCTGCGAGTCGGCTTAAAAGCATGAGATGTGTAGTATTCTGTCGATTTACCAACAACAATACCCACAATTAAACCGGTAATGACGGATATCCATACCTGAAACCAGTTAGGTAACGCCAGGACATAAAGGATAGGAAGGGCAAATAAGGCAATACCAATGGAGCTGCCGTAGAGACCGCGGCTCAAAGCGCCAATCAATTCAGCCTGGCTGGCGCCCTCTTTGGCGCGCACCAGATAAATCGCCATGATCGACAAAACCACGCCGAGTGCAGCCAAAGAAATTGGGGCGGCTATATAACGCAGTTGCATTTCCATCACTTCATAGATTGTGCCCACTGTCCCACTCGCCGCCACCGATACGGCCGCCACACCCAATGCAGAAGTCGCCAAAATAGAACCAGCATATGATTCATACAAATCTGCACCCATGCCAGCCACATCACCCACATTATCCCCTACGTTGTCTGCAATAGTCGCCGGATTACGTGGATCGTCTTCTGGAATACCCGCTTCTACTTTGCCTACCAAATCAGCGCCCACATCGGCCGCTTTGGTAAAAATACCGCCGCCAACACGAGCAAATAAAGCCTGAGTGGAGGCCCCCATGCCAAAACTCAACATCGTGGCAGTAATAGTAGGAAGTGGATTTGCCGCCACACTAATAAAGCTTTCCGGCAAAACCGCCGGAAAGACATAATACAAAATCAGGAACCATACGGAAATATCTAACAAAGCAAAACCAACGACAACCAGCCCCATGACAGCGCCAGCACGCAGCGCGACTTGTAACCCATCGTTTAAACTGTTACTCGCCGCGTGGGCGGTGCGAGCAGAAGCATTGGTGGCTGTTTTCATACCGATGAAACCGCACAATGCCGAGAAAAGACCACCCGTAATAAAGGCAAATGGCACAACCGGATTTTGCAGTTTGAAGAGGGACATGACCAAAAAAAGAACAAACAATGCCACAAACACGATAGAAACAACCCGGTATTGGCGAGAGAGGTAAGCCATGGCGCCTTCACGCACCGCCTGAGCTATCTCTATCATCTTGGACGTTCCCTCCGACTTTTTCATGAGCTGTCCATAGAAATAATAGGAGTACCCTAAAGCCAAAACAGCTGCAACAGGACCCAACCACCACAACCAGGGCAGTGGGGCGCGACCTGACACTGCTTCCTGTGCCAACACAATTGTTTGTTCCATAACGTAAACTTTAGCCTCCAACGCGAGATCTTTGTTCACAACCTTTGACATGATAAGGTCAATTGCTGTGGGTTCAGTAAGTTATTTTTATCCAATGTTTTATCATGCTATTAGTGGGGCAATCCATCCGTTCTTTAACCCTCGTTTTCCCCAGAATAGATGGGTTGCAGGGGCAGCATTGTAGCGAATTGCACAATCCATGTCAAACAAACATGACAATCCTCTATCTATTTTATGACATAAGACACTAACAAAAATGGTTCTTTAGGGTTTCAGGGGAAATTGAGTGAAAAGGGCGAGACGGCGCAAAGAAGATGCCATCCGCTGCCACCAACACCTGACCGCGCCATCCCACTCCTACCATAATTGGAATTGCTGCCATGGTTTGCCTATTTTTCTGCCAACTTGCCAATAAGTGGTTGCGTGTTTTGATAAATAAATGCGACTGAACTCCAAAAACTCGCTATAATCTCAGTAAGCGTTCGAAATCTATTGAGATCCGACAGGTTTTAGATTCCAAAGCTGTCAATTTATTTTTTAATCAAAACTTGTCAGTTCTGAGCAGCTACTAAACTGATTATGTTTTTACAAAATCCCACTAATCTATAAGGAGAGGTAGGTTTTATGACTGTACACTTGTACCTGTCTTTGATCCCAGAAGCTCTGATTGCATCGATGCTGCCGCCAGAAGAATTTGGTGTGTACTATACGGTTGGCTATAGTAAAAAGCAGCGTGGGCAGGCAATGTTTGCTGAACTAGACCTGGAGTTCCGGAATGATTTCTTCCGTATTGATGAAGGTCTGGAACGGTGCGTACCCCACGAAGACGGCCGTTCTAAGAAATCCGTCTACATTGCCACTTATCGAGTCTTGGAACATATACCGTTGGATACCATTCACAAACTCTATCTGGTTACGAAATTTGGAGAAACCCTGGCTCTAGAACGGAGTACCGACTATCCAAAAGACAATTCTTCTTTATATATGTACCAGGAAATTGCGCCCACTTCACCACTGGTTGTGAGTTCTTTGGATCCCTTGTCTTTTTACAAGTTCCTCACACAAGATCCAATGAGCCTGATTCATTTGCCGGCCGTCTGCTTTGTGGATTTGCGCTTAGGGGAGTTAGCGACAGATCCGGAATTTGGGAATCTGGGCGATCTGCCTTACGACTACATTCACCATTTACGTGAATGCTTGATGGAGCTGCGCAACAAGACAATTCACACCAAGATGGTAGATCGCACCCATACGGTTGAATATCCTTACCGCATGATTAACCATGGCATCTACCTGGGCAACCAAAAGGAACTGGCTTATTTCCCGCTGCCCTCACGAGAGGAACTACGAACCAACTATTACAACTGGTGGCGCTCTGCCAATCAATAAACCAGATAAAGAAAAAGCTGGATGCGGAGTGCCACATCCAGCTTTTTTGATGAAATTCTTGAAGCGCAAGCTTTTTAATCAGCCAGGGTGGATAAATCACCCACATCCTGACCCAGTACCCGAGCTTTTAGCACGCGGCGCATGATCTTGCCTGAACGTGTTTTGGGCAGGCTGTCTACAAACTCAATGGTAGAAGGCTTGGCGATGGGGCCAATCTCGTGGGCGACGTGATCTTTGAGGATTTGCTCCAGTTTATCACTACCTTCCCAACCCTGACGCAAAATACAATAGGCTTTGATGATATTGCCTCTTAATTCATCCGGCACGCCAATGACGGCCGCTTCCGCCACGGCGGTATGGCTGACCAGGGCGCTTTCGATTTCGGCCGTACCCAAACGATAACCTGACACCTTGATCACGTCATCGATACGGCCGATGACCCAGATGTAGCCATCTTCATCTTTTCTGGCGCTGTCGCCTGGCAGGTACCAGCCTTGTTCTGAGAAACGGCTCCAATACTGCTGAACATAGCGGTCAGGGTCGCCAAATATCGTGCGCAGCATACCGGGCCAGGGGGATTTGATAACCAGATAACCTTCTTCATTGGTAGCGACCGGTACGCCATCCTCATCAACCACGTCAACTTGCACACCGGGGAAAGCGCGGGAGGCGGAGCCTGGTTTCAAAGGCACACTGGGCAGTGGGGTAATCATGAAACCGCCGGTTTCTGTTTGCCACCAGGTGTCCATGATGGGGCACTGCTCTTTACCGATGGCGCGATAATACCAGCGCCAGGCTTCGGGATTGATGGGTTCGCCAACTGAGCCAAGCAGGCGCAGGCTGGAAAGGTCGTGTTTGTTGGGCCAGCTTTCGCCAAAGCGCATAAGGCCGCGAATGGCGGTGGGAGCTGTGTAGAGAATGGTCACGTCATATTTGGCGATAAGGGACCACCAGCGATCCGGATAGGGATAGGTGGGAGCGCCTTCGTACATAACACTGGTAGCGCCCAAAATCAGCGGGGCGTAGACAATGTAACTGTGGCCTGTAATCCAACCCGGATCAGCGGCGCACCACCAGACATCTTCCGGTTTGATGTCGAATACCCACTTAAGGCTGGTTGAGGTCCAGACCATGTAGCCGCCGTGAGTATGGAGGATGGCTTTGGGCTTGCCGGTGGTGCCGGAGGTGTAGAGGATGAACAAGGGGTCTTCCGCATCCATGACTTCGGTTTCGGCGTTGGGGTCGGCGATGGGCAGGGCCATGAGATCGTGGTACCAGTAATCGCGCCCCTGCACCATTTCCACGTCGGCGCCGGTGCGTTTGACGCAGATCACGGATTGAATGGTTCCGGTGCGGTCAACGGCTTCATTGGCGATCTTTTTGAGTTCGATAATAGTGCCGCGCAGCCAGGCGCCATCACAGGTGATGAGCAGTTTAGAGTGGCTGTCGTCGATGCGTTCATGAAGCGCTTCGGTGGAGAAGCCGCCATAGACGACAGAGTGGATGGCGCCGATTTTGGCGCAGGCGAGCATGGCGATCATGAGTTCGGGGATGCGCCCCATGTAGATGGTGACGCGGTCGCCTTTGTTAACGCCCATGGAGCGCAGAACACTGGCGAATTTGCTGACTTCGTAGTTGAGCTGCTGGTAGGTGTAGACGCGGGTATCTCCCGGCTCACCTTCAAAAATGAGGGCGGCTTTGTTGCGAACGGCCGTTCTCATGTGCCGGTCGAGCGCGTTGTGGATGATATTGACCTTGGCGCCCACAAACCATTTATAAAAAGGCGCATTGTTGTCATCCAAAACCGTTTCCCAGGGTTGGTACCATTCATAGTTCTCCGCGGCAATTTTCCCCCAAAACTTCGCCGGGTCTCTGCTGGCTTCCTCATGGAGCGCCTCGTAATCCGGCACATGGGCATGAGCAATCACCTCTGGTGTGGGATAGTAAACTTCGCCAACCATTTTCTTTTCGTCTGCCATTGCATCGTCCTCCTATAAATACTGTGGGTGTAAAGATTGGGTGCTGCGCTGATAGTTGGGCCGGGATTAAAACGCCCACTTTAATCATCAGGCAAAACAAGTATATTGGCAAATTGATGTTTCGTAAAACTTTTGTTGACCTGGTGGGGCTAGTAGTGTATAAGTTGAGCGCTTTTGCGGTGGCATTTTCGCCGCCTAATCCTTTTTAATTTTTATCAACTGCATAATCTATCCACCGCAAACCAAACCTAACAATACAATCCCGTCTTTCCACTTTTCATAAGGGAAGCGGGCTTTTTTTAACGTTATTTCAGGAGTTTGGCATGGACCTTTTTACGACACAAAATTTAATAGCTTTGCTTACTTTGACGGCCCTTGAAATTGTGTTGGGCATTGACAATGTCATTTTCATTGCCATTCTGACGGGCAAGCTGCCTGAAAACCAACGCGCTTTGGGCAGGCGGTTAGGCATTGGCCTGGCTGTAGGCACCCGCATTTTGCTGCTGCTGTTTATCAGTTGGATCATGCAGCTCACAACGCCGATGTTCAGTCTCTTTGGCAATGGCATCAGCGGTCGTGATCTCATTTTGCTCAGCGGCGGGTTGTTCCTCATTGCCAAAAGCACGTATGAAATTCACGACAAAATGGAGATCGTAGACCACAAACAGCACGATATGGAAGCGATTAAGAAAGTGTCGATGTCTGGCGTCATCTTTCAGGTCGTGTTGGTGGATATTGTCTTTTCGTTGGATTCGGTGATAACGGCCGTTGGCATTGCCAAAGAGATTTGGGTGATGATCATCGCTATCATGATTGCTGCCGGCGTCATGCTCGCCGCTTCGGGCGCTATCAGCCGCTTTGTTGAGGAACATCCCACCATGAAGATTTTAGCGCTGTCTTTCTTGATTTTGATTGGCGTCATGCTGGTCATCGAAGGCTGGAGCACGGAAATGGCCCACGACCTGCACCTGCGCAACTACATCTACTTCGCCATGTTCTTCTCATTCCTGGTAGAACTGCTCAACATGCGCCTGCGCAGTCAGCCAAAAGAACCCATCAAACTGCATAACCTGGCCAGCCAGCCTGCTAAACCAGAATCAAGCGACTAACTTTGAAACAATGTTTTGAAATAAAATAGGGGCGGTTGAAAACCAACCGCCCCTATTTTATTTCACACTCAAAAATTCTAGAGGGATAGACGTTCAGGATAGTCGTCTCTTCAAAGTCTGTTAGAGTAACCGTATCTGAACGATAAATGTGGATGTGACCGTGGAGCATATAACGCGGTTTAAACATGCGCATCAACGTCAGGAACACCTTGAATCCGGTATGCGGCAAATCTGTTTTATCGTGAATGCCAAAAGGCGGGGAATGGGTGACAAAAATATCCAGATAACGGCCGTAGCGGCTGCGGTTCATCAACAAACGAGGCACCAACTGCGAAAACTGCCAGCGCATCTCTCGCTCGTTGTACATCAAAGACGCCTGCGGCCGATAGCGCATAGACCCTTCCAGCCCGGCCAATAACAACCCCTTGTGGTTCACAACCTGCCCATGCAAATCAAAACCCCCGGGCACGTGATTCAATTCCCGCCCATCGGCCGTATACTGCGGACCCTGATCATGGTTGCCTTTCACATACACCATGGGCACGTCCAGCATCGACACCAGGAAATCCAGATAATAAAAAGGCAAATCACCGCAGCTAATGATCAAATCGACAGAAGGGACAACATCCCGGATATACGGAGAATAGAACTTGTCCAACACCCGGTCACTAACAGCCAGAATTTTCACAGCGCAGGCCACTCCCGCGTCTGATTCAAGGCCAGTTTCGCTAAAATTGCCTGCTCCAAATCAATACCGGATAGACTGGCTAACTGCAACAGATACAAAGCAACGTCCGCCAACTCCCCTGCCAAATCATCTTTGCCCGCACCCACATCTTCCCGCCATTGAAAATGTTCCAGCACTTCAGCGGCCTCAATGGCCAGAGAAGCCGCTAAATTACGAGGCGTCTGCGGTTTAGGCGAAGTCTCCTCATACCAGCCTTTGCTGCGCACAAAATCATGCATTCGAGATTCTAATTCTTTCAACTCCATAACCAGCAATTTTATGAGGAGACATAAAAAAAGTAAAACGTAATATCCGGAGGACATTACGTTTTACTTCAACGCCCAGAAAAAAGGTAACTGCTAAATTTAGTTTTTAGCCATATGCTGGATCAAATCCACGCATTTGCAGGAGTAGCCCCATTCATTGTCATACCAGGCTACCACTTTGACAAAGGTGTCGGTGAGGGCAATGCCTGCGCCGGCGTCAAACACGGAGGTGCGGCTTTCGCCCAGGAAATCATTAGAAACCACAGCGTCTTCGGTATAGCCCAGAATTCCAGCCATTTCACCTTCAGAGGCCGCTTTCATGGCCGCTTTGATTTGTTCATAAGTGGCCGGTTTTTCCAGGTTGACGGTCAGGTCTACCACGGAAACATTCGGGGTGGGCACGCGGAAAGCCATACCGGTCAGCTTGCCATTCAATTCAGGAATGACTTTGCCCACGGCTTTGGCAGCGCCGGTGGAAGAAGGAATGATGTTCTGGCCGGCGCCACGGCCGCCGCGCCAATCCTTCATGGAAGGACCGTCAACTGTCTTTTGGGTGGCGGTGGTGGCATGAACAGTGGTCATCAGGCCATCTTTGATGCCGAAATTGTCATGCAGCACTTTGGCGATGGGGGCCAGACAATTGGTGGTGCAGGAAGCGTTTGAGACGATGTCCTGCCCGGCGTAGCTGTTGTGGTTCACACCCATGACAAACATGGGGGTGGCGTCCTTGGATGGAGCAGACAATACCACTCGTTTAGCGCCAGCTTCAATGTGCAAACGCGCTTTTTCATCTGTCAGGAAAAACCCGGTGGATTCCAGCACATATTCGGCGCCAACTTCGTCCCACTTGAGGTTTTTCGGGTCTTTTTCGGCGGTAACACGAATGCTTTTGCCGTTGACGACCAGGTTACCGTCTTTGACTTCAACTGTGCCATCAAAACGGCCGTGGGTTGAATCATATTTGAGCATATAGGCGATGTAATCCACGTCGAGCAGGTCGTTGATACCCACTACCTCGACGCCTTCAACCTGGACTGAACGACGGAATACCAAGCGGCCGATACGCCCAAATCCATTAATACCAATTTTTATTGTCATCGAAAATTCTCCTTTCGTAGATTTGCAAGTGCGCCTTGGAAAAGGCTAAACCTTGCTAATTGTAACACTAACACTAATCCAGAGACATGCAGAATGTCATGAGTTTTGCATTACGTATGGCGTAATCCATTTTTGGGCAGCAAGCTCATGACAGCCCGCGCCAGTTTAGCGCTGTCATGCCGCCAGGGGCGCGACTCATCGACTAAATCGGCGGCGACCATTTTCACTTTTTTCGGCGCTACAGGCTCAACGTAAATCGTCTGTCCACCGCCCGTTTCCGGGGAAACAGAAAGGTTGTTGTTTGCCAGAACAGCATCGAGAAAGGGTGTGGAAATGTGCTGCAACAGCGCATCAACGTGATCCGCTACCGTATAATTATCCGTCTCTCCGGGCTGGATGGCAAGGTTACAGAGATAGATTTTGGGGGCGCGGGCATGTTTGAGCGCTTCCGCCAGGTCGGGAACGAGTAAATTGGGCAAGATGCTGGTGTATAAGCTGCCCGGCCCCATCACGATGAGATCTGCCTGAAAGATGGCTTTCAAGGCAGGGGGGTAGGCACTGACCTGGGCGGGTTCTAAATAGACTTGTTTTATTTTGCCGGCAGCCTGGGGAATGGCGGATTCGCCTATGATGCGGGTTATGACGCCATCTATTTCTATGTCTGCCGCCAGGGAGACTTGCGCCAGGGTGGCGGGCAGCACCTGTCCGCGCATGGCTAAGACGCGCTCGGAAGCCAGGAGCGCTTCGTCGAAGCTGCCGGTGATGCCGGTGAGGGCTGCCAGGAGCAGGTTGCCAAAGGCATGGCCCTGAAGGGTTTGGCCCTGTAGGGTTTGGTCTTGATGGTCAGAACGGCCGTTTCCCCCTTCCCCCGTCTCGTCAGCCACCACCACACTGCTGCCAAAGCGGTATTGTAAAACCTGCGTCATCAGGGCTTCGTCTCGCGCCAGGGCGGCGATGTTGTTGCGGAAATCGCCCGGCGGCAGCAATCCCAGTTCACGCCGCAGCCGGCCGCTGCTGCCCCCATCATCCGCCACCGTCACAATGGCGGTGATGTTGCGTGTGTAGGCTTTCAACCCGCGCAGCAGCGCCGGCATCCCGGTGCCGCCGCCAATCGCCACAATCGCCGGACCTCGCCCCTGGCGGCTGTAGTCATAGAGCGTCTCCGCCAGACCGGCGTCGGCGTCACGGAACGGCGCCACCAACCGGCGGCCCATCATAAAAACAGCCAGCAAAATAATGCCGCCGCCAATGAGAAAAGGCAGCACGATCCGCCAAAAAACCGGCACAAATTGCAGCGTCACCAGATTGTAAACTGTCGTGGGCAGCCACTGCGCCCTGTGCAAAACCAGGATGGCGTAGACAAAACCCATGCCGGTGATCAGAGCGCCCACGCCCAGCAAAAGCAGCCAGCGTTTAAGACCCAAACCGGGCAGCAGCCAGAGGGAATTCGGAAGGCGACTCCGTTTTGATGGATTGGGTTCGTTCATGTTTCTGGCTCACTTCTCTGGATCATAAACTTGCCTCACATTCTAGCAGTTTATGGAGGAAGCCTCAAACGGATGTGGAGGTGATGGGGTGTGGAGGTGATGGGTGGCGCTGGTGGCGATGCGGAATGGGCTGTGTTATGATCGCGCACGCTAAAATTTTGGTCGCGGCGTCAGTTTTGTAACAGGGCTGCGAAAGAGTTATTTATGGAAGATATCCCGGTTGTAATCGTTTGTGGTGGGCAAGGTACCCGGATGCGCGGCTCAACCTCGCGCAAAAAGGAGCTGGTGGAAATTGGCGGACGGCCGATTTTGTGGCATGTGATGCGCATTTTTTCGGCGCATGGCTGCCACCGTTTTGTGCTGGCTTTGGGGTATGGACAGGATCAGATTCGCCGTTATTTTTTGGAATATGAGCCGATGACGCGGGACGTGACCTTGCAGTTGGGCGGGCCGGGCAACGGCCGTTCTCGCACCAGTTATCACGGCAAAAGCAGCCATCCTGCCTGGGAAGTCTCGCTGGTCGATACCGGCTTGAACACCGAAAAAGCCAGCCGTATCGCCCAGGTGTCCGACTATCTCCGGGCAGAACGCTTTTTTGTGGCCTACGGCGACGACGTGAGCGACGTAAACCTGACCGACCTGGTCCGCTTCCACAAGGCGCATGGCAAACTGGCGACGATAACGGCCGTTCAGGTCGATTTGCAATACGGCGTCGTGGAAGCCGATGAAGCCGGTCTCGTCACCGGCTTTGTGGAACGTCCCCAACTACCCTACTGGATCAACGGCGGCTTCATGCTTTTTGAACGCGGCGCGCTGGACCTGATGAACGCCAAAACAGACGTTAACCTGGAAACCGAAGTCCTGGCGGTTCTGGCCGCACAAGGCGAGCTGATGATTTACCGGCACACCGGCTTCTGGCAGTCCATGAACACCATGAAAGACACCATGCTCCTGGAGCAAATCTGGCAGCAAAACCCACCCTGGAAGGTGTGGGAGGATTAAGGACAGTTTACGGTAAACAGTGTACAGTTTACAGTGAACTCGGGAGACGGACTGTGAGCAACGAATTCTGGCGGGATAAACGAGTATTTATCACCGGCTGCACCGGACTGTTAGGCTCCTGGTTAACGGCCGTTTTGCTGCAAAAAGGCGCCCATGTCGTCGGGTTAGTGCGCGACCAGGTTCCCCACGCTCAACTCGTGCGCACCGGCGACATCCAACGCATTGACATCGTGCGCGGTGACGTCTGTGACTACGAATTGATGGAACGCGCCCTCGCCGAATATGAAATCGACACCATTTTTCACCTGGCTGCTCAAACCCAGGTAGGCATCGCCAACCGTGTGCCTCTGCCCACCTTTGAATCCAACATCAAAGGAACCTGGGTCATCCTGGAAGCGGCGCGGCGCAATCCCACCGTGCAGCGCATCGTCACCGCCAGCAGCGACGCCGCTTACGGCGCCCACACCCAACTGCCCTACCGGGAAGACGCCCCCCTGCAAGGCGAACATCCCTATGAAGTCTCCAAAAGCTGCGCCGACCTCATCTCCCGCAGTTACGCCCACACCTACGATTTGCCCGTTTCCATTACCCGCTGCGCCAACCTGTACGGCGGCGGCGACCTGAACTGGAACCGCATTGTGCCGGGCACCATGCGCAGCGCCCTGCGCGGCGATGCCCCCATTATCCGCTCCGACGGCACCATGAAACGAGACTACATTTTCATTAAAGACGTGGTGCGCGGCTACCTGATGGTGGCGGAAAACATGCATCGCGTTGACGTGCGCGGCGAAGCGTTTAACTTTGGCGCCGACAACCCCATTTCCGTGCTGGAAATGGCAGCCACCATCATTCAGTTGTCAGACAACACTCACCTTAAGCCGGTCATCCTGGATGAAGTGACAAACGAGATTCAATACCGCTACATCTGCTCTGAAAAAGCCAATCAAGTGCTAGGCTGGCAGCCAAAATTCAACCTGGAGGAAGGGCTGGCGGAGACGATGATCTGGTATAAAGAATTCCTGGCATTGTAGAAGATGATGCGTGAGACGTGATGCGTGAGACCGTTTGGTTATGCATCACGTCATTTTCAGACGGTTCCTATGCGAATTCTCGTGACCGGCGGTACCGGTTTTATCGGCCGTGCCCTCATTCCCCTCCTGCTGAACAGACCAGAAACGGTGCAAGCTCAGCCAGCCGTTACCCTGCTCCTGCTTGAAACCTTCAGCGGCCAACCCCTGCCCTCCCCACTCAACCAGCTTCGCCCTCATTTCGACGTGGTGTATGCCGACCTGCGTAACTTCAACCTGACGGTGCGCGCCGTGCGCCTGGCGCAGCCTGACGCCGTCATCCATCTGGCGGCGGCGGGGGCGCTGGATCCGTTTCTGGCTGTGGAAACGGCCGTTCGCCACAACCTCATCGGTACCACCCATTTACTGCGCGCCTGCTTTGAGAAAAACACCGGTTTGCAGCAGTGCATCGTGGCGCGCACGCCGGGGGAACGGAGCAGCATGAACGTCTACGCCGCCAGCAAAGCAGCCGCCTGGGAATTTTGCCGCCTGTATGCCCGTACTCAGGGCTGGCCCATCCACGGCGCCATGATTTTCCAGGCGTATGGCCCCGGCCAGCCGCAGCAAGCCTTTGTGCCCGCCGCTATCCAGGCGGCTATGGCAGGTGAAGATTTTCCCATGACCACCGGCGCACAAATTCGGGACTGGATTTATGTGGAAGATGTGGCGGCAGGTTTAGTGCGAATGCTGGAACGGCCGTTAGCGCCCGGAACCACCGTCGAACTGGGCACGGGAACGGGTACGTCTCTGGCGGAGGCGGCCCGGCTCATCTACCAAACTGTCAACCGGGGTGGACGGCCGTTGGTGGGCGCGCTGCCCAGCCGCCCCGGCGAAGACGCCGCCCAAATCGCCGACGCCGCCGGTACGCAGGCTCTCATCGGCTGGCAGGCGAAAATTTCTTTGGCGGAAGGAATTGGCAAGCTGGTGAATGGGTAATGAGGTGTTGGAGAACGGCCGTTCCTGTTACTGAAAACTGGCTTGGTTCATTTCACGCAATAGGTGCTTTACAAAACTACGCAGCACTGTCATGCTGAGCGGAGTCTTCGGAGGATGCTTCGGCAAGCTCAGCACAGGCTCTCAGCTGACACGTTTTCTTGCTAAATTTGTGAAGAAGGTGTTTCGCTCAATGAACCATGCCTGAAAACTTTATTAGCCGGTTTTCACCGGAATGCGCTTCATGATCTGCTGCGCTTCCGGGTTCTTGGGCAGGGTAATCGTTAACACACCCTTCTCAAAGTTGGCCGCTACCCTGTCCTGGTCCACCACGTTGGGCGGCAGGGGAATGCTGCGGCTGAAAGAGCCAAAGCGACGTTCCAGGTGGTAATACCCTTCCTTTTCCTCTTTTTGCTCCACTTTCTTTTCCCCTTTGATGGTCAGCGTGTTTTGCGTCAGTGTCACTTCGATGTCGTCCTCGGCCACGCCGGGAACCTCGGCGGTGACGGTAAAGGCTGCATCGCTTTCGGTCACGTTCACCGAGGGAGAAAAAGAAGCAGGCTCCAAAGCAAACGGCCGTTCGCCAAACTCACTAAAAAAATCGTCAAAGGTCCGGTTAATTTCCTGCCATAACGATTGAACCGGTGTTTCTTCGATCATACTCAGCGGCATACTCTCTCGCCGCCAGGGAATCAATTGTCTCCTGTTCATGTTTCACCTCCGTAAAAAACTGTTGCGGGTGGCGGGTGGCGGATTGTACTCGCTACTCACCACTCACCGCATGATCAAGCCGCCTGCACCTGAATCTTGCGCGTTCTAGGGCCAGCCGCAAAAGGCATGTGCAGTTTCAACACGCCATTCTTAATCGTGGCTTCGATTTTGTCCGAGTCTACTTCTTCGGACAATTTGAATGCCCGGTGATAGTTGCCCACTTCATATTCCGCGTGAGCCAACTCATGGCCTTCAGGCCAGGTTTCCGTCACCTGACCGTGGATTGTCAGCACACCTTTTTCCAGCATAATGTCCAGACTTTTCTCATCAACGCCGGGCAGATCCGCCAATACTAAAATACCGTCGGATTTTTCGTAAATGTCCACACGCGGCACATAGGTGCGGCCTGGTCTGGTGCTTTCTACGCCTTCCGGGGCGGCTAATTCTTCTTTTGTGGTTTCAAATTC
>JAWOGU010000582.1:0-7688 GCA_046496595.1 Chloroflexota bacterium
CGGAACGGCCGTTATCAGTGGCACGTTTGTTTTTTATACACCCACACTTGATATATTAGGGACAGATATATTCAGTTATACGATTAGTGATGGTGTATTTACCAGTACCGCAAATATCTTCGTCACAATCAGTCCGGTAGATACAACCTTCTATATTTACCTTCCTGCTATCCTAAAACCAGAAGGATAAACAAGATTTTCTCATAGGCTTTACATTCAAAAATCGACCGACTTCTCATTAAAAAGACACAGAAGCCGGTCGATTTTTTAATATTGCGGGATTGATCATGAAATCATCAATCATCCTCAAAACAGCACCGTCAGCAGTCCATTCGCGCCCAGCACTACCACGTAGCCCACGGCGCACAGCGCCAGGAACGAGTAATACAGCTTGCGCCACACCGACCACGCCTGCCGCCAATAGAGAACGGCCGTTACCACCATCCCTATCGCCAGCAAAACCAGCAGCCACGCCGCCGCAAAAATGGGCCAGGTGTTACCCGGCACGGACAGCAAAGAGGCGGTCGGGCTGGCTTCCAGGAGCGGGATGAAGAGAACGGCCGTTAACGCCGAAGCGTACAACACCCCCAGCAGCCCATAGCCGATCACCAGCAGCCGGCCCGTCCAGCGCAGCCGCTTTTCCTGGCTGGTCAGTACGCGCCGGTCGCTTTTGCCGGACTGGATGAGCCAGGCCACAAACCATACCGGCACGGCGCCCAAAATCGCCAGCAGCAGCAAAGCAGAGAGGCCGATTTGGGTCATCACGCCGCTTTCCAACTGCGACAGCGGACCCAGCAGCGGCACAGAGATGGCGCTGGCGGGCACAAAACCGGCGGACTGTTTGCCTGCCAGACAGCCTGTATCCAAAGTCTGGCCGGGGTTTGCCAGGAAATCGGCCATGATGGCGTTGACGCAGTCGTCGTTGAAGGCGATGCTGTGGCTGGCCCAGGGATCCACGATGTGGGTGCTGTTGGGCAGTGTTTGCGCCGCTTCCTCGGCAAAGGCGGGCGGCGTGATGGGGTCGAAGCGCCCCGACATGAGCAGCACCGGCAGGTCGCTGATCACCGGTTCGTTCACCAAGTCAGGAAGCTGCTCCACAGACCATAGGACGCAGGCGTCCAGGTAACTTTGCAGCTCTTCCGTCAATTTGTCGGCAATAAAGGGCGGGTAGGTTTCGGCGGAAACGGCCGTTACGTCAAAATCCCCGTCCTCCGCGCAAATGACGGAGTAATACATGCCGTAGCTGCTGGTCCGATCAAAGGCAAACAACGGCCAAATTCGCTGCAAAAATACAAAATCACCCGCTTCCGCATTCGCCACAATCTTGGGGAAGATGGCGTAGGCTTCCGGTAAATACAATATCTGATACATCACTCCTGCCAGCGTGACGCCGTCCAGCAAGGCTGTTGTCTGCTCGCCCGTATCGGGGTCTGTGAGCGCCAGCCTCAGCGGGTTGGCGTTCAAACGGTCGATGAGCGCCTGATAACGTTCCGCCAGATTGGGATAATCGGCGGCGCAGGCGGCGTCAGCGGCGCAGGCGTTGAACAACTCGTCGTAAACGCGGTTTTCGTTTTCCGGCAGACTGGCGATGAAGTTGGAACTGGTGGGCACCACGCCATCCAGAATGACGCTGCGCAGATGGTCGGGATAGTCGCGCATGAGGTGCAGGCCGAGCAGCGTGCCGTAGGAGACGCCATAAAAATTGATGTCGTCGTAGCCCAAGGCCTGGCGCACCGCTTCCATGTCGGCGGCGTTTTCCACGCTGTCGAAAGCGGACAGGTCGACGCCGTCATCGGCCAGTCGTTGATAACAGGTTTGCAGCAGTTCGTTGTAACGCTCGGTACCCGGCTCCAGGGGCAGACTGAGCAGTTCGCCCATGTTGTCGGCGATTTCAGTGCAGCGCAAATCGGGTTCGGCGTAGATCGTGCCGCGCTGGTTGATGACAACCAGATCCCGGTCGGACAGGAACGGGGATTGAGGCAGGTAGAAGCTGAACAGCTCAAAGGCGTCGCCGCCAGGACCACCCTGCGCCAAAAACAGCGGATCGGGCTGCGGATTGGGTCCGGTGGCGCGCAAAATGGCGACGGGAATGCGAATGGTGGGACCATCCGGGTTGGCGTGTTCTGCGGGCACGGTGACGTAGCCGCATTCAAAACCCAGGCTGTCGGCCGACATGCTCATGATGCCCTCTTCGATGCCGGGGAACATACAGTCTGACGGCTCAAAGGTAAACGGTTCCTTCGGCAAGCTCAGGACAGGTTCCTTCGGCAAGCTCAGGACAGGCCGTTCCTGCGCCCTGACCCCTGATACCCATACACCCGCTAATCCAACCAACAAACCTAACACAATTCCAATTCGTTTCATGCTTGCTACCTCTTTTTGCTTTAATTTCACCGTGCGCTACGGGGAAAACTGGCTTCAGTCGCGGGGATTCATGGATGGCTCATAAAAAACGGAAGTCATTAAGATAAAATCAAGCAGCATCCCCATCAATAATCGCATGGTATAATGAAGGAAGATATTTTACTTGAGCCTCAGAGAAACGACACTCTGACTAGAAGGAAGTGTAAGCGATGCACTCTATAACCATTCATGTTAAAGATAGCAAACTGGCTGAGAAAGTAACATGGCTTTTGGAACATTTTCAAGAAGATGGTCTGGAGATCGTTTCAAAAGAAGATTTTGATGACTTAAAATTGTTGATCGCTACGAGGGATGAAGAAAGCATTCCTTTTGAAAAGTATCTCGAAGATGAACGTTAATATTCGTAGAAGCGCCATCAAAGATTTAAGCAAAATCGATAACAAACAAAAACAGAAAATTCATGCCAAAATCTTAGAGCTAGAGAATTTTCCAGACATTGCTAATGTTAAAAAACTGACGAATTTTGAACCGGCATATCGACTCCGGGTTGGTGATTACAGAATTTTGTTCGACATTGTGGGCGATACGATTGAAATTGGTCGAGTCCTACACCGAAAAGACAGCTACGTGGATTAAACAATGGCCGCAGTCACAGTCGTGGGCATTTGTGTAGGGTGAATAAAAAAACGGCCGTTTGGGGAAAACGGCCGTTCAAAATATGCAACGCAAAGGCGCAAAGCGGCAAAGGTTTTTTACCGCTTGCTGCTCATCCGTCAGTCGTCTTTGTCCTTCAGGAACAAGTTCAAGATACCGGTGACCAGGCTGATCACAATCGCAGCCACAAACGTGGTCCAAAAACTGTCAGACGTAAAGCCCAGGTTAAAAATGCTCCCTGAAATCCAGAGCGTCAACGACAGCATGGCCCAGTTAACCACCAGGATAAACAAACCCAGCGTCAGCACCACCAGCGGGCAGCTAAAAAAGAGAACGATGGGCCGCAATACAGCGTTAATCAGGCCAAATATGGCCGCCACCACCAGAAAAGTCCAGATTTCACCTTCGTGGTTAAAGCCTGGCACCAGCCAGACCGCCACGCCCAACCCCAGCGCATCCACAAGCCAACGAAGTAAAAGTCTCATGTTTTATTTTTCCTCCAACTCGTCTTCTTGAACGGCTTCGTCGTCGCCGTCTTTGTCGCCGTCGCTGTCTTTGTCGCCGTCGCTGTCTTTCGCATCCCTTTTGTACTTGCTGTCTTCGCCTTCATGCACGTAGACCACAAGCTCTTTGTCGAGCTGACCCGTGACCATTTCATAACCCAATACCAGGGGCGCCATGTGTAAAACAGCCAGCCAGATCATCAAAGCGGTAAAGGCGAGTTTGGCATAATTTAGATAAGTGTCCAGGTTTGCCTGCACCTGGATAATGGCGTTTTCAATGTCTGTGAAGGTTTGGGCGTATTGATCCAGCAGAGGATTGATGTCCGCCACGACGGTATTGATGGTGGCTATATCTTTTGCGATCAGCCCAATGTTGTCGCTCATGAGGGCTACGTTACCGGAGTTGGTCATCAGAGCAGGCTCCAAATTGCGCAGTTCATCGGCGACGCCATCCAAACTTGCGCCAATCTCCAACAGGGCTTCGTCCATAGGTTCTTCCGGCTGGTAATCAATGCCTAAATCAAACTGCAAGTCAAATCCCAAAAAACTTTGGTCTACGGCGAAATCACTAAGCTTCAGCAAGGTGGCGTCTACCTGCCTGGCTACTTCGGCCGCCGGTATTAGGGAAGCCTGGATGGCCTCGACGCTGTTAGGCACTTCCTGCGTAACAACTACAGACATTTGATCCACCAGGGGGCCGGTATCGCCAATGGTCATGCTCAGATCGCCGATTGTTGTTTCCACGGTTTGAATACTATTGCCGGCTTCGGTGACCGCCCTTTTCGTCAGCGTCACCGTATCTTGAATGGTGACCAGGCTATCCAACGCCAGTTCCAGACCGCTGTTTAGGCCGGCCCCAATCTGGTCAATGACATCCCGGCCAAAATAAATACCGGCAATTGCCAGCCCAATACCGACAATGCCCACTAAAAACATAATCGCGCCCATTAAACGCTTCATTTAATCATCTCCTGTTTACTATTGAGTCTGCCAAAAAAGTGTTTTCGCTGCGGTTTGTTTTCCGCAAAAGTCAATTAACAATTAATTGTTATTGTTAACTAATCATCTCTTCGTACTCTGTTTCCAAACAAGCCACCAACAAATTGGGGTCTGGTAGCACTTTGGGGTCTGCATTGACGCCCACAAAAACATTGCCGCCCAAACTAAAAATGGTAATTCCTAACCCCACGCGCCCGGACTGCGGCGCCCAAAACATGCCGCTTTCAATTTTTTGTCCGGCAAAATAACGTTCTTCCGCAGGACCAGAGACGTTGGTAATGACGGCTGAGGCCAACACTGCCACCTGCTTCACCAGGGCGCTCTGCATGGCCGAAGGAATATAGCTGAAGGCGCTGATGAGACTGAAAGCTGTCTGCGCATCGGCGGACTGTTTGAGCAAATCCATGCCGGCCCGCACCTCGGCCAATCGTTCCTGGGGATCGGCCATAGCCAGAGGTACAGAGAGAAATACCACGCCAAATTTGTTACCCAGACTGGGTTTGCTGCCGTTTTTACGCAGGCTAATGGGCACGGCGGCGCGGAAACGCACGCCGTTCACCGGTTTGCCGTGCGCCAGCATGTAACGGCGCAGCCCGCCCACAACGGCCGTTACCATGATGTCATTGAGGGTGCCGCCCTGCGTCCGGCGCAAGTTGTTGATTTCCGCCAATGAGAACGGCCGTGACCAGGCCACCCGCTTGCTGACGCCTAACTGGTTGGGAAATACGGTTTCCGGTTCCAAAATTTTGAGGGCAAGCTGCATGGAGGATTGGGTATACGCCAGTCCTTTGTTGACATATTCTCCGGTTTTTTCCGGATCGCTGAGGATGTCGAGACCGGCGATCACGAACTTTTTAGCAAAATGGCGGCTAAACCGGGCCGCAAAAGCAGCCTGTTTGGCAAGTTGGGGTGTCGTAACCGGCTTTTGGCCGTTAGAAGAAGGTGAAGCAGCCTGTGTTGAGGAAGAAACGGACTGCCCTGAACCTGCTGAAACGGCCGTTTCCACTTCCCCATCCATTTCCGGCCTCAATTCCGCCTCTTCTCCGGCCACATCCGTCACCGACATCAACAATCCGGACAGCGCCGCGCCATCGCCAATGGCATGATGAATGCGAAACAACAGCGCCCCACCCTCGCCATAATTCTCAATGACGTGCATTTGCCACAACGGCTTGGAATAATCCAAAGGCGTACTGACCAGATCGCTGGCCATCGCCTGTAAAGCAGCCTGATCCCCCGGCTCCGGCAGCGCCACCCGGTGTACATGGGCGTTTAAGCTAAAGTTGGGGTCATCTTCCCAGTAAGGCCACGCCATCGGCAAACCGGGCTGCACAATGCGCTGGCGCAGCCGCCGGTGTTTCAGCCAGCGTTCTTGCAGCACCGCTTTCAACATTTCCACGTCCAGGGGTTGGGCAAAGGTCAACACCCCCGACACCAGCATCAAATTGGTTTTATCTTCAATGCCCAAAATGGCGGCATCCATACTGGACAGGGGTTCAAACTGGTCTGGCACGGCTCTTTACTCCTTGGCTTCCCCTGGCATCGTTTGCACCATATCCGTAGACTGGCTGCCCGCAGTGAGCGATTTTTTTTTCATCTTGCTCTCCAGGCGGGGCACGACTCGCGCTATGCGGCCAAGTAACTGTTCACTATACTGCGCTTCATGATCATAAATGACACTGGTCCCAGCGAAAATGTCATGCCAGGCAAGGCGGCGGTCGCTAAACAATACCCAAAAATACCCGAAAAATAGAGGGATCGCTGAAATCCAATATCCAAAATAACGCTTAATGGCCCGCCAAAACGTCACACGGGCACCTTTAGGGCCAATCACCTGCAAACCCATCACCGCTTTGCCAATGGTTTTGCCGGCCGCCATCCAGAAAAAGACATTGTAGACTAAATTTACAAGGAAAGTGAAAGTAAAGCCCGTTAAAAACTTGAAAATTCCCAGCACGGCATTACCAAAATCTGTGTTCCCAACCGCTAACGCCTCAAGGTCAATATTAAAAAATGTCAGAATTAAGTTCAGCCCTACCAGCATCAAACCAATTGCTGCCGAAACAACCATGATGTCGATGAAAAAAGCCATCAACCGGGAGATAAAGCCGGCATAATGTCCCATAAAGGTTGGCGGCGGCGGCCCTTTCTTTCGCGTTATGTTAAGACTCACGAACTTTCGCCTTCAATCCACCCGGGAATATTTTTGGGGTATTCAGACAAGTCGGCTTTAGGCGGCGCGACGCGTGGATCACGGCGGGTGACCGCCCGGGCAATACGCTCCACGAGCGTATCGGCCGTAAAGGTACGTTCGCGCACCTGATCCACTACTTCTCCTGCCAGGCCAACGCCTTGTTCCTGCACCAATGTTTGCACTTCTTCGTTTTGGGCTAACTGGTTGATGAACTCGTCAACAATTTCCTGCACGCCCAGGCGGGCAATATTACGGCTGAGTGGTTCTTCAGCCTGACCGCGCTGAATCCAGCGCAGTATCTGTTCTTCGCCTCTGGCTGCCATGCCGTCTATGCGCCGCTGCACAGGGGCGGCAAAGCGGCTGCTGGTGATGGGTTTGGTAGTGCGCACGGCCGTTTTTGCTACCTGTCCCGGCGCTTTCAGCAGCTTCTTCAACACCCGCCGAGATGTATCCTCCCCTTCAAAAACGAAGCCGATCAGGGCATACCGCAGCAAATCCCGTTCCGGCAAATTCTCCAGGTCCGTTGGGGAAACTAGGGGCAGTTCTTCCCGAATAAATGATTCCCAGATTTTCAGCCGTTCCGTAAATTCAACAGTCCCCTCAATGGCGCCGCCTATCAGGAAGCGGGTAATGGCGTGCAGCCTGTCAAAATCGGGATCATCTTCAAAAGAAACGGCCGTTTCCGGGTTTGTCATCATATCGGCAATCTCATCCGCCATCTCTTTGATATCTTGTCCTGAGATCTCCATCGGCGCCGACTGCACCACATCCGCCCTGGTCACCGTCACCGCGCTGCCTTCGATCACCATCGGACCTTCATTCTCCACCGGAATGCTGGCGCTGTCAGCCAGCGCAAGGTGGTCGTTCATCACACCATTGATACCATTCCCATTCACCGTGGGAGCCGAGGATTGTTCTGTGTCATTCATGCAATTTTTGCCTTTGCCATGCAGGGGTTTTTAGTAATGCTTCAA
>JAWOGU010000009.1:0-30073 GCA_046496595.1 Chloroflexota bacterium
GATCACGGATTACCGATCACGGTTCTAGTCCTCATCATCCGGTCCGCTGTCGCGCCGGTATTCGCAGGTGACGTGCAAGAAGCCAAAATTGCCAACGGGGGGCATCAGTTCCATGACCTCAGTTACTTCAAATATACTGCCGTTAAATTTTACTTCTTCGCCGATTTCAGGGCGTTTTTCCACGGTCATGATGGCGCCAGGGTGGGCGCTGCTGCCAGCCACGACAAAACTTACTTTATAGAATATCTCATTCATCATGACAGCTCCCTAAAATTCCGCCAGGTTTCGATGCCGCAATTTAAAAGCGATATCTACAGCCAGATTGCGCATGACAATGTAACCAATGTGATTATTTTTCTCGCACAACTGGTAAAACTCTTTATTTTCGATACGGTAAAGTGTAACCTGGGCATGAGTTGCTTTGACGGAGGCGGAGCGATAACCTTGATCGATGAGCGCCATTTCTCCGATGACCTGACCTTTGCCCAAAACAACCAGACTGCGGGCATTGCTCAAGCCGCTGATGAAAACGTCTACGGAACCGGCGGCAATGATAAACATGTCGGCGCCAGTGGTATTTTGTTGAATGATCAGGTCGCCGGCCGGTATGGTTTCTTCCGTGCAGATACCGGCGATCTGGATCAGTTCTTCGTTGTTTAGATTGGCGAAGAGCGGAACACGTTTTAGAATATCAACTGAAATGGACATATTGCTATCTCCCAAGAAGTGAATAAGTGCTGCTGTAAATGTGTTGTTACCGGTCCGATTTGAAAATGGCGTCGATTTGTTATTGACTTTTGGCGTCGAATTGGTAGAATTCCCGCCTACTTAAGCCGAAGTGGCGAAACTGGCAGACGCGCTACGTTCAGGGCGTAGTGAGCTTAAGCTCATGTGGGTTCAAATCCCACCTTCGGCATCAATTTTAGCCCGGGATAACCGGGCTTTTTTATTGCCAGTGCGGCGCAGGTTGGGTAACGGCCGTTCATGCAATTGATTTTGGCAGAACTTTCATGCCTCGTCAAGCCAGGTTTCTTCCAGGCTGTTATTTGAGAAATCTGGCACAAATTGTATAATGACCGCCAACATATTCTGGGAATCACCTGATCCAAAGAGCAAAGGATTCTGCTATGGTTATACTCATTGCTGTTGTTGCCATTTTACTCGTTATTTTAGTCGCGTTGGTATTGGCTGTCGCTGTGAAGGGGTTGGACAGTGCTGTGATTCAAAGCAGTTCGCAGCTGAAAGCGGAGAACAAAGCATATAATCCGGCGATGACGTTGGGCCATGAAATTCAGGCGCAGGGCAGTGCGGAGACCCAGTACCGGGAAGCGCGCCAGTTGGCGGCTAAACAAGCTGCGGCGACTCCCCGGGGAGCAAATGTGCAAATTGGTCCGCAGTACAAACAAGAGCGCCAGCGGACGGCGTTTGATGGCTTGAATGAGGATCCGATAACGGCCGTTAAAATTGCCGCTTTTCATGGGTGGGACGGCGTCCGTACCGGCATCGTTGCCGTGGATCCGGCAGCGGCGGCGGCCGCTGCGCCCGCTGCCACTTCTGGCGGCAAAACGGAGCTTGTGCCCGGCAAAGATTACCTGGTCATAGAAATTACTGACGCCATGTCCGATGATGAAGTGCGCAAAGCGCGCATAGCCAACGCCAAAGCCAAGTCGGCGGCGATGAAAGCGGCCAAAACGGCGCCAGAATCAGGCGCAGCCGCGCCCGTGGCGCCAACAGTCTCCGCGACGACCGCCGCGCCTGTGCTCGCTGCCGTGGCTGGTCTGCCAGAACCGGCCTATATCGAAATCACAGACAACATGTCGCCGGAAGAGAAACGCAAAGCTCGCATTGAAAACTCCAAAATGAAATCTACCTATAACAAAGCGCTAAAAGCTGCCGGCGTCGATCCGGCAGCGGCTTCTACTGAGCCGCAGGTCGCACCGCAGCCTGCTCCGGCGCCGGCCGCTGCTGTCCCGGCTGCCGCCGCCAATATTCCGGCTCCGCAGTTGATTGAAATTACGTCTGACATGTCTCCGGATGAGGTGCGGCAGGCTCGCGTAGCGAACGCCAAGGCAAATTCTGCCTACAACAAGGCGCTGAAAGCCGCCGGTATTGATCCGGGCAGCGTGGCATAATCGTTTAACGGCCGTTTCCTGTATACTTAAAAGCCCTGAGCCACAAACTCAGGGTTTTTTTGTGGGATAGAAACCCAGTTTTTAACTGCGCTGGTTCATCTGGATTTCTTCGGAGTAGCGGTTATCCAGGTGGCGCAGTTTTTCGCCGACTGAGATGGCGATGTTGCGCATGACTTTCATGCCGATGCGGGGGTGGCGGTTGATGAGGGCTTCAAAGTCCTGATGCTTGAGGGCGACCATTTTGACGTTTGTGGCGGCAACGGCCGTTGCCGTATAAGACTGCGCCGACACTAGGGAGATCTCACCCAGGAAATCGCCCCGGTAAACATGGCCTACCAGCGTACTCTGGTCACGGGCCAGAATGTCCAGTTTGCCGTCTAGCACCATGTAAAAACAATCGCCGCGCTCGCCTGCCCGCAGAATCACCGCGCCTTCTTCAAAATCAACCACACGGCAAATACCGGCAATCTTCGTCAGTTCCCCTTCCTCCAGTCCCTGAAAAATGGCGATGTGGTGCGTGGCGTCGTTGACGCTGATGCCTTTGCGTTTTTCCTCAAACGCGGTGCGCACCAGATCGAAGATGTCACGGCTGGCGCTTGTTAAAACAGCATCGTCAATGTCCAGAGGCACGTATAACTTTGCCATTTTGATGGTGTCCAGCCGCTCCACTTCATGAAAGACGAAGGCGGGGCAGTAGGCCACCGGCACGAAGCCTAAATTGCTCAGCGTGCGTTGAATGCTGGGCCAGTAGGCGCTGACTGTGATTTCGACATATTCAGCGCCGTAGACATTCTGCGCCCAACCATCCAGTTCCTTCAGCAAAAAGCCGGCCACGTCGTCCCGCAAATCAATCAGTTCCAGCACTTTGATGCTGCGGCCAATATCATCCAGGGTGAAGCCGATGGCGCCGACTATTTTGCCATCCTGCCGGGCTACCAGATACCGGGAATTGCGGGATTCCAGGAAAAAGAGGCCATAACTGAGTTGGAGATTGCCAAATACGTGGCGTTTGGATAGGCGGCCTCGTTCAATCCTAAGCAGGTGCGGCAGCACGGATTCCGTGAGTTCTTCCACCTGGAAGCCGGTACCAATGGGATACCCGTCTACATCGTCCACAGCGATGAGATCGTTGCGCAGGCCAAGGTTTTCCAGCGCCAGTTGACCGAGCAGAAAGGCTTCCGGGATGACACGTGGGTTGTTGGCGCGCAGTTCGTGGGCAGGGCCAAACATCTGCGCCATCATGACCAGGCTTTCGCGTTTGTCCAGGAGAACCTTTTGAGGCATAAAGCCGATGGGTCTGAGGTTGTGTTTTTCTGAAATTTGTTGGGCGTAGGGGTGGGCGGTGCGGCACTCTGTCAGGCCAAAGTGGAGCCGCCTTTTGGCAAAGTTCAGACGGGCTTCCATGAGAGCCGCGCCAATGCCCTGTCCGCGATAGTTGGGATGGACAGCCAGCCGGCCGAATTCGCCGCATAAATCCGAATAAGCGCCTACTTCAAAATAGACGGAGGCTGTGCCCGCAATGATGCCGTTGGTTTCCGCCAGGAGGAAGAGGTAGCTGTCCTGGTAGATGCTGCGTTTGAGCCATTCGTCGTCGTAGAAGGCTTTGTAGGGGTAGTTTTCGCCGTAACTCAGGTAAAACAGTTCACGCACGTAGGGCAAATCTGCTTCTGTCACGAGGCGGACGTTTACTGGGGTCATATGTTGTGTCTTCCCGTTTTAGGTGACAGCCCCACACAGGTGACTGCCGTCTGAGCGGAGGTTATTTTGATTGGTTATGAAGCACAGCGCCAAATGTTGTTTGAACTGCATCTGCGGTAATTTTCATTGTACCCGACATTGGCGTGTTTGGGCATAGCTTTTCTGGGGGATATGGCCGCCGCCTTTGGCCTGTGTTTGTCGTATCTTGTGAATAACTCGCGGTGAAGTTGGTTGAGCCTGTCGAAACCAACGACCTTGGCCGAACCAACGGCCTTCGACAGGCTCAGGCCTCGGTTCGCCAGATTATTGAGATGTTACTGTTTACCCGTCTAACGCAACTCAGATGGTTATGGCGTGGGGGTATGCTACAATTTGCCAGCATGGTCAGGCAGGTGTTCGTGATTGGCCGATTTAGATTGGACCAATCTCCGAGATTGGTCCAATCTGGGAATAGTCCCTAAACGGTTTTGACAATGGCAAGAGCATTGGTGGACATTCGAGTGTTGCAGCGAGAGTATTTGCTGGCGATCAGCCGGGCGTTGACGGCTGAGTTGGACTTGCATGACGTGCTGCGTATTATTTTGCAGGCGGCTGTGGAGATTGTATCGGGGCGGGCGGGCATGATTGTGCTGGCGGAGCCGGACAGCACGGTGCTGCGGGTGGCGGCGGTGTATGGCATTCCGCCGCATCTGGTGGACCAGTTTGAGCCGCTGCTGCGCGGTGTGCCTTATGAAGAGGGCAAGGAAGAAGAGGCGCTGCCGCAGTTGGCGGAGCGGCTGCATGAGATTGCACGGCAGGCGAATTTGGGTTTAACGGCCGTTACCCGCATCCCCATGATCAGCCGAGATGAACCGATTGGTCTCATCTATGTGTTCCAGTCTGGCAATTACCGTTTTGGTCCGGACGTGGCGGATTTGCTGCGCAGTTTTGCCGAGCAGGCGGCGATTGCGGTGCGTAACGCCCGCCTGTATCAGCAGGTGAACAAGGAGAAACAGCGGCTGGATGCGATTTTGCAGCAAAGCGCCGACGGCGTCATGATTTTGGATCGGTCGCTGCGCATTCGTAACCTGAATAAGGCCTTGAGTAATATGATTGGCTGGTCGCCGGAGGAAGCGATTGGGGAGGAACACCGGCAGGTGATTCAGTGGCAAAAGCTGCGCACCAATACGGATTTGTATGAGGCGCTGGCGAACGGCTGGCCTTTGCCGGGCGCGGCGCATCTGTATGTGGAGGGCGACTGCCGGCGCCCTGAAAATGACATTCACCAGATGGCGGACGGCAAATTGATCAGTTTGGGCATTACCTATGCGCCGCTGCTGGATGAAAACGGCCGTATGACCGACATTATCGCCAATGTGCGCGACCTTACCCGTTACCGGGAAGAGGAGGAGCTGCAAAAAACCTTTATTTCCGTGGTCAGCCATGAATTGAAGACGCCGGTTTCCATCATAAAGGGCTATGCGGGCACACTGCGGCGGCAGGATGCGCATTGGTCCCGAGAGGTTTTGGACGAGTCGCTGGCGGTCATTGAAGAAGAGGCAGATAATCTCACAGACCTGATCGACAATCTGCTGGAGGTGTCTCGTTTGCAGGCGGGCACCTTTACGCTGGAGATTAGTGATGAGGTGTATTTGCCTAAAATGGCAACGGCCGTTGTGCGTAAATTTTTAAACCAAAGCGTCAAACACCAGTTTGAGGTCGATTTTTCGCCAGATTTCCCTACAATATGGGGCGACGAACGCCGTTTAAACCAGGTGTTTAACAATTTAGTGAGTAATGCGTTAAAATACTCGATCGATGGTGGCCGGATTGCCCTGGTGGGCGCTGTCCATCCCGGTTATGTGACGGTCTCTGTGAGTGATCAGGGCATTGGTATTCCCGAACATGAACAGTCCCGCATATTCCAAAAGTTTTCCCGCCTGGATAATGCGCTGAGTCGTAAAACGGAAGGGACCGGTTTAGGCCTGTTTCTGACAAAAGCGATCATCGAGGCTCATAACGGCCGTATCTGGTTTGCCAATAATGAACCTGGCCCAGGTACTACCTTCACATTTTCATTACCCCGCGATCAACACGATTCGGCGTAACCCAATATTGCCCAACCAAAGCCCTGTGCCAGACTGTAAAAGCGCTCAAACTGCCTTTTGCCAAGCTGTTTGCTTTGTGTGAAGCGTTGGTTTGCACGACTTGCGAAAAATCAGCATGAGCAAGACGTCGTCAAACCCTGCTAACGGCTTTCAGAGAGAAGTGCCGGGGAATTTTTCGCGGGTTACCTAAACCTTGAGGAGACTGTATGCAAACCCAAATTACCTGTCCGAACTGCCGCACGCTTTACGCGGCAGAAGTGTTCCAACTCATTGATGTGGGCCAACAGCCTGAGATAAAAGAATACGTTTTAAGCGGCGAGTTGAACCTGGCTGTTTGCCCCAAATGCGGCGCGGCTGGTCAGATTTCTTCACCCCTGGTTTATCATGACCCGGCGCATGAGTTGTTTATGACTTTTGTGCCGCCGGAAATGAATATGGACCACTTTCAGCGAGAACAACTGATTGGCGGCATGGTGCGGCAAGTGATGGACGCTACCCCGCAGGAAAAGCGTAAAGCCTATATGCTTCAGCCCCAGACAATCCTGACCTATCAAACCTTCATGGAAAAGATTTTGGAAACGGAAGGTATTACCAAGGAGATGATTGAGCGGCAGCGGAAGCAGTCTGAATTGTTGGGCAAGCTGGCGAATGCGGATAAAGATGTGCGGGATTATCTGATTGGCGAGAACATGGCGCTTCTGGATGAGGGCTTCTTTGCTATGCTTCAGCAAATCATTGATATGTCTGCCCGTATGAACGACAGCGAGCAAATGGTGAAACTGACCAATTTGCGGGCCAAGTTGATGATGGACACCCCGGCAGGTAAGGAAATTGAGAAGCGGCAGATTGCTTTGCATGCCTTTAATCGCGAGGCAAAAGCGCAGGGCGGCGTGTCGGCGGAGCTGCTGTTGAAGCATATTTTGCGCAATGAGCAGGACGACGCCATTGTCGATGCGTTGGTGATGACGGGGCAAGGCGGGCTGCGTTATGAGTTTTTCCGCCAGATGTCAGAGGAAGTGGAACGGCGTGAACAGGCCGGCGACCTGGCGGCGGCGCAGCGGTTGATTGATATTCGTGCCCGGTTGGTGCAGGTACACGACGAGATTCGGGAGCAGTCTAACCGGATGCTGGCGCAGGCGGCCGAGACGTTGGAGTTGATTTTGCAGGCGCCGGATATGAAAACGGCCGTTGCCGAGAACTTTGAGCGCCTGGATGATGCCTTTATGTATTTCCTGATTTCGCGCATTAACCAGGCTGCCGAAATGGGCAATCAGGAACAGGTGGCCACGCTGCAAGGCGTGCAAGAACTCATTATGATGCAGGCGGAATCGTCTGTGCCGCCTGAAATCCGCCTGTTGAACGAGCTGCTAGAAGCGGACGCCGATGAAGCGCGCAATGCCATATTGGACGAAAATCCGCAAATGGTGGCTGTGGAAATTTTGCAGGTGTTGGATGCCGTGCAGCAGCAGGTGGAGCAGCAAGGCGAGGCTGACGTGCTTGAACGCATTCAAGCCGTCAAAGCTCTGATCCGCGCCCGGCTGTCGTGAGTGATTAGAGAGACCTGACAGGTTTTTTTGCAACCTGTCAGGTCTGGGGTGTGGGGGTTATTGGGGGTTGTTATCCAGGCGGAAGCCGTGCCCGCGAACGGTGACAATGTAGTTGTGACCATCCACCTCGGTCAGGCGGTCCCGTAAACGGCGAACCAGGGCGTCTATGGCCTGTTCGGAAACGCCAATGCCGTCAGTGCCGGGCCACACAACTTCGACGATCTGGTCGCGGCTGCAAACGGCGCTGTCGGCGTCGAAGAGCAGTTTGATGAGGCGGAATTGAGCCAGGGAGAGCGGCGGGTCCAGCGGCTGCCCGTGAATGAAGATGGAGCGCTGGGCTTCGTCGATGGCGAGAGCGCCTTCCAGGGTGGGCGGCTCAAAGGTGAGGGGGAGGGTGGCGTCTGTGCCCACAAAGGCCAGTTTGACGCATAGGGCGATTTGAATTTCGTCGCCGTCTTGCAGGGGCACGGTGCCGGTAACCTGGGTGCCGTTCAGGTGGGTGCCGTTTTTGCTGCCGAGGTCTTGCAGGAGATAACGGCCGTTTTCGTTCAAAATCTTAACGTGGTGCCGGGAAACCTGCCGTTCTGGCAGTACCAGGGCGCTTTCCCCGCCGCGACCAATAATGTATTCGTCCCGGTCAATGGTAAAACGCTGGCCCACCAGTTGTCCTTCTCTTACTATCAATACGGGTTGTTCATCCATGAGAATCGTCCCTTCCTGTGAAAAAGTCAATCTGACCAAATTGGTCTATAATAGCGCCAAATTTGCCGACGACTAAAGCTTATGGTGACACTTCACACAAACAGTATTTTACGCGAACGGTACAAGATAACCAACATGGTCGGTCGCGGTGGTATGGGTTCCGTCTACCGGGCGGAGGATTTGCGTTTACCAGGCCGTTTATGCGCCCTCAAAGTGGTGGAACCCGATCCGAGCCTGACGCGCGAACAGCAGCAGCAGGCGCAGAGCCAGTTTTTACAAGAAGCCAGCATCCTGGCGCAGTTAGACCACCCTAATTTACCTAAAGTGTCTGATTTTTTCACGGAAAACGGCCGTGATTATCTGGTGATGGATTTTGTACCGGGAGATGACCTTAGAGAGATTCTGGAAGCTGAAGCCAGACCACTGCCCGAAGAAAAGGTACTCACCTGGACCACTCAAATTGTGGACGCCCTGGCTTATCTGCACCGCCAAACCCCGCCTGTGTTACACCGCGACATCAAACCCGCCAACATCAAATTGACGCCTGATGGACGTATTAAGTTGGTAGACTTTGGCCTGGTCAAACTCATGGCGCCGGATGACGCCCGTACCATCACAGTGGTGCAGGGACGCGGGACGGCACTCTACACTCCATTGGAACAATATGGCGGCGATGGCGGCCATACTGACGCCCGCACAGACATCTACGCTCTGGGCGCCACGCTGTACCACTTGCTGACCAATATACCTCCCGCCGACGCCAAAGCGCGCTTTTTGAACCCGCGTGTCCTGAAACCACCACGTGTCTTAAACCCCAATATTTCGCAAACAGTATCTGAAGCCATCCTGTGGGCCATGGAGATGCACCCGGATGATCGACCGGAAGCCGTGATGCCATTTTACTGGGTGTTTACAGGGCGTCATCCCAGGCCGGGCGCCTCCGCGGAGATGGCGGGCAGCAAGGCGCTGCTGGATGCATTGCGGGCGAATTGGGTATTAATCGCATTGGCGGTGGGCTTGTTTTTTATGGCTTTGTTGCTGACGATTTTTTAAGGGATGATGGTGGCGTATATGGAACTGGTCTGTCCTCGCTGCCAAAGCACAAAAAAGCAGACAAAAGCTGGTTTCACACCGGCGGGCAGCCAGCGGTATCTCTGTAAAGTTTGCCGGATACGTTATACGCCGGAACCCAAAGAGCAGGGATATGATGAAGAAGTACGCCTGCAAGCCTTGAGCCTGTATTTGGAGGGTTTGAGTTTGCGTGAAATCAGCCGCCTGCTCAGTGTGAACCATCAGAGTGTGGCAAACTGGATCAACAGTTATGCCAACCACATGCCGGCCAATTTACCGCCCAGTATTTTAGAAATTGCGATTATGGATGGGTTTTATACGCCGCCCCAAACACTAAGAAAACGAAAACCTGTATCAGAACGCTAACGATTTTTTGTTTGGGGTATTAAAAAAGTTGACAAAAGAAGCGTCTTCAACTTCCACTGTCAGGAACTGCAAGAGATTTTTTATTTTAACGCGATTTTCAGTCCCCTTATTCATCATATCTACAAAAGCTTCCCAGACAATCCCATTCTGATCGGGCAGTTTGGTATTGCACAATTCGTCTGACATGTTGGCTACGTAGTTACGGAGCAATACCTGATTGGTTTGCCATATAGCTCTGGCTTTTTCTTTGGAATAGAGAGATTTGGTGAGTATTTCCTCAAAGTCAAAGACGGGTGAAGTTTTTCCTTGCAAGCGATACAGCCAGGTTTCTTCAAGTCTCATTTGATCGATGAGTAAATCATGGATGGAGCCTTTTGAAAAAGGAAATTCTTGCGTAAATTGATGATCATTGATGGCGTCGATGCCATCCCAGATAATGGCATACATGGCATAATGATAATGAAGTATGTCTCGCACAAAAGCGGCGCTTACCCCTTCTTTCATGTCATCCTCCTTCAATACAAAACTCAAGGGAATTTTTCTCTTAACAAATCTGACTCCGCGGTGGATCAGTTGATTGGATTTTTCAGTGGCGGTATTTTGCAGGGGGAAGTTTACCGGTGGTATTGGCTTTTCCAGGAACGGACAAATTTCTCTCCAGCCGGCGCCTTTTGTAATGTCTATAACCAATAGATCATCAGGGCGATCTTTGAAATATTCCAGTACTTCCACGTTATGCGCTTCGTAGCGTTGGACATAGGCATCTTCATACCCTTTGGCCATGGGTACCCCATAAATCCATTCATGGGAGGGAATACGGTGTTTTTTGAAATGTTTGACGACGCTTTTTAGCCATTTATCGGTATCTCGAATGGTGAGAATGAATTTACTGTGGGGGTAGCGGGCGTCTAGTTCTTTGAAAAGAACAGGCCAGGGGGTGTCCTGCGCCGCATCATATCTATCTGCTAACTGGTAAGCATTGTCGTAAACATTTTCCCGGATGTTTGGGTCATTTGAACCAAAGTATCCGGTCACATTGTAACCCAAAATGTAGAGCGCGGCGGCTAAACTGGAGGTTGCTGTTTTTTGGAAGCCAATCCCAAATACTTTGACGTGCTGAGTCATAAGCTGTTCACTCTTAATAAAGATAATGATTTTAGGGCAATTTTGTGTGCAGCAGAGATTAAAAAAAGAAGCAATTATCTGAAGGAAATAATTTCTTGCACCATGAATTTATACACACAGGCTTACAACGTTCCTTTCGTTTTGAAGCTGCTTCCTTCCATTTTAAGGTTATGGAATGGGAGTTTGTGTGATTGGTTATACAGTTTCACGGCATGACCGGATGATGGGAGATGACTGATTTTTTAAAGGGTAGTGACTTTTTGATTGACAAAGGATGCGAATCGAGCCAGGGTGGGTATAATTGGCGAGGTCTTTGGTTGTTCTCGGTAGAAAATCGAGGTTAAAGATGATTAAACCGCATGACAATGAGGAAACGGCCGTTTGCCCCAGATACAGCCCGATCCTTAAATTTGATTCTGAGGACAATAATCTTCACCGATAACCGGCTGAACGTGTTCATTTAATTCTTGACGCCTAAGCTCACTGGATAGCTTGTTCATGATCGAGACCCCATTCTTGCTTCTCCCCCTCATTATTCTGTTCCTGGCTTCAGGCATCGGAGCTTTGTTTGGCATCCCCGCCCTCAATAAACGGCTGACCATCACCAATCTGTGCTGGCTGTTGGCATTGGCTCCGCTGGCTGCCCTCATTTTGTTTGTGCGCTATGTGCCCGCGCTTAACGAGGGCGCGATCTTTGTCTGGACCTGGGAATGGCTGCCTTCACTGGGGCTGAATTTGGGTTTTTATTTTGACAGCTTGAGTGCCTTGTTTGCCATGATTGTCGTTTTCATTGGGGTGCTGGTCGTGGTGTATTCCGGGCAGTATTTCAAAGGGGATCAGGGCGCGTGGCGTTTTATGGCGTACCTGCTGTTGTTCATGACCTCGATGGTGGGCGTGGTGATGGCGGGTGACGTGCTGACTTTGTTTGTGTTTTGGGAGGGGACCAGTATTCTGTCTTACCTCCTGGTGGCGTACAAGGATAAGTCTGAAGAGGCGCGAGACGGAGCGTTTTTGGCGCTGTTCATCACGGGCGGCGGGGGCATTGCCATGCTGGCGGGGCTGTTGTTTGTGAGCTACGTGGCGGGCGGCACGGATTTTGTCACGATTTTAAGCAGTGGGGACGTGCTGCGCAGCGATGAATTTTACCTGGTGATGCTGGGGCTGGTGGCCTTTGGCGCGTTTACCAAGAGCGCCCAGTTCCCGGCCCACATCTGGCTGCCGGGGGCCATGAGTGCGCCGACGCCAGCCAGCGCTTACCTGCATTCGGCGACGATGGTGAAGGCGGGCATCTACCTGATGGCGCGCATGAATCCGGCGCTGGGTTTTACTGAAGCGTGGTTCTGGCTGCTGACGCTGACGGGCGGCGTGACGATGATTGTGGGGGCGTACCTCGGTCTTAAACAGAATGATTGGAAGGCGCTGCTGGCCTATTCGACAATCAGTCAGTTAGGTATTTTGATGATCCTGATTGGGCAGGATATTGGGGAGGCGTATAAGGCGTTGGTGATTGGGGTGGTGGCCCATGCACTGTACAAGAGTGCTTTATTTATGGTGGCGGGCATTATTGATCACGAGACGGGCACTCGAGATCTGCGCCGGTTGGGTGGTTTGCACACGGTGATGCCGTATACATTTTTTGTGGGTACGCTGGCGGCGCTGTCGATGGCGGGGCTGCCGCCCATGTTTGGTTTTTTGGCAAAGGAGACGCTGCTGGCAACGGCCGTTCATCCATCCCTGCCGCTGCTGCTTTCTGAGTTGTTTCGCTGGGGGGCGGTGGCGGCCGGGGCGTTGATGCTGGCGATGGCGGCAATGCTCATTTGGGAGACCTTTATGGGCAAACCAAAAGACCCGTCTGTCCACGGGCATGAAGCACCCTGGCCGATGTGGCTGGCGCCGGGGATTCCGGCGGTATTGTCCCTTTATTTGAGTATTGCTCCTGATCTCAAAGAGGCAACTGCTTTTATGGCTGGCGCGGCGCAGGCGGCTTTTGGCGACAGCCAGAGTGTGAAGGTTAATTTTCAACTGTTTCACGGACTGACGGTAGAACTGCTGCTGTCGGTGGTGGCGATTACGTTGGGCACGGTGATTTTTGTTTTCCGGCGGCCGATTCGCGCCCGGATGGGCCTGATTTTGCCCCATGCCGGTTTTAATGCGCTGTACCGCTGGGTGCTGGCGACGATAGACAAAGGCGCTTATGCGGCGACCCGTGTCCAGCAGGGGAAATTGCGCACATATCTGTCTGTGATGATAACGGCCGTTTTGCTGCTGGTCGTTGGCTTGAGTCCCAGCTTGTTTGTGGTGCGTTGGGGTGATGTTTCCTGGCCGGTATTTGCGTTTGAGGGCGGGATTGCCATCCTCCAGGGGTTTGCTTTGCTGCTGGTGGTGGGGGCGTCAGCCGCCTCTGTGGTATTGCGCCGGGATTTTAGCGCCATCATGGCTTTTACGGCGTCCGGTTTGGCGGTGGCCTTGTTGTTTGTGCTGGCGCCTGCGCCGGACGTGGCGTTAGTACAGACTGTAGTAGACATTTTATCCCTGGTAATTCTGATGCTGGCGCTGTCCCGTCTGCCTCGCGTGCAGCGGTGGGCGGCGCAGGAGTTGACGGATAAGATGAGGAGAAAGCCCCGGCTGCCGTGGCGGGATCTGGTTCTGGCGGCCACATTTGGTCTGGTGGTGGCGGCTATCACCTTTACAAATCTAAACGAACGGCCGCATGATACGGTGACGCCCTATTATGAGGCAAACGCCAAAACCCTGACTGGCGCTACAGACGTTGTGGGCGCGATTGTGGTCGATTTTCGAGCGCTCGATACCTTGATTGAAATCAGCGTCTTTGCTTCGGCGGGGTTGGGCATATCTATGCTGCTGTACCATTCGGCTAAAAAGCATGGCGACCGTGGCAGCCAGATTGACGATTCCCCGGACGTGGAACAGGCATTTGCCACGTTGGGCATTGGCGGGCGGCGCACGTCGGCGTTTATCCGGGTGTCGGCATATGGCACGCTGCCGGTGGCGCTCATGTTGGCGGTGACGCAAATGATGTATGGACATGATCAGCCGGGGGATGGTTTTACGGCCGGCGTGATTATCAGTCTGGCAATAGCGCTGTGGTATGTCGTGTTTGGTTATCATGACACCCGGCGGCGGCTGCCCTGGCTGAAGGCGTCGCGCTTGATCGGTGGTGGCGTGCTGCTGGCGCTAACGACGGGGAGTTTGGCGGCGCTGGTGACCGGCAGTTTCTTGGGGAATGTTGATTTCACGGCGGGCTGGACATTTTTGCCGTCCGGTTTTCATATTAGCACGTCGTTTTTATTTGAAGTGGCGATTTGTTTGACGGTGTTGGGCAGTGTGGCGCATATGTTGAATACGTTGGGCCACCCGACGGAGCAGTCGTCGTGAGAATTGACGATTGACGATTGACGATTAGGGATTATGGAAATTTTAACGGCCGTTTCTGTGGGACTCTTATTTGCCATTGGTGTGTTTCAACTGCTGCGCCGGAATGTCATCCGCTCGGCGATTGGCTTGATGATTCTGACAAATGCGGTGAACTTGTTTTTGTTGACGACCGGAGCCTATGATGGTGTGGCGCCGGCGTACACCACGGAGCCTGGGGTGCACAGTGACGCGCTGCCGCAGGCGCTGATCTTGACGGCGATTGTGATCAGTATGGGCGGTACCTCGTTTGTGCTGTCGATGCTCTACATCATTTCGGCCCGGTATCAAACAGCCGATATGGATGAAGTGGATAATTTAAAGAATTAACGATTAACGACTGACGATTGGACTTATGATGCCGACGAACTTGCTGGTTACCCTGCCGATTTTAATGCCTCTGATTGGGGCGATGATTGCGCTGCTGCTGCGGCATAAACGGCCGTTACGTGATGGCTGGACCCTGGCTGTGATGACAACTTCTATGCTGGTGAGCATCTGGCTTCTGGCGACAGTATGGCAGCGGGGCGAACCGCTGGTCTACCAATCCGGCGGTTGGCCGGCGCCGTTTGGCATCTCGCTGGTGGCCGATATGCTATCGGCCCTGTTTGTGGTGATGGTGCAGGTGGTCATGGTGACAGGCATCCTCTACGCACTGGGCAGCAAAGACACGGCGATCGGGTATCCGGCTTTCTTTTATTTTTTCTTGATGCTGGTGACGGGACTGACCGGGGCAATCATGACGGGTGACTTGTTTAACCTGTATGTGTTTGCCGAACTGCTGGTGATTTCGGGCACGGTATTAACGGCCGTTGCCGACGACAAATTTGGCACGGAAGCGGCGTACAAATATTTTTACATCAGTCTGCTGGCCTCATTTTTTATGCTGCTGGCGGTTGGGTGTTTGTACGTGTCTTATGGCACGTTGAACATGGCGGATTTGGGGATGAAGGTGGCGCTGATTGGGGAACGGCCGTTGTTGTGGCCCGGTATAGCCCTGCTGCTGGCCTTCTTCATGGTCAAATGCGCCGCCGTCCCCTTCCATTTCTGGCAGCCCGATTTTCACGCCGCAGCGCCCACGTCGGTGAGCGCCATGCTCTCGTCCGTAGTGGTGAAACTGGGCGTCTATGGCTTTTTGCGCATGACCCTGCTGCTGTTTGTGGCGCAGGCGCCCACCATCCGCCTGATTTTACTGGTAGTCGGAGTGATTGGTGTGATTTTTGGCGGTTTGTCGGCGCTCGGCACGCATAACGTCAAACGAATGCTGGCCTACTCCACCCTGGCGCAAGTCGGTTTCATCCTGGTAGCCATTGGTTGGGGCACGGAACTGGCAATTGCGACGGCGATTGTATTTTCGTTCAACCACAGCCTGATCAAAGCGGCCATGTTGATGCTGGCGGGTTACGTCGCCAGCCGCGCTTCGGTGAAATCGGCGGCGTTTGACATCGTCACCGGGGTGGGACGACCCCTGCCTCTGGCGGGCGTATTATTCTTTGTGGGCAGTTTGGCGCTGGCGGGCATTCCTCCGACCAATGGCTTTGTGAGCAAGTCGCTGCTCTTCACCAGCGGTTTTGAAAGCGCCAATTATGGGTCGCTGCTGCTCATTGGCGTTACCAGTATTTTTACACTGATGTACACGATCCGTGCTTTTCAACGAATCTGGTGGCTGGCGCCGGCGGAAGGCATTTACACCAAACCGGGCGGCGATCATCTGGCAGCGCCGGTAGTGCTGCTGATTTTGATTGTGGCGCTGGGTATCTGGGCCAGCCCTTTGGTGATGGCGGCGCAGGAAGCAAGCGCCTGGCTGCTTGATTCGTCGATTTATATTCAGGCGGTTTTAGGTGGTTAGGGTGAAAACAATTCAACGTAAAGATGTAAAGAAGCAAAGCGGCAAAGGAAGAAAAAGAGTTTCATTTCTTTGCAATAAGGTCTTTTTGAGGTAGATGATGCGATATGTGTGGCCTGGTTTGATACTAACGCTGGTTTATCTGGCGTTGACGGGAAATTTTGCGCTGAATAATATCGTGATGGGGATGTTGCTGGCGGCGCTGGTTCTGCTGCTGCTGCGCACCCAGCCTGCAGAAACGGCATGGCAGAGAATGCCAACGGCCGTTTTTGCTTTTTCCCGCTATATTGTCTGGCTTATGATAGAGCTGCTTGTCAGCGGCGTGCAGGTGGCGCGCATTGTGTTGGACCCCAAACTGCCCATCAACCCCGGCATTGTGGCCATCGCCACAAAGTGCGAGACCGATTTGAGCCGTGCTTTAAGCGCCCATGCCATCACCCTGACCCCTGGTGAAATGGTGGTTGAAGTCAGCATAGATGGTGTCATGTACACCCATATGCTGGATGCCACCAATGCCGATGACCAAGTACTTGAAGCGCAGCAAATACGGGAAAACATGTTGATGAAGATATTTAGTTAGCGTTATATGTGAGGCTGGCGGATTTATGCATCACGCATGACGTATCTTTTTTGAATGACCTATGGGAAACTTATTACAAATTGTGCTTTATATGTCGCTGCTCATCCATTTGCTGCTGCTGGCGGTGGCGGTATGGCGGGTCTGGCACGGCGAAAATGTGGCGGATCGCTTGATTGGCGTGGACTTAGTGACAACGCTTGTGCTGGCGGTGCTGGTGCTGGTGTCGTTGATTTACCGTGCCAGTATATACATTGATGTGGCCCTGGCGCTGGCAGCGCTCGGTTTTGTCGGCACCATCGCTTTGGCAAAATACGTGGTAGATGATAAGTTGTTTTAAGGGTGGCAGAGTGGCAAGGTGGCAGAGTAATTTGATAACAATTTAACCCTGCAACTTTGCAACTTTGCAACTTTGCAACCTTGGAGTTTTTTGTGGAAACGATCTTACAACTAATCGCTATTATCGCCGTGATAACCGGCACATTTTTCTCCATTGTGGGGGTGTTGGGCATGGTGCGCCTGCCGGACGTGTATACGCGGCTGCAAGCCACGGGCAAGGTCGGTGTGTTTGGCGTAGTGCTGCTGTTGGCGGCGGCGGTGGTGTGGACGCCGTTGGGATGGGGGCGGGCTTTGCTGTTAATTGTGCTGCTTATGGTGACGGGCCCGGTGGTGACTCACGCCCTGGCTTCGGCGGCGCACCGGCTGGGCATCCCCATGAAGCGTTCAGTGCGGAATGATCTGGAGCCGTGATGGCGTTTTTGTTATGATTCGTTTGACGACTGAAAAAATTAATGATTAAAGAGTGGCGTTCACGAATTTTAATTATCAATCATCAATCTTTGATTATTTTATGGAGGTGGGGTAATGAGTGATATGAATATGGAACAAGAAGTGTCCGATCTGGAGTTGAAGCGGTTTAGCAAGCTGCCGGACGGCTGGCAGCGGGTGATCATTGCGGTGGTATTTGTGGTGATTTTGGTTGGCGTCGTTTTGCTGCGGCAAATGATGCAGACGGCGGAAGATGTCCGTCATGAAGAAGCAACTGTCTAGTTTTCTTTAGAATTTAGCAGGGTGGTGATTGGAAAACGGCCGTTTCTTGCCAGGAACGGCCGTTTTTCATGGTGAAGTGTGAAGGGGGAGAACGGCCGTTAATCCTCGTCAAAACCCATGCCCATTATTTGCAGCAGCGCCGTTCTGGCTTCGTCGATCATGGGCAGGAACGGTTGTTCCACCACCGGCACTTCAAGTTTTTCAAACACTACTGACAGAACGGCCGTTATCATGGGTGATTGGGTGTGTATTTCATACGGCAATATATTGTTGCTTAAAAGCAAATTGATGACTGTTTGCGGGACCTGCCCATACATGTGATCCATCGAAGGCAGTGGGGAGAGTATGTCTTGGGACAGGATCATGCCGCTGTCGGCATCTGCAATCAACAGGGAAAAAGGGAAAAACGGTGGTTCGTTTCCCTTCCCTTCAACCGGAATCGGCGTCATAAAGAGATCGACCTCAACCGTGTTCCCTACGCGCGGTGCGTTTTGCAATTGTTCAAACGATCTCTCGTCTATTCCCATGGGAATGGAATGCATCTCAGGAGCAGGAAAGGCCCTGATTTCATCAACCCACTGGATCTTCCCGTCTTGCTGAACCGGGACACGCACCAAAAACATCTCTTCATCGCCGGGATAAAGCAGGCTTTCATCTTCCTCATAACGAGGCGCCACATCCAGGGTTTGCTCCAGAACATGAGTCAAAAAATTAATTTGATCTGAATTCATAAAGTAGGGCGGGCAGCCTGGTTGAAAACTGCGGAACAAAGGGTACGCATTAGGCCCACTGTATTTCAGGTTCAGCTTGCGCATAATGCCTGCATCTTCTTTATCAATCATATCGTGGTTTTCAAAGGATGCCTGCAATTGTGGGATGGTCAGCAGACGGCTGGCGATTTCCCAGGAATCCGTAGAATCAGCTATTTCCTCTAGTTCAAAGAACTGATAGAGCGCATCTACCCCCAGGTAGACGCCAATACACATGTGTTCACCTAACGTCCCCATTACACTGACAAAACCAATTTCGCCGGTGTCCGGGTCTTGCACACCAAAAATATCGTCCTCATCCATCCATTCCCAGGGAGCGAGTTCTTTGATGCGGTCGGCCAGTTCATAGAGAGGCCGCCATTGTTGAGCCATTGCCTGCCGTTTGGACATTCTCAGTTTTCGTGGCGCCATTTTTATCTCCTTACGTGATCATCACGATGATTATATTCTTGCTCATCCGTACTGTCTGCCTAGGATGAGGCGGAATTGTACCAAAATGTTTGGCTATGATACCATTTTTGTTATTGCAGTGCAGGCGTGCTGCCAGGGGTTGTTGTTTGATTTGGCTGGGGAGGAAACGGCCGTTTTCCCCGCCAGCGCCAACGCCCATGACATCACTTACTTGTAACGGCCGTTTTGGCTGTGGTATCCTTAGGGTAATTGACATTAAGGAATGAATGGAGAGGAGTTAAAGGAGTGTTTTGAATGATGACGATAGAAACGGCCGTTTTAACCAGATTACGTCGATTACCAGCCGCACAGCAGCAGGAAGTTTTACATTTCGTAGAGTTTTTAGAGACGAAGACGGATCGTGGTGGCAATGATAAGAGTGCCCAATTAGCTGCTGCTGCCCAATCTTTACTGGTTGATTACGAGAGCGACGCTGATTTAACAACCTTTACCGCACTGGATGGAGAGGATTTTCATGCTTAGAGGGGAGATCTGGCTCATCAATCTAGACCCGGCTGTCGGGTCTGAAATTCGGAAAACACGCCCGGCTGTGATTGTGAACGAGGATGCGATTGGTATTCTCCCGTTGAAAGTAATTGTGCCAATTACAGATTGGAAAGAACGTTATGCTGCTGCCCCTTGGATGGTGCAGTTACTGCCAGACTCTCAAAATGGGCTAAGCAAACCGTCGGCGGCTGACGCCTTTCAGGTGCGTTCCTTGTCGCAGCAGCGGTTTATCCGCCGGTTAGGGTCACTGTCTGCGGAAAAGATGATTGTGATTTCGGAAGCGCTGGCTGCTGTTTTACGAATTGGGAATTGATATTCGCCTCCTTTTTTCCATCACCTGAAACTTATGAAATTTGATTTGTAACGGCCGTTTTCCTATCACCACCCCTCTCAATACCGTCCACATAAAAACACAAGTGTTCTTCAGCAAGAACACTTGTGTTTTTTATCAAAAGCACTTGTGTTTTTTATCAGACAGGCAAAAGGATGAGACTCACTCCACCTTATGCAACGGAATTGAATACGACCGCGGCATCTTCGCCGTGAAGGGGCAGGCCGTCAGGCCAAAGCAGTTGTCGCCGCAGGAGCCGCCGCCGCAGGCCGCGTCATCTGCCGCCAGGGCGTCATCGTCGCGCAGACGGCCCTTGCGCACCCAGAAATCGATCATGCCTTGCAGGGCGCTGCTCTCTATGCCCAGCTTGCGGCTTAATTCGTTGATAGTCATTGGCCCGTTGGCCTGTTGAATTTCGTACAGTACTTGATTTAGCATGATTTTCTCGTGAAGCGTGAAGCGTGATGCGTAAGGACTTCTCACGCATCACGCTTCACGCTTCAATCTATCCGATTATTAATTTCCCGCCCTGAAAGACAATAAACGCCATCACCCAGGCCAGGGAAAACTGGCCGATGATGCTCACCCACATCCACTTGACGCCCAACTCCTGTTTTTCGGCGGCGATGGCGACCATGCAGGGCGTGTAGATGAGGACAAAGACCATGAAAGAAAGGGCGGCCAGCGCGCCGTAGCCGCCGCTCATCTCGTCGAAACTTTGTTTGATGGCGGACATGAGGGCGGTCGGCTCTTGTTCCGCTTCGTCGCCGAAAAGGTTGATACCTACCAGCAGGGGCAGCGACTTGATGGTGTCGATGGTGGCGGAGATGAAACTGGTGACGATGAAGCCCACATCTTGCAGGAAGGTGGTCGGTTCCACTTCTTCTGCGCTGTCCACCCCGTAGATTTGGGCCATGGTGCTGACCACCACTTCCTTGGCGACAAAGCCGGAAATGAGCGCCCCGCTAGCCTGCCAACTGCCAAATCCCAATGGTTCTAACACCGGGCTGATGGCACCGGCGATGGCGGCATAGGCGCTGTCTTCCACGGGCGCGTCGGCGAAGCTGCCTTCCCCGTGGACGGGAATCGACATGAGCAGCCAGATGATGACGCTGACCCCCAGGATGAGCGTCCAGGCGTTTTCCAGGAAGGCTTTGGTACGCTGCCACATGTGGAACCAGATGCTCTTGGGGGTAGGCAGGCGGTAAGGCGGCAGTTCCATCACAAACCCGCCCAGGTCGTCGGCCTGGAAGACGGTGCGGCGCAGGATGATGCCCAGGATAACGGCCGTTACAATCCCCAACAAATACAGCCCAAAAATCACCGTGCCCGCCAGCGCCGGAAAGAAAATGGCGGCAAACAAAACGTAAACCGGCAGGCGCGCGCCGCAGCTCATAAAGGGCACCAACAGCCCGGTGAGGATGCGGTCCTTTTTACTTTCCAGGGTGCGCGTGGCGTAAATGGCCGGTACGGAGCAGCCGAAGCCCACCATCAGCGGCAAAAAGCTTTTGCCGTGCAGGCCGATTTTGTTCATCAGCGAGTCCATGACAAAGGCGGCGCGGGCCATGTAGCCGGAATCTTCCAGCACGGCCATCGCCAGATAGAGCGACATGAGCACCGGAATGAAGACCAGCACGCCGCCCACGCCGGCGATCACGCCATCCACCAACATGCTTTCTACCCAGGTGCCGCCCAGACCGATGATGCCGACAACGGCCGTTACCCAATTGGTCAATGGTCCGCTGATCACCCCGTCAATCCAATCCACGTAAGGCGCGGCCACGTCGGCGGTAAGCTTAAACACCATCCACATCAGCCCCAGGAAAATGAAGACGCCCCAAAAGCGATGGGTCATGACACGGTCTATTTTGTCTGAGGCGGTGAACTGGGCCCCGTTGGATTTGACCACGGCGCGGTTAACCAGGCCGTGGATCCAACTGTAGCGGCGGTCAGCGATGACGGCGTCCACGTCGTCGCCGTAGCTGCCGGTGAGGCGCACGTAGCTGATCTGCGCATGGGTGAGTACCGGCGCGCCGCCTTCGATCCGCATCAACTTTTGCTGGATGTCGTGGTCTTGTTCCAGCAGTTTAACGGCGAGCCAGCGGGCGGGATAGGTCTCCGTGAGCGCCGGGAAGCGGTTGATTTCGCGGCACAAATTTTCTATTTCTGTTTCCATTTCACGGCCGTAGTCGATGGTAAACAGGGCGGGTTGGGTGTAGGTCGATTCAAGCGTGGTCATAATTTTACTTTTGCTTCTTCGGCGACTTTTTGCATAATTTCTACCAGTTCTTCCAGCCCTTTTTCGCGGCGGGCGACGGTTTGTACAACGGGCACGTGCAGCGCCTGGCTGATTTGGGCCACGTCAATGGTGTGTCCACGAGATACGGCTACGTCCATCATGTTCAGGACCAATACAACCGGTACTTCCATTTCCAGCACCTGCACCGCCAGATACAAGTTGCGCTCCAGGTTGGCCGCATCCACCACCACGACCACCACGTCTGGATGTTCGTTGATGATGTAATCGCGGGCGATGACTTCCTCAGGCGAGTAAGCGCTGAGGCTGTAGGTTCCGGGCAGATCCACCAGGCGGAACTCGGTGTCACCGCGCAGAAAGAAGCCTTCTTTTTTCTCGACTGTTTTACCGGGCCAGTTGCCCACGTGCTGGTGAGAACCGGTCAGGGCGTTGAAGATAGATGTTTTGCCGGCGTTTGGATTCCCGGCGAGGGCGATGTGGATTGTTTTCATAGTTTTTAAGATTGAAGATTGAAGAGTGGAGATTAAAGATTGAAGAGTGGAGACCCGCGCGATCTTTAATCTTTAATCTTTAATCTTTAATCTTTTAGATTGGAACGACGCGCATTTTGTGGGCGATGCCCTGACCGACGGCGACGCGGGAATCGCGCACGGCGAGCAGCAGCGGGCCGCCGTTGTGCTGCACCACGGTCACTTCAATGCCGGGGGTCAGGCCCAGTTCGGTGAGCCGATGTTTGAGTTTTTTACCGGCGTCAATGTGGACCAGGCGCACTGTTTCGCCAACGGCCGTCATGGATAAAGGAAAAGTTTGTGATTCGTTCATGTATTTTTAGGGATGCGTGATGCGTGATGCGTAAGGGTTTTTCACGCATCACATATCACGCGTCAATCCTGACAAAAATGTGGGCTGCCACTTCCTGCCCCAGAGCGTGTGTTTGCCCGCCGCACTCCACCATGATGGGACCGTGGAAGGGCGCGATTTCGCTGATGGTGAAGGGGCTGCCCGGTTTTAGACCGCGTCCTGCCAGGTAGTCGAGAAGCAGGTTGCTTTCCGGGTAGATGCGTTGAATGATGCCGGATTGGCCGGCTTGAACGGCCGTTAACGCTACATCCTCCGTTCCAGCCACTGCGCCATCCGGACCGGGAATGGGGTTGCCATGCGGGCAGGTGGCGGGGTTGTTGAGAAAAGCGGCGAGGGCTTCGGTAACGGCCGTTTCCGTGGCGTGTTCCAAACGGCAGGCGTAGTCGTGGGCTTTTTCCCAGGGCAGACCCAGTTTGTCCACCAGCAGGCATTCCCACATATGATGGGCGCGAATCAGCGCCGTCGCCCAGCGCTGCCCTTTGGCCGTGAGGCTGACGCCCTTGTACGGCGTGTGCGCCAGCAAATCCTGGTCTTGCAGCCGGTGAATCATCTCCGTCGCCGAGACGGTAGAAACGCCCAGGCGGTCGGCCAGGGCAGAAATGGGCACAGGCTTACCCGCCCCGTTCGCCAGTTCGACGACGGTTTTCAGGTACATCTCGGTGCTTTCGTTAAAGGAATCGTGTTTCATAGGATGGAGATAGAGTATAGAGTCTAGAGATAGAGTGGTGGGTTTTCTTCTATCTCTACACTCTATCTTTTTGGGCTGACTCAACCTGAATTTATAAGGTTGACCTAATACTATGATCAAAGGGGAACCTGGGGCAGTGACGTTTGTCAGGATGTCAGGTGACATTAGTCAGTAAGTACCGGTTCAATAAAAAGTGAACCGAAGTTAACTTATTTTCCCCTTCATCTCCCCTCTACATCTGCTTCATACCTTCTTCACATCTAAACTCTAAACTACCAGGGAAACATAGAAAACGTGATGCGTGATGCGTGAAAAACCTTCACGCATCACGCATCACGTATCAAGAAGGAACGAAGCAATGTCCAAACCCATCCGTATGTCCCGTCAAACACGGCTCAACTGGCTCATCGACACGGCCGTTTTCAGCGGCGCGCTCATCTCTATGCTCACAGGCATCTACTTTTTGGCCCTGCCCGTCGGCGGCTATCAGGGCGGGCGCAATCCCTGGTATGGCGTTGTTATCCTGTTCCAGCGCGCCACGTGGAGCGACTGGCACACCTGGGGCGGCGCCCTCATGATTCTGGCAGTCATCATCCATTTCAGCATCCATTGGGATTGGGTAAAGTTGATGACACGGCGCATGGTGAACGGGGTGCGTGGTCAGAGCAGCACGCTCTCCCGTGGGGCGAAGATTAATCTGGCGGTGGATGGGGTGATTGGGCTGAGTTTTTTGGGAACGGCCGTTTCCGGCATTTACTTCCTCTTCCTTCCCACCGGTTTTAGTGGCGGTCGCACCGCTGGCTGGGATCCAAACGTCCTCTTCAGCCGCCTCACCTGGGACCTCATCCACACCTGGAGCGCCGTCGTCATGATCCTGGCGGCGCTGATTCACTTTGCCATTCACTGGCGCTGGGTGGTCAACGTCACCCGCCGCTTCTTCCTATCCCTGCGTCCAAAACAGGCGCAAATTTCTTAAAAAACAACCGCGGAGAAGCGGAGAACGCACGGAAAAAACCTCTGCCTCTCCGCGCCATCCGCGGTTAAAAAAATGGAGACACAATCATGATCAAAAAAATCGCACTTGGACTGATATTTACGCTTATCGCCGGCGTCCTCGTCGTCGGCGCGGTCAATCGCACCACGGCCAAATCGGCGCAGTACTCACCTTCAGAAGCAGTGGCTCAAACTGGCAATGGCGGCGGGCAAAACCTTGATGGTGAACGGCAGTACGCCAACCAGCATGAACCGCTTTACCTGGAGAAAGAACAGGGCGGGCAAGGTCAGGGACAGAACGGACAAATTGGACAGACTGGGCAAGGACAGGGTCAAGGGCAAAACGGCCGTTCCACAGCCAATCCCACACAAAACACCGAAACACCTCTGGGGGGTCAGGGATCGCAAAGCTACAATGGGCAAGGAAACGGCGCTCAAAAACAGGACGCAGATCGGTACGGCAGCCCGGCGGCGCCCACCAGCCATGACGATCTGCTCACCTACCAGGGCTTAGTCAGCACCGCCCCCGCTGCCGGTGTTGAACTGGTCATTATCACAAACGAAGGTGACCTGACGATTGGGACTGGCCCCAGCCAATGGCTGGAAACAGTCATAATACTCCAGTCCGGCGACGAGATCAGCGTCACCGGCTTCTGGGAAAACGGCGAATTCAAAGCCGTCACCCTCACCCGCGCCAGCGACGCCCTCACCATCACCCTGCGCGACGAAACAGGCCGCCCCATGTGGAGCGGCAGCGCCAACAATCAAGGCCAGGGCAAGGGGCAAGGACAAGGGCAGGGAAATGGAAGGATGAAGGCAGAAGGATGAGGGCAAAAGGCAGAAGGATGAAGAATAAAATCAACCCTGCCGCCTTGCCCCTTTGCTACTTTGCGCTAAAGTTTAACCATGAGCCAATTAATCCTTGTTGTAGACGATGAAGCAAAGTTAGTGAGCGTGGTGCGCGGTTATTTAGAGCAGGCCGGATATGAGGTAGTGACAGCCGGAAACGGCCGTGAGGCGATTTTTGCCGCCCGCGACCATCAGCCTGACCTCATCATTTTGGACATGATGATGCCCGTTATGGATGGCCTGACCTTTATCCGCGAATACCAAAAGGAGGGAAACGCTCCCATCATCGCCCTTACCGCCCGCGTCGACGAAACCGACAAAATTTTGGGCCTGGAAATGGGCGCCGACGACTACATTACCAAGCCATTCAGTCCGCGCGAACTAACCGCCCGCGTCCGTGCTGTGCTGCGGCGCAGCGGCGGCGCGCTCCCGGAAAGCAAACTGCTGCGGGCTGGCGATCTGCTGCTCGATGACGCTGCCCACGTTGTCAAACTGGCTGGCGCAGAAATTGAACTGACGCCCATGGAATACAACCTGCTGTTTACGCTTATGAGTCATCCGGGCCGCGCTTTCAGCCGCATGGAACTGCTGGAACACGCCCAGGGCTTCGCCTACGACGGCTACGAGCGCACCGTTGACGTCCACATCAAAAACCTGCGCAAAAAAATCGAAACCGATCCCACTCAACCAGTATACGCGCTCACGGTTTTTGGCGTCGGCTACCGGTTCAACCCCAATCTGTAGTCCTCATCTCCATTCATGAACCTCCGAACCAAACTTACTCTCGCTTTTGTACTCGTAGCCATCGTGGCGGTGGGGTTGGTGGCGGTATTGGCGAATCGGGCAACGGCCGTTGGTTTTCAACAGTATCTCGCCGCCGGTGAAACCAATCAGCTAGAACAGGTAAGCAGCCAGTTAGCCGACCACTACCGGCAGCAAGGCAGTTGGAACGGTGTCAACACCATCTTGCGCGACAGCGGTATTGGTCCGGATCCGGCCGGCGGCGGCTACTTTGTGCGCATCCTCGACGCGGCCGGCGCCGAAGTGGGCGGCCGCGGCGGCGGCGGCGGACAGGGCCAAAACGCACTGGTTTTTGCACCGGAAATCAGCCTGCCCATTATGCTTAACGGCGAACAGGTGGGCACACTCCTGGCAGCCAGATCCGGCGCGGGCGGCAGCCGGGCAGGCGAGCAATATCTGGCGCAGGTTAACCAGGCGATACTATGGGCCGGAACCATTGCCGTGCTGTTGGCCTTGATGTTGGGCGTCTATTTAGCGCAGCGGCTCACACGGCCGTTACGACAGCTCAACCAGGCTACCCAGGGCGTGGCGGCGGGCGATTTGAGCCAGCGCGTCACCGTGCGCGCCCACGACGAAGTGGGCGAACTGGCTGTGCATTTTAACGACATGGCAGCGGCCTTGGAAACGGCCGAAATCCAGCGCAAACAGCTTTTGGCCGACACTGCCCACGACTTGCGCACCCCCATCAGTATCATGCAAAGTCACCTGGAAGCGATGCTGGATGGCGTCTTCCCCACCACGCCGGAAAATCTGGGGATCGTCTACGAAGAGACCTTGCGCTTGAGCCGACTGGTGGGTGACGTGCGCACTCTGTCATTGGTGGAAGCCGGTCAACTACCCCTGGACAAACAATCGGTGAATCTGGCTGAACTGGTCGCACAAGCTGCCGCCGCCTTTGCCCCCCTGGCGGAAGCCGACGGCATCACCTTGCTCACCGATTTGCAGTCCACACCGCCTATTCAGGCAGACGCGGCTCGTATCCATCAGGTATTGGCGAATCTCATTGCCAATGCGCTGCGCTACGCGCTGCATGGCGGCCAACCGCCGCCCACAGTTTCGCTCACCGTGGCCTCCGCCGCCGGACAAGTCTTGGTGCGGATTACCGATAACGGCCCTGGTCTCACACCTGAACAGCAAGCCTCAGTGTTTGACCGCTTCTGGCGCTCAGATGCGGCGCGCAGCCGGGAACAGGGCGGTTCCGGCCTGGGGTTGGCGATTGCCAGGGGTATTGTGCAGGCCCACGGCGGCGTGATTGGAGTGGAAAGCCAGCCAGGACAGGGCGCCACGTTCTATTTTCAAATTCCGGTTGCTGAGTGAACGACAGGTTGGTTGCCAAGCGGCAGGCGGCTTGTTATAATCCTGCCCACATTGCCACCCTAGCTCAATTGGCAGAGCAATTCATTCGTAATGAATAGGTTAAGGGTTCAAGTCCCTTGGGTGGCTCTGTAAATCCAAATACTATCGGCCCTGGGAAACCGGGGCTTTTTTTTGGACGTGTGCAATAGCCTTTTTTTCCTATTTATTTACCACAGGGCGTCGCCTATAGTGTCAACCGATGTCACTTAAAACATTTTGCATGGGAATGCAGAATACCTGAACTCCAGGCCGATGATTTTTTCTAGAAGCAAATCATCGGCGCAGCCTCACCCAGACCACTCCCCCACGTCGTAACTCAATTCTCACCATTGCTGCTCTTATGGGCTGTTTGTAGAAAAGTAGATTCATAACGAGGAAAGTAAAAAATATGAACCGATCAAATACCTGGAAATTAGGAGTGTTGGTGGTTTTGACCCTGATTTTTCTTGCGCAAAGCGGCCTGGCCAAAACACAAAATGCTAGAAACAATGGCGTTTATCTGCCCACCATCTTAAACCGTTACACCTATATTGACTGGGTCTTTGAAGAAACATTTGATGGGGATCCGGGCGCGCCGTCTCAGACACTGCTGCCGGACAGTTTTGACTACGTTGTCACCCACCGCACCCATCCTGCCGAGCATTTCCGGGTGTTTACCCCCTATATGGCCGACCATGCTCACGACTGTACCGGCCCAAATCCCAGCGTGAATCCACTGCCTCAGCATTCGGTCCATACGTCGCATGAAAGCCACAGCGCCGATCCTGATCAAAGCTTCTTCATTTGTAAAGATCACATGATGACCTCTATGGGGGAGGTGGACGGATATTCCGTGACGGCGTTTTGGCCGCGGCAGGAGTTTGATTTTAGCGCGGGCGGGTACCTGGAATTTGAAGTGAATATCAGCGACAACCATGCGCGAAGCTGGTTTGAAGTAATGATCACGCCCCGTTCGGAATTAAAGGTGGGGGCCGCACATCATTATTTGCCGATTGATGAGAGATATCCGAAGGATAGGATTGTGTTTGAGTATGCGGAGTCCAGACGATACATACAAGTGGGCGCCGGCGCACTTGATCCGGCCGGAATGATTGTGGAGGAGCACGAAGATGATTCCTGGCGGGAACAATATCCAAGCGATCCGGCCAACAATGATCGGCGTGTGCGGCGCACCATGCGCATCTATTTGGGCGCGGATTATATCATCTGGTCAATCGAGCGGGCGGACGGTGAATTTGACGATTACCGGGTCAACGTTCCCGGCGGACTGCCGTTTGACAGAGGGCTGGTTGTTTTTAAGACACATGCCTATACGCCGACTAAGGAAGGAAATGTGAACAATTACACCTTCCACTGGGACAATATTCGTTTCTCAGGTCCGGAGGTGGGGCGGTATGAGGCGGCGTATGCCGATGATGTGGTCTATTTGCAGAACAATGGCAACCGGCCGATTGGCGACAGGGCGACAAACCGCATTATGCTGGCCGAAGTGGGGCAAAACCCGGTGTTGTTTGGGCAGGTGCACAGCCCGCAGTCGGGACAGGTGTTGTTGAGCGTAAACGGCCGTTCCAATATCATCATCCATCCCTATGATTATAATCCGGGAACCTGCTCGTCCAGCGGTTGGAAATCTTTCCAACTGCCCATCAATCCGGCCTGGCTCAAAGAGGGCAGCAATACCTTCACCTGGACGGTTGGACCCTCGCCCAGTTGCGCAGAGTCATATTTGTGGGATGGTTTTTCCATTAAGGCGATGCAGCTTCAATTCGACATCCCAAATTGAGAACGAACCCGTTCTAAGCTGGAATTTGCTGCATAAATGAGGACCAGCAATTCTCAATTTGATTCAATCTGGCGGTTAAAACCGCTGCAATCCTTACAAAGTCGGCCTTCGCCGACTATAGAAACGGCTTTTTTAGTCCGCGAAGGCGGACTTTGTAAATGTTGGTGCAGATTTATCTGCTGGTTCAAATCTAAATTGAGAATTGCTGAATGAGGATGGCTTTTATTGCCTCTCCTGAGAGAGCTAACTATAATGAATTCCAAATCGTAGTGGGTTAGCGGCGTAAAAGAAGAATGGGTCTTTGCCAACTGAGTGCGGCCCACACCTCAAAAACAAAAGCGGGGATTAAGAGATTGCAGGATTTTTCCCTGGGTTTTATCCCACAATCCCACAATCCACGCTATATTTACAGGAGTAAGACTTGCAACCAATTTATAGAAGTGATGGCGAATGGGTAGCCGTGTATGACAGCGGCTATTTGTTTAATTCGGATGGCGAGTGGATTGGTTTTGTGCATGGACGGGAAGTGTTTGACACGTCTGGCTTATACCTGGGGTTTTTGAGCGATGATCGGCGGCTTTTGAGAAAACGCAATATTGATAAGCGCCCGCGGAAGACGCCACCGCCGCGCCCGGACCGCCCCAATCTGCCGGCCAATATGCCTTTAGCGCCCATGCTGCGCGCTTTGCCTCGCGCCGGTTCCCTTCTCGATGACTTCGGCGTAACGCGGCACCGCGCTCAACAGCACGGCCCGTTCGGGCTCGTCCTCGGACCAGATTTCAAGAAGGCTGAGA
>JAWOGU010000011.1:0-10968 GCA_046496595.1 Chloroflexota bacterium
CAAAGGCATAAACATCCAACAACAAGATGACCTGACTGTTCAACCTGCCCTCCTCAAAGGCGGTTTATGAAAGCAATTGCCTTCACAGAATATCGGCCTTCGATGGTACTTTAGCTCCAGGAGGTTCGGTCTCGAAAATTTTTTCCGGACAAAAAAAGTGTCAAGTTAATTTTCCGAGTCTTTGTACCATGCCCTATTTCTCATATTGAGAGTCGTCGAGGCGGCGGCGGAAGCTGGCTTTGTCGTCGGGTGGTGGGGCGGTGGTGGCGTCAGCTTGCTGCATAGACTCGTAGGCGGCTTCCAGCACGTCGGGGTGGGCGGCGCTGACGAGGCTCCATTTGCCGCAGTGCGGACAGCGATCGTATTTGCCGACGATAAGATTGAGACCCCAGATGTGGCGGGCAAACGGCCGTTTGCACTTCGGGCAAATCGCGCCACCAAAGGGGCCGTTGATGGCAACTTCACCCGGCTTTGTCTTCTGGCCACGACTGGCAATGAAGGTCCATAGCGCCATAGCGGCGACAACAACGACGATTGTCGGGATGATGATGGACATCCTGGCCTTGCTTCCGGCCTTGCTTGCTTCTTCCTCGCTGAGAAAGTTGTGGGTGATGGTATTGGAGGCCAGTTCCGCGTCATCACTGGTATAGCCGGTGGCGCGGAGGGTATGGACGCCAGGGATGAAATTGTTGGTGTGAAACTGATAATTGAATGGGGGTGTGGTGACTTCGCCTATTTTATCGTCGTCAATGAAAAATTCGACACGGGTGAGGGTGTCAGGGCCGGTGGCGCGCATGGAGAAGAGCCCCTGGATGTTGGCGCCCATGCCCAGGCCAGAATCGCGCCGGAGTCTGAGATTAAGGGTTGATTCTTCTTGCGCCAGAGTAGGAAGAATGGCAGCCAACAGCAGGATGGTGGTCAGGAAAACGACCGTTAGCCAGCGAACAGATTTTAACATCACAAAGAAACGAGTAACCATTTTTCCTCCTCGGAAACGGCCGTTCGTCCAACGATACAACGAGCGGTGCCACCAAATGCTTGATAGCCCACACTCCCACGCGCGTACCACCTAAACGTTTCAGAATTCCAGCGTTTATGATCAAAACCGCTACGCCGCGCTGGTCGTCAACTCACTCTTTGTGCATATTGGCCTGCATGTTAACGCCTTTATTGCCGCCCAGCGTGATCATCAGGCCCAGGATAAAGCCAAAGTTGTACCACTTCCCGTTGTTATGGGCTTCATACACACCTACGTTGTCCTTAAACAACGACATCACAAAGGCAACCGGCGCGATCAGGCCGTGCCACAACCCGCGCCAAAACCCGGCAATTTCGCCTTTTTCGTTGGCTGTGTTTTCTAACTCATTCCTACCGGCGGTTGTAAATTTTTCCTTCATAAAACACCTCTTTTTTCAACTTACTGGACCCCGCGCCCGAAAAGCGCGTCGGTCACAAAACTAATCAGACCCATCACCAATGCGATGCCAAACAGATAATGTTTGAGCATTGCTTTGCAAGAGAAGATATCGTGCCGCTATTCGTGAAGAACGATTTGCTCGCCCCAGGCCGCAGCCCGCTCCAATTCGCCATCTTTTAGCGGTCCTTGCTCTCCGGTAACGAGAAAACCCTCCGGCGATGCCAGCAGCCGGCCGCCCTTCTTCTCCAGCGTTTTGGCAATGGTATTGGCCGCGTAACCACCTTTATCCACAATAAAGCGAAAGACGGACGAATCAATTGTCGTCAGATCGATGCGGGTATCGAAGGCGGCCACGCCAGCGCCGGCCAGGTGGTTCTTAGAGAGGGCGTTCAGCAATTGTGAGGCGCCCTCCGTGGGGCGGAAGCTGCGTGTAGGCGAGCCAACAATTAACAAATCCAATCCTTCCAGTTGATCGGGCCTAGTCTGGCTGACTGGCACAGCAGTTGTTTGCAGCGCCGCAGCGATGGCCTGGGCCACTTTTTCCGTGTTACCAAAAACTGAGTCGTAGACGACCAAAGCTTTCATGGTAGCTGTTTACTCCTTTGCCTGCTGCGCCAGATGCGCCTGGTATGCTTTCCAGCCGGGACACCAGGTAGTGTGCCAGCGCCACAGCCGCGCCCGGAACGATTTGGGGTTGGTTTCAGCTTTATGGCGCATGGCGCAGATTTCACAGGAAAAGCTCTTTTCGTCGGAGGGTTGCATTTTCGTACTCATGTCAATCTCTTTGAGGTTGTATCTTGTAAACAGGCTGCTTCACTGGCAGCTTTTGGGGTAGATAATTTGTGCAGACAACGGCCGTTACCTAATACGCCGCCTATCGTGAAAAGTTGCACAATGAGTGTCCAGCGGCGTCTAGAGACCGAGCGCAATCAGAATTGTGACCAGCAATATGATAACATTCACTGGCCGTAAAAATTCCAGATTTTCTTTTTCTAGCCGGTGGTCGGCGGCATCACGATAAGCAGCGCCAGGCTGACCAGCATTACCAGGATACCGGTGATAAGAAAGTTGGGAACAATGCTCATGGACGGTTCGCAGGCGCGCCGGATTTCCTCAGGCGCACAGGGCGGTCCCCATGGGGGAATGCCAGACCAGGTGGGGGTGTGTTGCCCTGTATAAACTCAAAATAGCCGTGTTCTAAACCGGCAATCCCGGCCACAACACCCAACCAGGCGGCATCTGTTTTAATCGCTTTACCCATCATTTACTCCTTTGCGTATTTCCACAAAACCCGGGCCACCAGCAAATGCCAGAGCATCCAGAACAGCCCGGCAGCGGCCAGGAGCAGGTAGACCGGGGCAACGGCCGTTAAAGGAAAGACCAGACAGTAAGCCAAATCGCAGCCGCCGGCCAGCAGACCGAGAACGGCCGTTCCACGATAGAACGGCAGCAGCAAAACCGAAAACAGCAGTCCAGCCAGGCCAACCAGCAGCAAGCTGACCAGCGCGCCGGTGCCGGGAACGGCCGTCAACGGGTCATTACCTGCCAGGACGGTTTGCCCGGCTGCCAGCAGGTCCGCCCTTTGCGCCGCGGATGTCGCTGCGGCGTAGCGTTGGCTGAACGAAAACATGGTCAGTGAAATGTTCGAGGCCAGATTGAGGGTGACGCCCACCAATCCGCTGGCGAGGGCCAGCGCTGCCACGCTCTTGTTCGCCTGCCAGAGCGCCGCACCCAGCGCCAGGAATATCACCCCGACCAGGATGTAATTGACCAGATCGAAAACGGCCAGCAAAGATAACCCCACGAAGGGATTAGCCTGTAAGAGCGCATACCAGTCCGCGACGGTGGTCGGGATAGCATCGACGCCGGTGAAGAGCGACACTTCCGCGCCGATATTGCGACGGAAGAGCAGGGCGGCCAATAAGGCGGAAACTGCGCCGGTGCGATAAAGTGGTTTCCAGATTTCGGTTTGTTTCATGATGTCCCTTGTGGAAACTATGGTTTTCGTTGCGTGATTCATTTTTGCTTCTTCGCCAGCCGGAAAAAGTCCCGCGCCAACATCGGGAACCAGACGAAGTAGAAAATACCCATGAACATCTGAATAGGCGCAGCAATAGACGGCGCAAACGGATGAATGATATGTTGCAACAAATCGAAACCATTGCCAAGCAGCCCGGCATAAGCCGTCACTTTGCTGAAATCCTTGCTGCGCAGCATAATGACCGAAATCATCACCCCTGAACCTTGCAGGAGAATCCCGCCCATGTAGCCTGCGCTGCTGTTCCACATATCCGAAGCGATGACCGCTTCAGCGGCTGCAATAAGTTGAAGGCGTTGGGCGCCGCTGGCGGTGACAAATTGGTCACCCAGGTGTAGCAGGGAAAAGGTAGATTCAGTCGCAAATGTTCCGGCGACTGCCAGGATAGTAAATAGAGTGGACAGCGCGGCATACACGGGACTCTCCCGCCGCAGGGCCACGTATAGGGCGGGGAACGTCCCCAAATACAGTCCAATGAGAACCAACAGCAGGAAATCGCCGCGGAGAAAGGCGGCCACCGGGCTTTCTAGATATATAGCGAAATACGCTTCCGCGCTGGCTGGCTTTGGACCAAGCGCCGCCGCGACAACTGCATAGCCAAGGATGACGACCAATTGCAGCGCCGCCGCCACACCGCCTATACGATACAGGCTTTTTATCTCTTTTGATGATTCGATGTTCATATCAATTTCCTCGATTAATCCGTGCCAGACGCAAGAAATCACGCGCCAGCAGGGGGAACCAGACAAGGTAGAGCGGCCCGGCCACTATCATCAGCGCCACGCCCGCTGCCGGGACGAAAAAGCCCGCCACGATGTGCAGCAAATCCAGCCCGTGCATGACCACTCCCACCCAGGCGGTGACCTTGCTGAAGTCGGCGCTGCGCCGCATTACCAGCGACAGAATCAGGGTGGCGGTTTGCAGCAACAGGCCGCCCACCAGCGCGCCGGAGCTGTGCCAAAGATCGGAGGCCAGCATGGCTTCGCCCGCCGCCAGGAGCAGGGTGCGCTGTGTCTCGTCTGTGGCGGCCGCGAATTTGTCGCTCAACGTCAGGAAGGAAAAAGCAGAAGGGGTTGCCAACACCAGGGTCACGCCCGCCAACCCTAAAACAAGCGACAACAGCGATTTCGCGCCATCCACGCCCCGCAGCGCACCGTACAGTCCCAGGAGCAGGGGGTAATAGAGTGGCATGAGCAGGATGGTAAGCACATCCAGGCGCAACAGGCCCACCAGGCGGTTTTCGGTCAGCAGGCCGAAGCCTTCCTGGGCGGTTTCGGGCATCCCGCCGACGGCGACCAGCAGCGCCATCGTCACCAGGGAATAGACGAGCAAGATGAGGGCAGAAATCCCGGCGATTTTGTACAGGCTACTCCAGTGTGTATTCGATGCAGTCATTTCAGTTCCTTTCGTTATGGACAAAACTTTCGTCAGCCTCATCATAGCCGCGCGGGGCAAAAACGCCTATGACCTTTCCTGCAAAAAACGTGACCATTGACGCAAAAATCAGGTATCATTGCCGCATGACCTTGCCCGAACCCATCATTGTCTCGGCCAGCGTGCTTGCGCAACTGTTTCTGTACCTCGACTCGCTCCAGATGGACATCGACGCCTTCTTGCGCTCGTTGGACATCGAACCGGAGACGGTGCGCTCGCCCGACGCCTACATCCCGGTCGAGACCTACCTGCGCATCCAGGACGAAGCCGCCGCGTACATCAACGACCCGTATCTCGGCCTGCATATGGGCGAATTTGCCCAACCCGGCAGTTGGTCCATCCTCGGCTACCTGATGATGAACTGCCAGACGCTCGGCGAGGCCTTCGAGAAGTCGGGACGCTACCAGCGCATCATTGGCAATATGATAGACGCCCATACGCAGTTCGGCCTGGGCAAGGTGCGCGTGGTCTACTTCACGCCGCCGCACGCGCCACAGATGTCACGGCATTGTTTCGAGGCGACCTTCTCCAGCAGCGTGCATCTGGCGCGGACTCTCTCCGGACTGCCGCTCAGTCCAAACGAAGTGACCTTCACCTACCCGGAACCGGGGTCGCGCGCCGAGTATGAGCGCATCTTCAACTGCCCGGTGCGCTTTGGTCATAAGGACAATTCGATGACCCTAGATATGCGCATGGGCAACCTGCCCGTGCGCATGGCAAACCCGTCTCTGCTGGCGCATTTCGAGCAATATGCCCGCGACTTCCTGGCGCAGATGGACCGGAACGACGCCACCAGCCAGGCCGTGACCACAATTATTCTGGCGCATCTGGATGACGAATCCCTGTCCATTGAGAAGGTCGCCCGCGAGATGGCCGTCAGCGTGCGCACCCTGCAGAAGCGGCTGGAGGCTGAGGGCATGGTCTTCAGCAGCCTCCTGCGCGACATCCGCCAGCAATTGGCGCAGAAATACCTGCGCGAAAACTACTCGGTGGAACAAATCACCTACCTGCTGGGCTTCTCGGAGCCGAGCGTCTTTCGCAAATCGTTCAAGAAGTGGCTGGGGGTCACGCCGCGCGAGTACAGGGAAAACGCATTTACGCTACACCAGTCCTGAATCGGTTTACTGTGTCTCCTTTTTATCTTCGCCTCACATTATCCTTTTCCAATATGTGTCATGTTTTGCAAAATAGCCAGATACCGCTCGGCCTCTGCTTGCGAGGCGAGGTTGCCAAACGTCATCTGGCGCCGGCCGCGAATGTTCAGGCAGATATCGTATAGGTCAGGTCAGAGGTCTGACGCCGGGGCAAAACCGCCGCAAAGCAAAACCAGCCAGGCCACGCCGGGCAAGCGCGCCGGTTTGAATGTCGCCAGCGCCAGCGCCTGCCGTTCGGTGACCCCCGGTTGGTTGTCGAAATCGGCCAGCACGATAGCCAGCAGGGGGACCAAAATTGTTTTGAGCCTGCTTTCACCCCAGATTTTGTATCCCGTGCCAGGTGTGCAGGAAGATAAACAGGGCCGACACCGCAGCGTAGGGAAGGGAACGGCCGATCAGCGCAATACCCAGGAAGGGTAGGAATGGGGTCAGGCGCGGCGCGAGCAGCCCCATTACGCTTTGACTCCAGGCAGATTCGGGCATCCAAACCAGTGGCATCCAGGAAGCAAAATAGATCAACATCCCCAGCAGGTACATTGCCAGTCCAACTTTGCTGTAATTGTCATGCATTTGCAGAGGTAACAGGAGCGGCAAGGCAAAGACAAGGACGCGGGTCAGGTTTTCGGCAACCAGCAGCCAGACAGGTGAATTTGCGTCCGAAATGATCTTCTCCGCGGCAATCTCTGGCGCCAGGATGATATTCCATGCCAGCAAGGGGAGCATCAACCAGAAGCAATTGAGCCAGCGCAATTCGACTTTCATAGCGGCTATACCACGGTTGGATTGACCTGCCGAAAATGCCGCAGCACCCGCAGTGCCCGCAGGGTATTCCAGCGGCTGGGCCCGCCGGGGGTTTCCATGTCGAAATGAGTTTGTCCTGGATGTTTGGCCTGGAGGGGCCAGGTGCCATCTTTGCGCCGTTTTTGCCGCAGGACATTCAAGGCATCCTGCATCCGGGGATCATGATCCGCGCCAACGCTCCGAAAATAATCCAGCGTCCGCAGGATGTCGTAAAACCAGCGTGACGGGTAGGATAGGAGCAAAAAGCGCGGGCTGATAATCGCGCCGGTGCGGTCGGAGCGGAACAGCCTGTGCAGCAGGATAAATTCTTGTGCCTGACGCGCAATGACATCCAATTCGGCAGCCCGATACGCATACCCGTTGACCCGGTACTCACCAATCCCCTCCAGCACCGAAATGGTCGAATGGAGTGAACTGTGAACGGCCCCCTGTTGGTTGGATTGGCAGTTAAAGCCGCCATCGGCCATTTGTACCCCAATCAGGAAGTCTACAATGGAGTGGAGCGATTCGACAGGCATTGCGAAGTAGGCAGCGTAGTTGAGGAACATGCCGTTGACGCAGACGTCACTGTTTGCGACAGTTTTTGCCGGGTTGACGCCGCCATCGGCCGATTTGTGGTGCGCCAGGATATGGCTGATAGCTGCGCGGATTGACGCCAGATCGGGCGTGATGCCGAGATGCTTCAGGTCAAGCAGGGTGTAATGGGTTGAAATCCACTTGGGCTGGTAGAAGCCCCGGCCCCAATGGCCTGCCGGCTGGCGGGCTTGCAAGAATTGCGCTCCCCAGCCTTCCAGAGCGATGCGCGCCCGCAAATCGGGGCGCTCTTCATCCAGGAGATCGCGGTAAGCCTGGTATTGGATGGCGACATCACCTGTCAACAGCCAGTTTAGGAGGTCATTAGCAATCGGCGTCATGGCAGTTCCCTCGATTCTAGGTTGTGTTGACTTTTTGTTAAAAATTACGTGAATCTAATCATTGTGATCAAGTGTTTAGCCCATGACAACACGTAGATTAGATGACACAAAATGGACAAAAATTGGGGTCTTCAACAAATAGTGTGCTGAAGACTTGCAAACAAAAAGGTCCGCAGCTCCCACCGGATGTGCTCCGTGTATACATGTTGTTACCAGCCATTCTCTAGCGGCAATGATAGGCTCCACCAGAGGAACGCATAGAAATGCACAGTTATCGGGAGTCGACGCCTAATGCAAAACAGAGGGCTTCTTCTACAGCCTGTATTTTGTCAGGCGATAGAATAGTGAGCAATGGCCCAATGTGGGCTTTTGGTATGGTTTGGAGGTTATCGAGGTTGACGGCACAGGTTTCTAATACACCATCGACTTCAGGGGACAAGACAACTTCCGTTGGAATATCGCGGATAATGGTGGTTAGCGGGGCAATGGTGATACCAGTCAGCACCGGAATTGCCGAATCCCGCGTGAGAACGAGAACGGGGCGGCGTTTGTCTGGTACCCGAAAAGTATACCAGCGAATTTCTCCTCGATTCATGGAGTGGACTCCCAAACCTGCTCTTCTTGCCAGATGTCGAATTCGTCGGACGTCAAAGGATGGCGCTCGTAACCGGCTCGGTGCTGCTCTTCTAACATTTTCACCTGCCGCTGTTTTAGGGCGCTTTCCAAGGCATCACGCATGAAGGCGGAACGGTTGGTTCCCAACTCTTCGATTAGCGTGTCTACCTGCGTTAACAGAGCTTCATCTATTGTCATTTGGACCGTCTTCATCATAAGCATGTGCCTCAAGCCCTATTCAAATAGGGATAACTATCCACATTATAGGCCATATTCGAGTCGTTTTCAACGAGGATGCATTTATGCAAACAGTCGCCCATAACAACAACCCGCCACCGTTCCCCCCACAGCCTGGCGCAGGATTGTCTCAACCACACCGACAACTACCTATGGGCCTTTATCAGCAATGGGCTGCGCTTCCGCATTTTGCGCGACAACGTCAGCCTCACCCGCGCCGCCTACTCGGAGTTCGACCTGGAAGCGATGTTCAACGACGAACTGGACAGCGGCTTCACCCTGTTTTGGCTGCGATTCATTCACCTGGCAACCGCGCCAGCGCACCTGACGATGACGTTGGCTGGCTTCGTCGCGTGGCAACATATAGATGCCTTACGCATTTTGATATAACATAATAGTTGAGATGTCGTTTACCTGTTTTGAACGGGGCAACCAGATAGTAATCCAGATAATGGAAGAACTCAGTCATGAGAAAAGTTGTTGTGCTTGAACATATCTCCCTTGATGGTGTCATACAAGCTCCAGGCGGGCCAGATGAAGATACCAGCGGCGGCTTCGCGTATGGCGGATGGATAGCGCCATATTCCGACGCGATTCTTGGCACGGTTCTGAGAAGGCAGATGAACATGCCCTTCGACCTGTTGTTAGGGCGCAAAACATTTGAAATTTGGGCGCCGTACTGGCCGCAACATTTGGACGCATGGCCTGGCGTCAACACGGCGACCAAGTACGTCGCCTCGAATACCATGACGTCTAGCGAATGGCAGCCGTCCGTGTTTTTAAACGGAGATATTGCAGAAAAAGTCTTCAAAATCAAGCAACAGCCAGGGCCGGATTTGCACGTTTGGGGAAGTGGACATCTCATTCAGACGCTTATCAAGCATGATTTGGTCGATGTGTTCTGGCTGATGATATATCCGATAACGTTGGGTGTTGGAAAGCGGTTGTTTGCCGATGGCACGATCCCGATGGCGTTCAAGGTGACGGAAAGCAAAGTCACCCCAAATGGCGTCATTGTTGTGAATTACGAGCGTGCAGGCGCAATCACAACCGGAAGTTGATGAATATTCGCGCCGTGTCGGGCCTCTGAAGGCAGGGACAGGTGCCCCTTTGAGCAGGACCATCGCTACCGGCAGGGCGAATTTGTCTTTTTCAGCCAGTGCCGTTTGCCCTCGCCTGAATGGCACGGGAGAATGCCCCTAACACTGTTCGCCATCTGGCACTACCTGCAACGGTGGCGCTGTCTTCTATCTTGTTTCAACTAAAAAATCAAAACAACATTCACGGCCAAAATTCTGGCAGAGAACCGCCAAAACACCACATTCGCATTGAGTGGGTGAATTTGGCGGCAGCCTAGCCGCAGATTGAGCGAAGGCTGTTGGATGTCATTGAGGAACCCTAAAACAGATTTCGATTGGGCCGCTGCCGAAATTCTAGTAAACAGTTAGCTTGTCAACCGGCTGCATCGGCCTCAGCCAACAATTGGCGGGCAAATGCCAGCGCTTTTTCCTGAGTTGGATATAAAAACATCCCTGGCCCCTCACCGCTAACCCCAAACGCGCCGGCGGCAATGCCGGTGTCCACATAGATGTGCAAAGAGTGGCTGTATCCAGTGGCCGTTTCAGGATCAAGTCCCCATTCCTCCGGATCAAAGTAGCTGCGTTCCAGGTGCATCCGCAGCTCAGGACTTTCGAGGCCACTGTATATATGGCGATCCTCTTTGTGTTCTGTCGCTGTCAACGTGTTGAGCAAATGATACCAATCCCAAAATGTGGTGTATTGCACCAGTAAACTTTGCTGGTAAATGACGGTTGTGCCCACGACAAACCGGATTGTACAGTTCAACCAGCCTACTTTTGCTCTATCGATTTGCGGCCAGTCTTTGCCGGATGGCGGCCAGTCTGACTCCGATTCCTCCAATTCCGCCAGTAGCTCTTCGGTCAGCTCCTTTAACTCCTCGTACACCTCGTCTGAGACATCCCAGGATACAACCGGCCCCCGCGCAAAAGGCGTGATGGGCTGTAACCGTTTATCTATGGTCAATTCCACGGCTAGATAGCCAGCGCCGCTCCGGTCATTTGTCAGCAAAGCCATTGATTCCTCCTCGATGGTCATGTATAAGTCACCATTCTCCGCCAAAAAATGAGATTTGACGCCATAAAACGGTAAAATCCGCCGCAAAACAGGAGATCCATCATGGCCCGTGAAAAAAGTTAGGATAATGCCTTTTGAAAAAAACGGAGGGTATGAAGACGAGAAGAAGTGAGCGCGATGACAGTTACATAGCTTTTGCCAGGGGAAACGGCCGTTGTCGGTTAACTTATCGTATCCAAAAGGGTAGGGGGCAGCGGTTGGGGA
>JAWOGU010000119.1:0-12514 GCA_046496595.1 Chloroflexota bacterium
CGGGCTTCGGCTATAATGCCGACGGCATGGCGCTGGGCAGCATGGGGATCGATTGCGCCGACTACGACAACGACGGATGGCTGGATCTGTTCCAGACCGCGTATGCCGCCGAACTGCCGGTCCTCTACCGGAACGTCGGCGGCGGATTCTTCGAAGACGTGACTCGCACTACCGAAGCCGGAATCAAAACCTATCCGCACGTCAATTGGGGCGTCGGATTCGGCGACTTGGACAACGACGGGGATCGCGACCTGTTCATCGCCAACGGCCATTTGCAGGACAACATCGAGCAGTATTCCGGTTCGACGGCCTTTGCCGTTCGGAACTCGCTGCTGATGAATTCAGGTGGCCGCAGATTCGTCGATGTGTCTGACGAGTGCGGCGACGGGCTGCTGCCCAGGTTGTCGAGCCGTGGAGCGGGCTTGGACGATCTGGACAACGACGGCAACCTTGACGTCGTGGTTCTGAACGCCCGGCGCGAACCGACGATCCTGCGCAACGATTCGCAGACCGGCCACCATTGGATTCATATCCGGTTGTGCGGCACGCGGACGAACCGCGACGGCGTGGGGGCTCATGTCCGCGTCTTTGCCGGCGATCTGGTCCAACTGGCCGAAGTTCAGCACGCCAACCACCGTGAACAGGGAAACCCGCCACGGTTGTAAAGGTTCAAATTCCGGCGGTATCTCCAAAAGCAAGTTCGCCAGCCACACCAAAACCAGATTGCCCACCACCGCCAAGACGATGGTGATCAGCCCGCCCAGCCAGATACGGCTGGTTTTCACTTCCTTCGGGGCGCTTGTCAGACTCATTTTTTAATCTCCTTTTGATTTGGGCGCGAAGCGTGATGCGTGATGCGTGAAAACCCTTACGCATCACGCATCACGCATTAAAGATGGATAATGACTCAAAAATTCCTCAGCAAACGGCCGTAGTTCCCCCTGCCCAATCGCCGTCCGCAGTTGGCGCACCAGTTCCAACAAAAAGTGGAGGTTGTGGGTAGTGAGCAGGATGTGGCCCAGGATTTCGTTGGCCTTCACCAGATGGCGCAGATAAGCGCGGCTGAAATGGGCGCAGGTGTAACAGGCGCAGTCGGCGTCCAGCGGCGCGGGATCGCTGTGGTACTGGGCGTTGCGCAAATTTAGCCGTCCGCCCAAAACGAGCGCCGAGCCGTTGCGGGCAATGCGCGTGGGCAGCACGCAGTCAAAAATATCCACGCCGCGCAGCACGCCGTTGACCACGTCCTCCGGCGCGCCCACGCCCATCAGATAACGCGGTTTGTGCTGCGGCAAAATGGGATTCAGCACGTCCAGCGTGGCGGCCATTTGCGCCTTGGTCTCGCCCACCGCCAGCCCGCCGATGGCGTAACCCGGCAGGTCCAGGTCCATCATGAAACGGGCGCTGGCTTCACGCAAATCGGGGAAGACGCCGCCCTGCACAATGCCAAACAGCGCCTGATCCTCTCGCGTTTTGGCCGCCAGGCAGCGCTCCAGCCAGGGATGGGTGCGCGTCAGCGACTTTTCCACGTAGGCGCGGTCGTTGGGCGGCGGGCATTCGTCGAAGGCCATGATGATGTCGGCGCCCAGGTTTTCCTGCACGGCAATGCTGCTCTCCGGCGTGAAACGGTGATAGGAGCCATCAATGTGGGATTGAAAGGTGACGCCGTCGGCGTCGATTTTGCGCGTATCGCTCAGGCTGAACACCTGGAAGCCGCCGCTGTCGGTGAGAATGGGACCCTGCCACTGCATAAACTGATGCAGCCCGCCCAGGTCGCGGATGAGTTCGTCGCCGGGACGCAGGTAGAGATGGTAGGTGTTGCTGAGAACCAGCGTGGCGCCCAGTTCTTTGAGGTCGCTGGGTTTCATCGCCTTGACGGTGGCGGCGGTGCCTACCGGCGCAAAGACGGGCGTTTCGAGGATGCCATGCGGGGTGTGGAAACGGCCGTTTCGCCCCCCGCTGTTTGGGTCTTGGGCAGTGATGTCAAATTCAAACATGGCCTGGATTATAGAGAATGCGCCCCGTTCAAGCTACCCTGGAAAATCTGCCCCAGCGTCCTTCTTCAACGCAAGAAAACATTTACAACGCAAAGATGCAAAGAATGAAAGACGCAAAGAGCTTTTTTTGCAACTTTGCCCCTTTGCAACTTTGCGTTAATGGTTTTTTACTTTGGCAATACCCTGAAATCGGTTCTTTCTTTTAACAACAACACGCGTTTTCAGTTATACTTCTACCCGTTATGGACATAAAAAGCTTATACACCCTGGAATTCCATAAAATACGAGACATCCTCGCCGGTTACACCAGCTTCAGCGCCGGGAAAGAACTGGCTCAGGCCCTCATGCCCACCACCGATTTTCTGGAAGCGGTGCAGTGGCAGACAGAAACCCGCGAAGCGCGCCTGCTGCTGGACACCCACACCAGCGTCACCATCGGCGGGGCGCGTGACGTGCGCCTGCCGGTGGACAATGCCGAACACGGTTTCACTTTGCAGCCGGAAAGCCTGCTCGACATCCGCGCCACCATTGAGGCTGCCCGCAACCTGCGCCGCGCCCTGCTCAAAGAGCAGGACAAATTCCCGCACCTGGCCGAAATTGCCGAGCTGATTGAGGAATGCCCCGGCCTGGTGACCGCTATCTCTCAGACCCTCGATGAGCGCGGCGAAGTGCTGGACAGCGCCTCGGCCACCCTGGCTAACATTCGCCGCGAGCTGCGCGCCACCCACGGCCGTATTCAAGACAAGCTCCAGCGCCTGTTGCAGAGCAGCAGCAGCCAGTATTTGCAAGAAGCGTTGGTGTCCATGAGAAACGGCCGTTACGTCATTCCCCTGCGCGCCGACGCCAAAGGCCGCCTCAAAGGCATCGTCCACGACCAGAGCGGCAGCGGCGCGACTCTCTGGTTGGAACCCATCGGCACCGTGGACCTGAACAACGAATACCGCGGCCTGCAAATCCGTGAACAAGACGAAATTCAGCGCATCCTGGCGGCGCTCTCCGCCAAAGTCGCCGAACAGGGTGACAGCATCAAACGCATGGTGGCCCGTCTGGCGGAACTGGACCTGATTTTCGCCCGCGCCCGCTACGCCTCCATGCTAAAGGGCGTCCCACCGGATTTTGTGGACTGGCGTGAATTCCCCGCCCCGCGCCCGCCCAAACATGCCAATGAACGGGAAAAATGGGTTCCGCCGCCGCCTAACCCGCACCCCGGCTCCACCATCTGGATCAAAGCCGCCCGCCATCCCCTGCTCAACCCGGCCACCGTCATCCCCACCGACCTGACCCTGGCGGACGACATCTTCACCGTGCTCATCACCGGTCCCAATACCGGCGGCAAAACCGTTAGCCTGAAAACCACCGGCTTGATGGTGCTGATGGCCCAATCCGGGATGCAAATCCCTGCTATCGAAGCGCGGCTGACCATTTTTGACAACATCTTCGCCGACATCGGCGATGAGCAGTCCATCGAACAAAGCCTGTCCACCTTCTCCGCCCACATCACCAACATCACCCGTATCCTGGCGCAGGTGGATGACCGTTCGCTGGTGCTGTTTGACGAACTAGGCTCCGGCACCGACCCGGCGGAAGGGGCGGCGCTGGCGCAGGCCATCGTCAACTATTTGCGCGACAAGGGCGCGACGACCTTTGTCGCCACCCATTACCCAGAGTTGAAGCTGTACGCCAGCCAGACCGCAGGCGCCACCAACGCCTCGCTGCTTTTCGATATCGAAACGCTGTCGCCCACCTACGAGATGACCATTGGCCTGCCGGGGCGCTCCAACGCTCTGGCCATCGCCCGCCGTCTGGGGCTGGACGAGACCATTCTCGACGACGCCCTGCGCCAGCTTGGCGTGGGCAGCCACCAGGCGGAAAACATGCTGGACGCCATCTACGGGCTGCGCGACAAGATGGAAGCGGAAGAGGCGGGCACGCGCCTGGCGCTGCGCGAAGCCGAAGATCAGCGCGATCTTCTCGCGCGGCGGCTGGAAGAAATCGAGATAGAGCGCCGCCGCATTTTGGAAGAGGCGCGGGCTGAAGCCAAAGCGGAAATTGAGGATGTACAGGACGAACTGCGCCGCGCCCGCAAGCAAATCCGGGACGCCGCTTCGCTCAATCAACTTAAAAAACTGAGCAAAGAGGTCGCCGACCTGGAAGAGGAACAGTCAAAGCCGGTCGTCCCCGTCATCGAAAAAGTCCCGTCGCCCACCAAACAAATTCGGCGCAAGCTGCAAGTGGGAGATACGGTGTTGGTAAAGTCGATGGACCGCAAGGCCGAGGTGGTGTCGCTGACCAACAACGAGGCCATGGTGGTGATGGGCCGCCTGCAAATGCGCGTCAAGTTTGACGACATGGAGTTCAAAGGGCGGCCTGTTGAGGAAGAGCAAGAGGAGGCCGGCGGCATAAAGGGACCAACCGGTTCGTATGCCGGACTGGAGTTGGATATCCGCGGCCACCGCGTGGAAGAGGGGCTGGAGAAACTGGAGCGCTTCCTGGACAATGCGTTTCTGTCGCGCATGCCCTGGGTGCGTATTATTCATGGCAAAGGCACGGGGAAACTGAGAACGGCCGTTCGTGAGGCTCTCAAACAGAACAGCCACGTGACGTCCTTTGAAGAAGGCAAAGACGGCGAAGGCGGCGAAGGCGTCACCGTCGCCAAATTCGCTGATCAGAAATAAAACCCGAAACCCGCGGAGGAGCGAAGAAAGCAGAGGTTTTTCTCCGCTTCTCTGCGTCCTCCGCGGTTAGTTTTTAGGAGATGCTATTTTGAAGATTGAAGCAGTTGTGTTTGATTTAGGCGGCACCCTCGTGGAGTATGCCGGTCCTTATGCCGTCTGGCCCGATTTGGAAACGCCGGGCTTGGCCGCCGCCTACGACTATTTTCAGGTCCAGGGCATGGCTTTACCGCCCTTTGACAAGTTCCGGGATACCGGCTTTGCTATTTTGCCGGGACGCTGGCAGGGAGCGGTAGAGGGTGTGCGTAATTTGCGTCTGGTTGACTTTTTGGGCGAGATTTTGCACGGCTGCGTCGGCGCCAATGGCGTGCAGCCCGCCTGGCTGGTCGAAGCGGGCGTCCTGTACCAAAACGCCATTTGCGCCCAGGCCCACCTCCTGCCGGGCGCCCTGGAAACGCTGGCAACCCTCAAACGTCAAGGTCTCAAAATCGGCCTGCTCTCCAACACCATGTTCACCGGCGCCGCCCACGTCGACGACTTGCAGCGCTTCAGTATCGACGGCTACTTCGACGCCATGCTCTTTTCGGCCGACGCCAACAAATGGAAACCCCAACCCGACCCCTACCTGTACGTGCTGGCAGAACTGAACGTCGCTCCGGACCAGGCCATCTTTATCGGCGACTCACCGGGACACGATATTGCCGGCGCGCACGCCGCCGGCATGAAAGCCATCCTCATCCGCAACAGCGACCGCTTCCCCATGGTCGCAGGCGTTGTGCCGGATGGGATTATTCATCAACTGGACGAACTGCCGGAAATGCTGGCGGAATTGTAGAGGTGAAGGGATGTAGAGGTGAAGGGATGTAGAGGTGATGGGGCGTGGAGGTGATGGGGTGAAAACACCTGCTAACTTGCCACCCTGCAACTTTGCCACTCTGCCACTCTGCCCCTTTTAACCCATGACACGTAAATTTGGCGCGATTGACCTCATTGCCGTGGGCAAGATGCGCACAAAGCACTGGCTGCAAGCGCAGCAGGACTACGAGAAGCGGCTTGGCTTTTACACGTCGTTTCAACTCATGGAAGTGAAGGATTTTGTGGGACGCGGGCTGCCGGATGGAACCGCCATGCAAAAAGAGGGGGAACTGCTGCTCAAAGGGGCAGCGCAGGCCAACCGGTTGGTTTTGCTGTCGCCGACCGGCAGGCAGTTGACGAGTCCTGGTTTGGCGGATTGGCTGAGAGAGGGGATGGAGAGAAACGGCCGTTTCGCCTTCTTGCTTGGTGGTCCTTTAGGTTTCTCAGACGAAGTGATCGCCGCCAGCCACGAACAACTCGCCCTCTCGCCCCTCACCTTCACCCACGAACTCGCCCGCGTCATCTTCATGGAACAGCTTTACCGCGCCTTCACCATCATGCACGGGGAGCAGTACCATAAATAAGTGTAGAGGTGTGGAGGTGATGGGGTGTAGAGGTGATGGGGTAGCAAAGTCGTAAGGCGGCAGAACAGCGAACTCACCTCATCACCTGCTCACCCCATCACCCCATCAGTCCCTTCAATCACCACCACGTACTCCCCACGCGGTTCCTCTTTTTCCACAAAAGCGATCAGTTCAGACAGCGTACCGCGCTGCACATTTTCAAAGAGCTTGGTCAGTTCGTTGGCGAGGGCGGCGCGGCGGTCGCCGTAGACCGCCAGCGCGTCTTCCAGGAAGGCTTTCAGACGGTGCGGACTTTCGTAGAAGATGAGGGTGTGGGGCGAGGCAGTATCTACCGCCAGGAAACGCTGCCGCTTGCCGCTTTTGCGCGGCGGAAAACCGCGATAGGTGAAGCTGTGGGCGGGCAGTCCGGACAGCACAAGCGCCATTGCCAGCGCCGTGGGGCCAGGGATCATGGTCACGGCATGGCCGTTCTCAATGGCAAGCTGCACCAGCGTGTAGCCGGGGTCCGAAATACCCGGCGTGCCCGCGTCGGAAACGACCGCCACCGATTTGCCGTCGGCCAAAATAGACATGATGCGCTGTCCCGCCTGGGCTTCGTTGTGTTCGTGAAAGGCGATCTGCGGCTTGCTGATCTCAAAATGCTTGAGCAGACGACCGGTTTTGCGGGTGTCTTCACTGGCGACAAAATCAACGGCGCGCAGTGTTTCCAGCGCCCGCAGGGTGATGTCGCCTAAATTGCCAATGGGTGTTGCCACGAGATAGAGCATAGGATTGATGTCTAAAGATTGAAGATTTGATAATTCAACGAAGCCTGAGCTTGTCGAAGGCTGGCCTGTTACGGGCTTCGACAGGCTCAGCCCTCGTCTTCGTTTTTATTCCACCGCCTGCATAACCAGCGCCGCAGCCACGATGGCGGCTGTTTCGGCGCGTAAAATACGTTTGCCTAAAGTAACGGGAATCAGACCGGCGGAACGGCCGTTTTCCACTTCATCTTCCGTCCAGCCCCCTTCCGGCCCAATAAACACGCCCACTGAGCCTGTCGAAGTGGGCATCTTCTCCCACACCGATCCAATCGTTACCCCGTCCGTAGACAGCGCCGGCATCAGGCCCAGCCGGTCGGACTGCCAGTGCGCCAACACGTCTGTCAGCCGTGCCGGCGGCAAAATCTGCGGGATGCAGCCGCGCCCGGACTGCTCCGCCGCTTCCACCACAATACGCTGCCAGCGTTCCATCTTGTTTGGCGGATGAGCCACCGTACGCTCAGAAATCAGCGGCGCAAACCGAGACACGCCAATTTCGGTTCCTTTTTGCAGCACCCACTCAAAATTATCCCGCTTGAGCAGGCTTTGGTACAGCGTTAGCCTGACTGCGGGTTCGGTAGTGACAGGGCGTTTGTGGCGGACAACGGCCGTTACCCCCTTCTTCTCCACCTGCACCAACTCCGCCTCTGCTTCCCAACCCGCGCCATCCAGCAGCGCCGTCACCCGTTCGCCCACGCCCAAACGCAGCACCTGCCGTATCTGGTGCGCCTGCTCGGCCGAAAAAACGACCCGGTCATTTTCGATAGCGGAGACAAAAAATCGCTGCATGGCAAAAATAAAGATTGAAGATTGAAGATTAAGAGACATGGTCAAGCCATCTCCAATCTTTAATCATTCATCTTCAATCCTTTTGAATACAAAATACGAGTTCGCCCTCAAATAAAATCTCCGTCGTCTGCCAGGGCAGGCCGTCGATCAGTTGGAACATAAATTCACGGTAGCGGCTGGTCAGGTTGCGCCCGCCGTGGGTGCTGACCGCCGGAAACGAGACCACCAGCCAGCGCACGTTGAGCGCTTCCAGTAACGGCCGTCCTAAATCGCCATAATTGCGGGCAAAACGGGGCATCTCCTTGAGGAACAGGGCCACATCCGCCTGCTCCTGCGGGAATTGCAGCGCCACGTCTTGCAGCTTTGCCAGCGGTTCCAATCCTTGCAGCCGGAAATAGTGATTGAGGAAGTCGATGCGCGGCTCGTGGATGTCGTAGGCGTAGAACAGGGTGCTGGCAGGCAGGTCCATCCAGGGAAAGGCCAGCGGATTCAGGCCGCAGGCCACATCCAGCAGGCTGTCCGGTTTGCCGGTGACGGCGAAAATCTCCTGGTAGAAGGTATCCAGCAGCGGCAGCCGTTCCCGCGTGGAGAGGTGGGTAAAAAGCAGGTCATGGCAGGCGGCTTTAATTTGCGCGGGATCGTTGGCGGCAAAAACGGCCGTTAACCGTTCCTTCGCCGCTTCATAATCCGGATCCCCCAAATAGGGGGCCATGATGCTGTGCAGTTGGGAACGCACCGACTTGAGCGCCAGTTTCGGCTTCTTATGCCGGCGCAGCGCCTCCGCCGCCAGTTCCCGGATGGTCTCCTCGCTGGTATCGCCGTATTTTTTAGATTGTTTAACGGCCGTTACCAGCGCGTCCACCTCTGCCTCATTTCCCATACCGGTATGATAACTTGCTCTCTTAAATGATCAACGCAAAGGCGCAAAGAGGCAAAGACGCAAAGAAAAAAACTTCGCACCTTTGCTTCTTTGCGCCCTTTGCGTTAAAGATTTGTCTCCACTAAAAACGCCAATTCATTCTCAAACGAAAACTTCTCCACAGCCCATCCCCGCCCTTCAATCCAGCCGGCAAACTGCGCTTCATAGTTTTCCGCCATGCCCTTTTGCCGCCCGCCCAGGCTTTTGGCCGGAAAACTGACCAGCAGGTATCTGGCTTGCAAAGAATCAAGCAGGCGGGGAACGGCCGTTTTGTCAATCTGGGCCAGCACCGGCAGCGTCTTCAGCAAGAGGGCCAGGTCTACCGGCTCCACCGGCGGCTCCGCAGCCACATCGCGCACTTCTGCCTTGCCCGGAATGCCCGCCAGCGCAAAATAGCCGCCCAAGAAAGCCATCATATCCTCGTAAATGTCATAGGCCAGATAGACGGCGTCCGCCGCCAACGGCATCCAGTCCCGCGCCAGCGGATTCAGGCCACAGGCCACGTCCAGCAGGCTGTGGATGGGCGGCAGCCCCGCCACTGTCTCCGTATAAAACCGGTCCAGAATCGGCAGCCGCTCCCGCGTCGACGTATGCAGCCGCATCACTTCTGCCAACGCTTCTCTCCGCGCCTCCGCGCCTCCGCGTTGAGACTCTTGCAACAGCGCCAGCGCCCAGTCATAATCAATCCTGACATCCTGATACGCCCCGCCTACCTGGTGCAGCTTGTTTTTGGTGGCCTTGACCGCCTCTTTATAACTGCGCCGCTTCGCCAGTTCCGCCGCCCCCACCCGCCGGATGAGCGCCGGCGACACGTGCTGGTACTTGGGGGATTGGGAAACGGCCGTTACCAGTTTATCTAAGTCAGACATGATCTTATGAGAGATTGAAGATCGGATAACCTCTAAATCTCCAATCTCTAATCTCCCATCTCCCGCCTCAACGCCGCCATCATCATCGTCATAAAACGCAAATTGTGTATCGTCGCCAGACGCGGGAACAGGCTGTCATTCACTTTGTACAGGTGATAGAGATAACCCAGCGTATAATGCCGGCAGGTATGGCAGTCGCAGAACCGCGAGACAGGCAGGTTAGCCTTGATGTGCTTCTTGTCATGGGCATAGACATACTTAAACCAGTTCCCGGTTAACTGGGTCTCGCCGGGATCCACCGTAAACGCATATAAACGGCCGTGGCGCGCGTCCCGCGTAGGCATCGTGCTGTCAAACAGTTCATAACCCAATCGCCCACAGGCGACCACGTTATCGGGGTGGCCTACGCCTAGGGCGTGAACCGTATACTCAGGTGGGATCAACTCCCGCACCCAGCCCAACACGTCAATCAGCAGATTGTTTTCGTTATCCAGGGGCCAGCCGCCGTAGCCATAGCCGTCAAAACCGATTTCCAAAAGCTGCTCGGCGCATTGGCCGCGTAAACCCCGGTCCCCGCCGCCCTGCACCACGCCAATCAATTTAGGCCGCGCCGTTTCACTCAACCCCTTCTCGCCCACCAGCCGGTCAAACTCCACCCGGCAGCGTTTGGCCCAGGCCACCGTGCGCCGCACCGACGCCGCCTGCACGTCCGGCGGGTCATCCACGTGGGTGCAGTCGTCCAGGCAGATAATGACGTCCGCGCCGTAGCTCATTTGCAGTTGGATGCTTTTTTCCGGCGTAAAGTTGAACTTTTTGTCTTCAATGCGGAACGTCGCGCCCTTGTCGGCGATGCTGCCGCTTTTAGGATTTTGGCGGATGAGCGAATATACTTGGAAGCCGCCCGAATCGGTGAAGATAGGCCCTTTCCAGCCCGACATGGCGTGCAGCCCGCCCAGCGCCTGAATCGTCGAGGAACCGGGACGCTGCATCAGGTGATAGACGTTCATCTGCACCGCCTGCACGCCGCTGCCCGCCACGTCCTGGGCGTCGATAGACTTGACCACGCCCTGCGTGCCGTCGGGTAAGAAAGCGGGCAGGTGCAGGACGCCATGGGGCAAAGTTAAACGTTTGTTTGTCATATCGTGATATGCCATATCGTGATAAATGAAGCGTAAAGCGTGAGGCGTGAGGCGTGAGGCGTGAAAACCCTTACGCATCACGCCTCACGCATCCATTTTATGAGTATACCGCAGCCATTTTTAGATAAGATGCAGGCCCTGTTGGGCGCTGAGTTTGCGCCGTTTGTCGCCAGTTACGAACGGCCGTTTCACGTCGGGCTGCGCGTCAATACCTTAAAGATTTCCGCCGAGGATTTTAGCAGGAAACGGCCGTTTACGCTTGAAGCGGTGGGCGACTACGAACCGGCCGGTTTCCGCGTGCTGGACGCCGACAGCCAGCCGGGCAAACATCCCTACCACGCCGCCGGCCTCTACTACCTGCAAGAACCCTCCGCCATGGCCGTCGCCGCCCTGCTCCGGCCCCGGCCGGGCGACCTAGTGCTCGACCTGGCCGCCGCCCCCGGTGGTAAAGCCACCCACCTCGCCGCCCTGCTGCAAGGCGAGGGTCTGCTGGTCGCCAACGACGTTCACCACGGCCGCGCCCAAATCCTGTCTGAAAACCTGGAACGCTGGGGCGCGCGCAACATCATGGTCACCAACAATCAGCCGGAGCATCTCGCCCGCGCCTTTGGCCCCCTCTTCGACAAGGTGCTGGTCGATGCGCCCTGCTCCGGGGAAGGCATGTTCCGCAAGCAGGGCGGCTTTGAATGGAGCGCCGACATGGTGGCGGCGTGCAGTCGCAGGCAGTCTGGCATATTGGAAACGGCCGTTTCCCTCCTTCGTCCCGGCGGCGTCCTGGCCTACGCCACCTGCACCTTCTCCCCGGAAGAAGACGAGCAGGTCATTGCCCGTTTCCTCAATGAGCATCCCGCTTTCAGCCTTATCGCCCCGCCCGCTTACACCGGCTTCCGCTCCGGTCAACCCGCCTGGGCGGATGGCAGCCCCGCCCTGACCCGCGCCGTCCGCCTCTGGCCCCACCACTTCCCCGGCGAAGGCCACTTCATCGCCCTCCTGCAAAAACACGAAGACAATTTACCGCAGAGGCGCGGAGAGCGCAGAGAAAAACCGATCTCCAGCGCCCAATCTCCACTCTCCACTCTCCAATTAAAACTGTGGCGCCGCTTTGCCCACGAACATTTGCGCATTGAATTTGACGAGCAGAGATTAAGGGTGATAAACGGCCGTTATCTCATTCATCTGCCCGCCATCCAACTGCCTACCCAGGGACTGCGCCTACTGCGCCACGGCCTCGACCTGGGTGAACTGCGCCCAAACCACTTCCTCCCCGCCCACGCCCTGGCCCTCAGCCTGCAACCCGCCGACGTCCACGCCCACCTGGATTTCCCGCCCGACGCCCCCGAAATCCACCAATACCTTACCGGCCATATGCTAGACAGTGAACAGTGTTCAGTGAACAGTGAACAGTTTTCGGTATACAGTGGGAAATGGGTGTTAATCACGACTGACGGCTACCCCCTTGGCTGGGGCAAACACAGCGGCGGCCAGATCAAAAACCACTACCCCCGCGCCCTGCGCCTCAACGCCTAAGGTGCCGGTCACTGGGGAATTCTTCCCCTCTCCCCAGCCCTCTCCCAAAGGGCGAGGGAGCAGTTTCCCCTCCTGCCGGGAGGGGATTAAGGGGAGGGAATTACTTTCTTAAAGTCTAAAGAGATTGGATCTGAAAACTCTGGAAAAATCAGGCGTGACAAAATAGGTGTTTTGTGGGATCAAAGGTAGCCTGTTGGTCGCATGGTTTGTCACTCGATGTCCCGAGCGGCGATGGCCGTCCGGAACGCGGCGAGCGCCGCGTCGATGTCGCGGCGCGTCACGTGCAGATTCGTCACGGCGCGTATGGTGTCGGGGCCCATCGCCAACACGCGGACGCCCAAGGCCTCGAGGCGCTCGACCACGGTG
>JAWOGU010000148.1:0-5212 GCA_046496595.1 Chloroflexota bacterium
GTAGTCAGCGAAATAGGTCAGGGCAGCCGTTTCACCGTGTCCCTCCCCCTAACCCCCTCCCAAATGGAGGGGGAACTCTTCTCCCCTCCATTTGGGAGGGGGTTAGGGGGAGGGACACGGTGAAACGGCTGCCCTGACCTATTTCGCTGACTACCGACAGGGCGCCATCATGCAGTTGGGTGAGTCGATGGGCGAGCGGCAAACCAAGTCCGGCGCCGCCATATTCTCGGGATAAACGGCCGTCTAGCTGTTTGAAGGGTAAAAATATCAGATCGATAAGGTCTGAATCTATGCCAATACCCGTATCCCATACTTCAAAATGGATGACTGACTGGTCCGTATTGACGGTTACATCCAGGCCCACTTTGCCGCCTTCTGGCGTAAACTTTAGCGCGTTGTCCAATAAAATCAGCAGTATTTGCTCCAGGCGTGTCTCATCTGCCGCCAGTTTGATGGGTTGCGCCAATGCTTCAAATTCGATTTTGATACGTTTTTTCTGGGCTGAACGACGCGCCGCTATGATGAGTTGGGAGCAGAGAAGTTGAATATCTACCTGGGTTATGGATAAATCAACCTGATTTGTATCAAGGTTAGATATTTCCAGTAAATTGTTTATCAATTTAAGCAAAAGATCGCCATTTTCTCGAATAACGACGGCCGCTCTTAGTTGTTTGGGGTTAAGGGAACCATATACGCCATCTTGTAAAACATCAGCTTTGCCTAGTATGATGTGGAGCGGGGTGCGCAGTTCGTGACTCATGGCAGCTAGAAATTCATCTTTAATGCGGTTGGATTCTTCCAACCGATCTACCAGTTCTTTGAGATCTGCGGTGCGCTGTTCAACCAGGGCTTCAAGCTGCAAAGTGTGGTCTGTTTGCTGGTGTTTTAAGTAGGATTGCTGCATACGGAGGGCGATAAAGTGTGCCACTTCTAAAAAGAGGGTGTGCTGGGAGGGCAAAAATGCGTCAGGCTCATTTGAGCCAATATTGATATAACCCAACAGGGCTTGATGGTTATAGAGGGGGGCAACAATGAGGCTGCGTATGCCATCGGTTCGTTGTATCTGCTGAAAAGGGGAAAGATTTAAGCGTTTGGCGAGATCTGGGATGTAGATGACTTCATGCCAGGAAGGGGAGCGGGGGTAGTCTACAAAAGAAAGGGGCAGCCTGTTTTCGTAAATCAGGGGGGAATGATGTTTATGTGTGGAGGCAATGATGTGCAGCTCTTCAGTCAGCCAATCATATTCGATGATGTCGCCATTCGTATAGGGGATTAATAATTTTAGCAGGCATAAAACAGACTGTAATGTTTCGGTCAGTGAATTTGCGGCTAAGAGGAGTTGTTTGATGTCGTTTAATATTTGCAGTTTATGGTTTAAATTTTCTCCCTCTAATTGTATTTGTTTTTGTTCTGTGATGTCTCTGGCGGCGCCCAAGATTTGTTTTCTTTGGTTGTCAGGGGTAAGTTCGCAGCGCATCCGAACGTGCAGCCAGCAAGTCTCGGCTGTTTTGGTTTGTATGGCGAATTCAAGATTGGTTATCTGGCCCGGATTTAATTGTTCCAGGGTGTCTTTGATAAATGTCTGGCTTTTTGCAGGAACGATGGTGGTGGTATCTGGGAGATTTAAGGGGGTATAGCCGGTTATGTTGGTGAAGCCTTCAGACAACCATTCTATGACATAACGGCCGTTTTCTCCTTTGCTCAACACGAAAGTAAAATCCGAGCTTAATTCCGCTAAGACATAATATTTTTCGGCAGGCACAGGCGCAACTTCGATTTCAGGAAACGGATTGTATACTTTATTGTTGTCCATACGCCTGCCCTAAACAGCCGCTACACCTTGTGAATCAGTCAACGCCGGGCTGTTTCTCCTGTTAATAAGCCAGCCTCTGAGCGTTGATAGGGTTCAACTCAGAGAAAAATGGAATTTTCATCTCCACTGATAAACCTGGCTGATCAATCCGGTTATAAATACGACACTGTCCATTTGCCTGCCATATCAATGAGGCTACCGTAGACAGCCCCAAACCCATGCCGGGAACTTCGCCGGTAAATATTTTTTCTATCTGATAATACGGCATCCATATCTTATCCAATTCTTCCAGTGGCAAATAACGGCCGTTATCACTCACTGTCATCAATACATGCGTATCCTCGTAGGTCAGAATAACCTCCACCACAGGCTCGTTTTTCGGATGAAACTTTTGAGAATTCTCCAAGAGTTCGAACAAAACTATCTCCATTAAATCTTCAGAAATGGTCATGGGTTGAGCGGGAACACACTCTGGCTGCAAGACGTAAATCGTGTTCAGGCCAATATTGAGGGCGACACGCTCAATTAATTCAGGCAGTTGTCCCGGATAGAATCGTTCGCTGCCATGTGTCAAAATCGATACATGGGTATAGTTGAGCACATCCTCAATTTGATCTGTCAGACGCTTCATACTTTGCTGCGCAATTTCAATGAGTTCAGCCACTTCCTTGGGATCGAGTTTTTCCTGCCAATTGTTAAGGATCTCCAGACCGCTGCTTAAGCCAATGAGCGGCGTGCGTAGTTTGTGGTTAACCATTTTGTTCGATTAGGCATCTTGATACTCCATTGAATGACGCAAGTTGTAGAAATTAAGGTAGACAGCCATTCTTTAATGGCTCCAAGGGCATTCGGTTACCTCTAAATATAGCCAGAGTGGACATCATGTCAACAAATGCTGCCTTGTCTTTCATTACCATACCTGGTTGAGGATGATAGCAATTTCATCTAGCCTGGCTGCTGTCAAGGCAGAGGACTTGCCTAGGTAACGCTTGTGTAGACAACCATGTGTTTTCAAATAGGCATACCAGAGATAGCCTCGCCGCCGCTTTTCTTTACGAACTGAAATGGGGCGTAACGGTTGATAGCAGTTGGGGCTCCTGAGCAGGCGTTGCTGGGAAAAGTATCTGAAAGCCGTAGCTGTTGCCAACCAGGCAAACCATTCCGGTGAATCAACTGAACAAACAGGCGTGATCTGCTCCTCTGTAGACAATTGATTAAGCTGTATTTTCGCTGTTGTCTTAGCCATCATTTTAGCCGGATAAAAAGTTACCCTACGTTTTTACACTCATGACCAGCAACTATCTCGACGAGAAGAATATCCTGTTGAATTCGCCTGCCTGGAAGCGGCGCAACAAGGCTAGCGTATCGGGCGAGTCTGGGAAAAGGTAAAGCCCGCTTTGGATGTCCTTGTCTATCTGGATGGAGCCCTTGTTAATTTGATGATAGAGCCAGTGCGGTTTGACCTCAAGAGCGCACGCCACTTGAGTCACTGTCAAATAGCCGGAAATCTGGCGGGGGTGGGATTGGCTACGCACGAGAAAAATGCCATGCTTCAAGCGGATGGTCCGGACTGTGCTGGCTAACACGCTATTGGTGCATTGAGGAGAACGATGACCCATGGCCGTCAAATAAGCGGCGATTTCTTCATCTGTTTGACCCTGTTGGCTGAAATCGAGGATGATTTGCTCCATTTCGGCCGCATCTGATAGGTCCGCAAACGCACCAACGGAAACAGGCACCACCCATGTCGTCGTATCACCCCCCCGCCACACCAGGCGTGTCTGGACACGATCAGCGGCAACGCGATGGATAACCACTTTATCAATCAGGCAGCGCAGCAACGCTTTCTTCTGCTCACGGGTCAACACATCTTGGTGCCATATTGGGGGTAATTTCTGACCGATGGTCGTGAAAGCCTCTTTCAATTCAGGAGGTAAGACAATAGGGATTACCTGTTTCTCCTGTTCTCGCGCGTAAGTCTCTTCCGCCTGTTTCAGTTCCCGCAAAGCCGCTTCCCAGCGCTTTTCCAGCTCGACGGCAACCAGACGATTGTCTGGGTCGACCTGGTTGAATTGCCGTTCAGCTAAGGCCACCTGGTAACGCAGCCGCGTCAGTTGTTGTTGGTGGGCCCGGTCGATCTGCTCGTCGGCGGTTTGCTGCGTCGCTAAAGCCCGCTCGTACAGGTCTAGTTCCAAAGGTGAAAGGGCCTGAAAAAAAGCGTCAACAACTTGGGCGTCAATAGGGTCTGCGGGAACTCGTTGGCAGACAGGCACCTGGTACTGTTGACGGAGGGCGTTGCACAAGTACTGGTTGCCACCTTTGTACTGAACCAACATCTTGTGGCCGCATTGTCCACAGTAAACCAGGCCGTGGAGCAAGGCGGCGCCCGGCCTGGGTATACCACGCGATTTGTTACGGTCGTATTCAGCGTAATTGTCTTCAATCATGGCCTGAATCTTCTCGTAGGTTTCCCAGCTGATATAGGGTGGGTATTTGTCATTTACCCGAATCCGCCATTGCTTTATAGGAAGCCGTTTCTGTCTCGCCTTATCGCCTGCATCCCGAACAGTACGGGTACGGCCATAAACGAAGGCGCCCGCATAGGCGGGATTCTTGAGAATATCAAGAATAGCAGCGACCGTCGCTCTTTTCCAGATCACGTCGCCAAAACGGTCACGGCGGGGAATAGGCAACGACTGCTCATTGAAATGGCGCACCACTTTGCTGGCAGTTTTCAAGCGAAGAAAGGTATCAAACACGAGTTCCAGGCGCTGCTGGACTTCCAGGTTGGGATTCTTGACTACTTGTTCCAGGCTGTTACGCACCAAACCAACCGGTAAGTACAGGGCCAATTCGCCCCGTTGTGCCTTATTAAGCAAGCCGGTCGTCATGCGGGCACGAATAGTATACAACTCTAACTCAGACATTTGCCCTTTAAGTCCCAAAAGCATCCGACCATCCAGGGTGGCTGGGTCATAAAGGTTGCTGTGGTCAGCAATGAGACAGTGGCGATAGCCACAAACATCCAACAACGGGTACCAATCAGAGCAATTGCGAGCCAGGCGAGTGACATCAAAGGAGAGAATCAGCCCTACCTGTCCCAGAGTAACCTTCGTGACCAGTTCTTGAAAGCCTTCTCGATGGACCGCAGAAGCGCCTCTTAGGCCCAAGTCGGCATCAATGACCTCAATGTCCTCACTCGACCAACCCAACTCCAGCGCCCGTTGTCTAAGGCCATATTGTAGTCGGGTGCTTTCTTGATTGGTCAGTACCTGCTGCGGTGTCGATTGCCGTATGTAAATGATGGCTTTGCGCGCCAGATGCGTTGGTGTGATAAGTTCGGCTGTACTCATGAATAACCTCCTGTAGAATTAGGCAGATTTCCGCCCTGATTTGGGC
>JAWOGU010000173.1:0-20415 GCA_046496595.1 Chloroflexota bacterium
GATGGCCGCCACCGACTAACCGACCAACCGATAAAAGGACTCATATGGGAATTTTCGATTTTTTTCGTAAAACCAAAGTGCCGCAAATATCCGTGCAAGAAGCGCATAAAAAATTGCAAGATGACAAAACCGTGATCATCGTCGATGTCCGCCAGCCGTCCGAGACAAAATCCGGCGTCGTTCCGGGCGCGATCCTCATCCCGCTTACCGAGTTTGACCAGCGTATGAGCGAACTGCCGCGCGGCAAGCCCATCCTGACCATCTGCCAATCCAGCCACCGCAGCCCGTTTGCCGCCCGCAAGTTGTCCGGCGCCGGTTACGATGTGTGCAACGTGTCCGGCGGCATGAACGCCTGGCGCAAAGCCGGCCTGCCGGTAAAAAGATAATGGTTCTTCAGAATGTCAGAGGGTTGACAAGAGATGTAGGGGCGGTTCGCGAACCGCCCCTACGCCACCCCTAACCGGAGTAAAATGCCCAAACGAACAGACATCCGCACCATTCTTATCCTGGGTTCCGGCCCTATTGTCATCGGGCAGGCGTGCGAATTTGACTATTCCGGCGTACAGGCGTGCAAAGCCCTGCGCCGCGAAGGCTACCGTGTCGTCCTCATTAATTCCAATCCCGCTACCATCATGACCGATCCCGATCTGGCTGACGCCACCTACGTCGAGCCGTTAACCGTCGAATTTGTCGAAAAGGTGATCGTTGCTGAAAAACCTGAAGCGATCTTGCCTACGGTGGGTGGGCAAACGGCGCTCAATCTTGCCGTTGGTCTGGCAGAGTCCGGTGTTCTGGAAAAGTATGGCATCGAATTGATCGGCGCTAACTGGCAGTCCATCCGCATCGCCGAAGACCGTTCGCGCTTCAAAGAAGCCATGATCGCTGCCGGTGTACCTGTGCCCGTCAGTCATTTCGTGTATACATTAGAAGAAGCTAAAAAAGCTATTCGAAAAATCGGTTATCCAGCATTAATCCGGGCCTCTTTCACCCTGGGAGGAGCGGGTGGGGGCATTGCTTATGGTCCTGACGATTTTAACGCCGTGGTGGAGCATGGACTGCGCGAAAGCCCTGTCAACGAAGTCTTGATTGAGCGTTCACTGTTGGGTTGGAAGGAGTATGAATTGGAGGTAATGCGCGACAAGGCCAACAACTTTGTCGTCGTCTGTTCCATTGAAAATATTGACCCCATGGGCGTGCATACCGGCGACAGCCTCACCGTCGCGCCCGCTATGACCCTGACCGACAAGGAGTACCAATACCTGCGCGACCTGGCGAAGAAAGTGATAACGGCCGTTGGCGTGGAAACCGGCGGCAGCAACGTACAGTTTGCCGTCAATCCAGAAAACGGTGAAGTCATCGTCATCGAAATGAATCCACGCGTCTCCCGTTCCTCCGCTTTAGCCAGCAAAGCCACCGGTTTCCCCATTGCCAAGATTGCGGCGCTGCTGGCGGTGGGCTACACCCTGGACGAGATCCCTAACGACATCACCCGGGTGACGCCTGCCAGCTTTGAGCCGAGCATTGACTATGCCGTGGTCAAAATTCCGCGCTGGAACTTTGAGAAATTCCCCGGCGTTGATTCCACTCTGGGACCGCAAATGAAGAGCGTAGGTGAAGTCATGGCGATTGGCCGCACCTTCCCTGAAGCTTTAAACAAGGCGCTGCGTGGTTTGGACATTGGCCTGCCCGGATTCAGCCAGGCGCTGATCGCCGGGGATGACAAGGATGCGCCAGCTTTGCGGCAGGCTTTGCAAACACCGACGGCACAGCGTATGGCGCTAGTGGTGGAAGCGATGGTCAATGGCCTGATCGACCCGGAAATCGCCGAAGCCACCGGTTTTGATCCCTGGTTTTTGATTCAGATGCGGGAAATTTTGGAACTGGAGCGAGAGCTGGAACGAGTGGGAGAAGGGCTGGAAAGTTTGACGGCTGGAGAACGGGCGTCCTGGCTGCGGCGGGCCAAACGGATGGGCATTTCAGACGCCATGATTGCCGCTGCCTGGAAGATGACGGAGGGAGAGGTGCGCCAGATAAGGAAAGATTTGGGGGTAACGGCCGTTTACTATCGTGTAGACACCTGCGCCGCTGAGTTTGAAGCCCATACCCCCTATCTCTACTCCACCTATGAGCGAGACGACGAGACCCGACCCACGGCTCGCAAAAAAGTTGTCATCCTGGGCGGCGGGCCGAACCGCATCGGGCAGGGCATCGAGTTTGATTACTGCTGCGTGCAGGCCTGTTGGGCGCTGTCGGAGTTGGGCTATGAAACCATCATGATCAACTGCAATCCCGAAACCGTCAGCACAGACTACGATACCGCTGACCGGCTCTATTTTGAGCCACTCACCCTGGAAGACGTACTCAACGTCATCGACATCGAGCAACCGGAAGGTGTGATCGTGCAGTTTGGCGGCCAGACGCCCATCAACCTGACCGCTGGTCTGGCGGCAGCCGGCGTCCCGATTTGGGGCACCTCGCCCGACGCTATTGATCTGGCGGAAGATCGCGGCCGTTTTGGCAAGCTGCTGCGCTCCCTGGACATTGACCATCCGCAGTGGGGCATGGCCTATTCATTGGCGGAGGCGCGGGAGATCGTGGCGCGTATTGGTTATCCCGTGCTGGTGCGCCCTTCCTTCGTTTTGGGAGGGCGGGCCATGGCCATTGCCTATGACGACGATTCCTTGATTCACTTTTTGCGCGAAGCCACCCAGGTGTCGCCAGGCAATCCGGTGCTAATCGACCAGTTCATCGAGGACGCCTATGAGGTGGATGTGGATGCGGTGGGCGATGGCGAAAACGTGGTGGTGGCGGGCGTGATGCAGCACATTGAAGAAGCAGGTGTACATTCCGGGGACAGCGCCTGTGTGCTGCCGCCCTACAAAATCAGCCAGTACCATATGAGCATCATCCAGGATTACACGGAGAAACTGGGCAAAGCGCTGCAAGTTCGCGGCTTGATGAACGTACAGTTTGCCATTAAGGATGACGTGGTTTACGTGATTGAAGTGAATCCACGCGCCAGCCGCACGGTGCCTTTTGTGAGCAAAGCCACCGGCGTAGCGGTGGCTAAAATTGCGGCGCAGGTGCAGGCGGGCAAGACGCTGGCCGAATTGGGTTTCACGGAGACGCCAGACGTGGACGGTTTTTTCGTGAAAGAAGCGGTCCTGCCCTTTAACAAACTGCCAGGGGCGGATGCGCGGCTCAGCCCGGAAATGCGCAGCACCGGCGAAGTGATGGGCCATGCCGCCCATTTTGCGGAGGCGTTTGCCAAAGCGCAAATGGCAGCGGGGACGATTTTGCCCACCAGTGGCGGTGCGCTGATCACGGTGAATGATTTTGACAAATCGGCGGCCATGAAACTGGCGCGGGATTTGCACCGTATGGGTTTTGATTTATACGCGACGGAGGGAACGGCCGTTTCCCTGGCAAAAGTTGGCTTACCCGTTACCACCGTGCAAAAAGCCTTTCAGCCCGGCGTGACTACCGTCGATATCATCACCGCAGGCAAAGTAAACCTGATCATCAACACGCCCCTGGGTCAGCAAGCCTACGCCGATCAGCAGGCCATGTATGCCGCCGCCATCCGCCACAACGTGCCGCTGATAACCACCCTGTCTGCCGGCGCGGCGGCTGTAAACGGCATTAAGGCGCTGCGTGAAAAAGAATTGACCGTGCGCAGTTTGCAGCGTCACCATCAAACATGATGTGAAAAAAAGAGCAAATACGTAATGTTACGTATATCTTATACGGTATGGTGCTGATTCTGGAAGATCTTGTGCATGTTACACTATTGCGTAGCTGTCTGGGGAGGCAGTGCAAAAATACAGGGCGATCCAGTCTCAAAAAAGCTCCTTCCGCTAAATATGGCGGAAGGAGCTTTTTAGTTTGGGGGAACAGAGCGTTTCGCCTGATTAGGATCAGGCTGCTCGATTCACTTGGGCAAAGATTTCATGGAAATCCTGCATCGTAAATTGCCCGGCGCCAAGCACAAGCGTATTCGCGGTTCCGGCAGCTACCCCGTAGCGGACAGCCTCGGACAGGCCCAGGCCACGTGTAAAACCAAAGGCCAAACCCGCCAGCATGCAGTCTCCGGAGCCAACGGCGCTTTTCGCCTGCACTGGCGGCGGCTGCACCCGAATCACTTGTTGCCCGCTGGCGGCAATGACCCCTTCCTTGCCCAGCGACAGCACCACAATCGTATCGTAGCGTGTGGAAATGGCGACCGCCGCCGCTTCAAATTCAGCGAGACTGGCAGGTTTCCGTTTCGCCAAAATTGACACCTCTGTTTCATTCGGTTTGATCAGGAAGGGTTTCGCTGCCACGCCCTGGCGCAGCGCTTCCCCGCTTGTGTCCAGGAAGGCGGGCACATTTTTTTCATGGGCAGCTTCAATCAGTTGGGCGTAGAAATCCAACGGGACGCCCGGAGGCAGACTGCCGGAAAGAGTAACGGCCGTGTACCCACCCACAATCTCGCGGAAATGAGCCAGCATTTCCGTGACTTTATCCGGAGGAACTGGGTCGCCTTTTTCGTAAATTTCGGTCATGGTCTGGGTTGTGCTGTCCAGGATGGAGGTGCAGGTACGCGATTCAAAATCCGTGTAGACAAAGTCCGTTGCGATGCCTTCCTGGCGCAAACCGTTTTCAATAAACTGCCCGCCTGTACCGCCGACCCAGCCTGTGACCACCGGTTTTTCGCCCAACTGCTGCAAACCACGCGCCACGTTGCAGCCCTTGCCGCCGGCCAGCGATTTCACCGCTTCCGGTCGGTGAATTTCGCCCAGTTTGAATGAGCTGACGACGATGGTTTTGTCAATGGCGGCGTTTAGGTTTACACAAAGAATCATAATTTTTGTCCAGCCAATTGAAACAAAAAATCAAAGAGTAAGGATTGGCGTCGCTATTTCGTTCGTCTTCAATCTTTAGTCTCATTTCTTCCCTGCCGCGCCGAGGAAGCGGATCCGTTCACGAACAGTTTCGATTTGGGCGGTGCGCCCCGGACCCAGGTATTTGCGTGGATCGACCAGCTCACTGTCGGCGGTCAAAGCGGCGCGGACGGCGCCGGTGAAGGCTTTGCTCAATTGGGTGGCGATGTTGACTTTGGCCAGGCCCAGCTTCACGCCCTGGGCGATGTCCTCATCGTTGACGCCGGATGAGCCATGCAGCACGAGCGGCGTTTCCACACGCTCCCGAATCGCCCGGAGCCGCGCCATATCCAGGGACACCGACTTGTCTTTGAGGCCATGGACGGACCCTAGAGCCACCGCCAACAAATCGATGCCGGTGGCGTGGACGAATGCTTCCGCCTCGTCGGGTGTTGTCAGGGCAATTTCAGACGCATCATAAGCCGCGCCATCTGGCTTGGGCACTTCGCCGATTTCCGCTTCCAGGCAGACGCCGGCGGCATGGGCAATGGCGCACAGCCATTTTGTTTTCGTTACATTTTCGGCAAAGGGCAGGTCATTGCCATCATACATGACGGAAGTGAAGCCGAGGGCGATGGCCTGTAATACCTCATCCTCGTTGGCGTGATCCAGGTGTAAGGAAACCGGCGCGTCGACACTGGCGGCGGCGATTTTGCCCAGGGCGGCCATGTATTGCAGGCCGCGAATTCCACTGCCGCTGCCTACGTATAGTAAAGCGCGGTGGCTCACCTGAATGATGACAGGCGCATTTTCTGCCTGCGCAGCCAGGACGATGGCCTGCATTTGTTCTAATGTGTTGGCGTTAAAAGCGCCGACGGCCCAGCCTTCGCGGTGGGCCGTTTGAATCCAGGGTAGTACGTTTTGTAAGGTCATGAGGCGGCCCCTTCCGGTTGCAGCATGATTTTGCGATGGATTAGCGCGTGTGCTCCGATTTGGGCGAAAATCTCAGGCGTCTCGGCCAGGGAGCAGCGGTGGGAAATCATGGTGTCCATATCCAGGCCGCCGTCCAAAAGCGCGGCAATCGTATCGGTCCATTCGTGGCCGGGGAAGGGGGCGGAGTAGGACATGAAGCAGCCGATGAGGCTCAGTTCACGGCGCATCAGGTCTTCGATAAACGACATGGGCAGCGATTGGTCCAGGGGCTGGTTGCCGCCGCAGATGACTTTGCCGCGCGGCCGGGTAAGGGGCACGGTTTGGGCCAGGGTTTGCGGCACGCCGGCCGCTTCCAGGGAAATATCCACGCCGTCGCCGGTCAGTTTACGCACTTCGGCGACGACGACGTCGCGCAGGGGGTTGAGGGTGACGTGGGCGCCCAGTTTGCGGGCGGTCGCCAGGTTGTCGTCGGAAACGTCGGTGCAAACGATGAGACTGGCTTGCAGGATACGCAACCACTGCACGATCATGAGACCAATGGAACCGGCGCCGAGGACAACGGCCGTTTCCCCCTTCTTAAAATCGCCCAAAGCCAGCATGTGGCGGGCCACCGTCGAGGGTTCAATCAAGGCCGCGTGTTCAAATGGTATCTCGTCCGGCACGATGAGTACGTTGCGTTCAGGCAGGTCCAAATAGTCGGCAAAACCGCCCGGCTGGCGCGAACCGATAAAAGAGTAGCTGTGACAGGCGGAATAATAACCGCGCCGGCACTGCTCGCAATCAAAACAAGGCAGCACCGGAATAACGGCGGCGTGTTTACCAAGAAGGTCAGCGCTGACGCCTTCGCCCACGCTGTCTATGACGCCGGCGCATTCATGGCCGAGAATGATGGGATACATCCGGTGACCGGAGACATACCGCTTAATATCCGAGCCGCAGATGGATACGGATTTGACTTGCAAGCGCACGTGACCGGGTTGGGGAATGGGCGTTGGCGTTTCTTTGTAAACCATGACGCCTTGATTTTCCAGGATGGCTGCTTTCATGTGTGTTCTCCAAATGTAAAAGTTAGCTGTCGCACATCAATACATCGTGTGGCGAATTTAACCGATTTCCCAGAGGTAGCGAGTTCAGATTTATCACACGATGTATTGAGGCATTACAGGTAGCAAGCAAAGGACGGTTCGCGAACCGCCCCTACAGGTGTCGTTGAATCCTGTCCAGGGTGGCGAAATCGTCCATGAGTTTGCGCGAAATGGAGCGGTAAACCTGGAACAGGTCTTGATAACGGGCATAGTTTTGGGGCGACGGTTCATAGAGGCGGCGTTTTGGCAGCAGGGAATTGACGCAGTCGCCCATGTCGTCAACGAGACCGACGGCATGGGCGGCGAGGGCAAAGAGACCGAGATTGTGCCCGCCTTCACCGCCATCTTCGCGTTGGGCCACAACAAACGGCCGTTCATACACATCCGCTTTAATCTGGCACCAGACGGCGCTTTGGGTGGCCCCGCCGGAACCCAGGAATTCGCTGACGCTGATGCCGTGTTCGGCGGCGATTTGCAGATTGTCGTAGACGGCGAAGGCGCAGCCTTCCATGATGGCGCGCAGCATGTCGGCGCGGGTGGTGCTGTACGAGAGGCCAAAGAAAACGCCGCGGGCGACGCTGCTCCACAGCGGCGTGCGTTCACCGGCCATGTAGGGCAGGAAGATCAGCCCGTTTGCGCCCGGCGGCGATTGGTTGGCTTGCAGGCTGAATAGTTGGAAGGGATTTTGGGCGATGAGCGGGGAAACGGCCGTTTCCACCTGTCCCAATTGATCCCGAAACCAGCCCAGAGACCCGCCGCCCACTGTGCCCGCCGCCAGCAGATACTGCCCCGGCAGCACGTGATGCGAAAAGATCAGGCGCGGCTCCACAATTACCCGATCCAGACTGATGCCCACGCCGCCCGCCTGTCCGCCCTGCTCGTTCGTTTGCCCCGGCTGGGTGACGCCTGCGCCTAGGGCGCCTACCGCCGCATCCAGACAGCCCGCAATCACGGGAATGCCTGCCCGTAACCCGGTTTCGGCTGCTGCCTGTGCCGTGACCTGCCCCACCACTTCAGTCGGCGCGCACAGGCGCGGCATTTTTTCCAGCGGCACGCCGATGGCGGCGGCGGCGTTGGCATCCCAACATTCATGACGAATGTCGAAAAAGTGGTAACCGTATGCCTGGGTAAAATCGCAGGAGAATTCGCCGGTAAAACGGGCAGCAATGAAGCCGGTGGCTGCCAGGAATTGATAGGAGCTGTCAAATATTTCCGGCTGATGGTGTTTGAGCCAGAGCAGTTTGGGCGTGATATAGGCTTCGTCGAGGGGATTGGCCGCCAGATTGACCCACTGGTCAGCTTGCGGCTGGCTTTTTAACCAGGCCGTTTCGGCCGCGGCGCGGCGGTCGAGCCAGATCATGGCAGGGGCCAGGGGCTTGACATTCCGGTCAACGGGTATAAGTGTCCAGCCGACGCCATCAATGCCGATACCGGCGATGTCATCGGCCTGGAGGCCCGCCTCAGCGACCACCTGCCGGATAGTGCGGCAAACAGCCTGCCACCACACCTCGGCGTCGATTTCGGCCACCAATGGGCCGGGTCGATGCAGCGTGTAAGCGGCTGAGGCTTCTGCCAGAACGGTACCGTTGGTGGTCCAAACGGCCGTTTTCGTGCTGGAGGTGCCCACGTCAACTGTCAAAATACATCGTTGTGCCATGTCCCACCCTTAAAAATGGGTCCAATCTTTAACAGTGGGCCCATTCATCTACCCGGCGATCACGCCATCCAGATCCCACAACTCTTCCCAACCGACTGCCCCTTCCCAAAGAAAGACCTGCCCCTTTATCAGGCGGCAGTTCTTGTCGATACCGGCGATGGCCGCCATCTCATCACTCGTCAATGGATTTTCGACAGCCGCCCGCAGATTGCCCACATATTGATCCCTGTGAATCGAAAAAGGAATGGGAATCTGCCCGCGCTGCACCGCCCACTTCACGCACACCACCGCCGGATGCACGTTCAAGCGTTCAGCTATTTTGACGATGACCGGGTCTTCAATGTCTACCGTGTCGTCAGGCGTCGTATCCCGATCCGGCCGGGTGGGGGAGCCGATGGGTGAAAAGCCAATTGGCACAATATTGTTATCCACGCAGTATTGATACAGCGCCGGCTGCTGGAAATGGGGATGCAGTTCCATTTCGTTGGCGGCGGGTTTGAGGCGCGCGTCGCGCAGCAGCAGTGCCAACTTGGCCTGGCTCATATTCGACGTGCCGATATGTTTCACCAGACCCAAATCGACCAGTTTCTCCATTTGGCGCCACGTTTTCATATAGTTTTCGTGAATATAAGGCACCGCATAGGGATCGCGGGCATCCACGCCCACTCCCGGGTCATGGTGATTGGGAAAGGGCCAATGAATCAGGTACAGGTCCAGATAGTCGAGCTGCAAATCCTTGAGCGTTTTCTGGCAGGCAGGAATCACATCCTCTTCAGCGTGTTTGTCATTCCACAATTTGGACGTCACCCACAACTCTTCGCGCTTTACCAGGCCACTGTTGAAGACGGTCTGGAAGGTTTTGCCGATTAACTGTTCGTTGCCATAGACGGCGGCGCAGTCAATATGCCGGTAACCTACGGAGATGGCCCCTAAAACGGCCGTGGCAATGTCTTGAGCAGAAAAACGGTCTGAGCCAAAAGTGCCAATGCCCACAGCCGGTATCGCTGCGCCAGTGTACGTGGTACGCTGCGGCACTGTGGCTGGATCAATGCCCTCGCTGGCGATTTTGAACGCTAATTTATTCTCCATCATGCCTCCGTAAATCAATAAGGGGTGGTTAATGAGTGGTTGTTACGGCCTTTCATATGGTTTTGTGGTATGCATAACATAAACCGGTAAAAAAAATTATTTGCTCAATATGTTATGCGTAACATTATAGAACTTGTTCGCTAAATGTCAACCCTGATTTGCTTACCAACGGGGTATGGATTTCAGCAAATATGACTAAGCCATATTGACAACGATTAGACATATGTTACAATGTTATCCATAACATGTTACGCATATCATGTTGCTGAAAAAAGGGAGAACCATGCCAACTATTCGCGATGTTGCTGAACGAGCCGGCGTTGCTACGATGACTGTGTCTCGTGTCATCAATAACTCAGGATATGTCAGCGATGCTACCCGCATTAAAGTGGAAGCAGCCATCATAGAGCTTGGTTATGTTCCTAACATGTTAGGCCCCAGTTTGCGCTTCAACCAGACCAACACTCTGGCCCTTATCCTCACAGACATTACCAACCCTTTCTGGACGACAGTTGCCAGGGGAGTGGAAGATGCAGCACAAGAGAAAAAATACAGCGTCATCCTGTGCAACACCGACGAGAATCTACAAAAGCAGGATCAGTACCTGACGATGCTTTTGAAACGCCGCATTGACGGCATTTTGTTTGTGCCAGCAGACAACAGCGCAGAAGCGGTGCAGCTTATCCAAAAACAAAATGTGGAAGTGGTTGTCCTGGATCGCCGAATCCCGAATGTGGATGTTGATATTGTGCGCGGTGATTCATTTGGCGGCGCATACAAACTGGCAAAACATCTGGTAGATTTGGGACATCACCACATTGCCATTTTGTCTGGTCCTCAAAATATCTTCACCTCTACAGAACGCGTGGCTGGCTTTCGTCAGGCTATGATAGAAACTGGTCTCCAACACAATCTCGAAAACGTCTATTGGGGTTCGTTCCGCCAAAATCCAGGCGACATTGCCGAAAAAGCATTGCAAGCGTCACCGAGTCCTACCGCCTTTTTAGCCGTCAACAATTTCATTGCCAATGGCGCTCTGCAAACGTTTTTTCACGCAGGACTGCGTGTACCAGAAGATGTCTCTCTGGTTTCCTTTGATGATATTCCTGAAATCATCAATCCGGCGCCATTTTTAACAGTTGCGGTCCAACCTGCTTATGATATGGGCTATCAGGCTACGCAATTACTGCTGTCCCGTTTGCAAAACGAGGGACCAGCTGAACGTCAGGAAATTGTTTTGCCGACAGAAATTTTCATCAGGCATTCTACGGCGCCACCCTTAGTTTTAGCTTAGGCAATTTCTGAAAGGAGAATCTGTGTATGGCTTGAATCAAAATGTTTATCGAATGATGTATGAACATCAATCCATGTTTTACAAGAAACATTCTTGAGTCTTGAGAGGAGATTTTACACATGAAAACGAAGTTTTTCCCCGTCCTGTTGGTTTTGTTCCTAATGACAGCCCTGATGATCGGCTGCACTTCCGCCGCCGAGGAACCGGCTGCCGATGCGCCCGCGGCTGACGCGCCTGCTGAAACAGCGGCCGAAGAAGAAGTTTACATTGCTGTTATTTCCAAGGGTTTCCAGCACCAATTCTGGCAAGCTGTTGAAGCCGGCACCGAAAAAGCAGCCCAAGAATTCGGTGTGACCGTTACTTTCGAAGGTCCGGAAACGGAAGCAATGGTTGACAAACAGGTTGAGATGGTGCAGGCAGCGTTGGACAAAAAACCGGCCGCTTTGTGTTTAGCGGCTCTGGATACCCAGGCGCTCATCCCCATGCTGGAACGCGCCAAAGCGGAAGGCATTCCGGTCGTTGGTTTTGACTCTGGTGTAGACAGCGACATTCCGATCGCTACAGCCGCTACTGACAATCTGGCGGCGGCTGCGCTGGCTGCCGACAAAATGGCCGAACTCATTGGCGGTGAAGGACAGGTCGCTGTGATCGTCCATGACCAGACCAGCCGCACCGGTATTGACCGCCGGGATGGGTTCGTTAATCGGATGGAAGCTGAATACCCCAATATCGAAATCGTGGACATTCAATATGGCGGCGGCGATCAACTGAAATCGACTGACCTGGCAAAAGCCATTATCCAGGCGCACCCCGATCTCAAAGGTTTCTTTGGCGCTAACGAAGGCTCCATCATTGGTGTGCTCAATGCTGTGACCGAAATGAACAAAGTGGGCGAGATTGTGGTCATTGGCTACGACTCCGGCAAGCAGCAAATTGACGCGATTAAGAGCGGGCTTGAGGCTGGCGCTATCACCCAGGATCCCATTGGCATCGGCTATAAATGCGTGGAAGCGGCCGTGAAAGCGCTCAACGGTGAGTCTGTTCCCTCCATGATCGATACTGGTTTCCACTGGTATGATGCCAGCAACGTAGACTCCGACACGATTAAACCACTGCTGTACGAATAGAGTTTAATATCAGTAAAGAGTGTACAGTGAACAGTAAACAGCAATCTTAAACATGACTCCAACCTGTTCACTGTACACTCTTTAAAACTCCTGTAAAGGAGAGGTTTATGGACAATATCCTTGTTTTAATGAAAGGGATAGAGAAGAGTTTTCCTGGGGTGCGGGCGCTCGATGATTGTCAGTTTGAACTGCGGGCGGGCGAAGTCCATGCGCTTGTGGGTGAAAATGGCGCCGGTAAATCGACGATGATGAAAGTGCTGTCCGGCATTTATGCGAAGGATGCAGGCACAGTTTCCTTGAAGGGAAACGAAGTTGAGATTCCCAACCCTAAAGCAGCCCAGGATTTGGGAATCAGCATGATTCATCAGGAACTGAATTTGATGAATCATTTGACAATTGCCCAGAATATTTTTATTGGGCGTGAACCCAAACGATTGGGCGGCGTCTTTCTGGATGAAAAGGCTCTAAATCAACAAACGGTTGAGTTATTCAAGCGGATGCATTTGGACCTGGACCCGCGCACCAAAGTGGCTGACATCACGGTCGCCAAGCAGCAGATGGTTGAAATTGCCAAAGCGCTTTCTTTTAATTCAGAAGTCCTGATTATGGACGAGCCAACGGCCGCTCTTACGGATACGGAAATCGATGAATTGTTTATTTTTATTCGCAAGCTGCGGTCGCAGGGCGTAGGCATTATTTATATCTCCCACCGGCTGGAAGAACTCAAGCAAATTACGGATCGGATCACGGTGATGCGCGACGGCCGTTATATTGACACCGTCGATACGCAGCAAACCCCCATCGATACTATTATCAGCATGATGGTGGGGCGTACGATATTTGAAGCCACCCCGGAAGTGCCGGAAAATGCCAGCCAGGAAGTTGTTCTCGAAGTGAAAAACCTGAATCGGGGCAGGGTGCTGAAAAACGTGAATTTCACGCTTAAAAAAGGCGAGATTTTAGGTTTTGCCGGGTTAATGGGCGCCGGCCGCACGGAAGTGGCCCGCGCGATTTTCGGTGCGGATTCGATTGATTCTGGCGAAATATATATTCATGGCAAACAGGTTCACATTAAGAGTCCTGGGGATGCTGTTAAAAATGGCATCGCCTATTTATCGGAAGACCGCAAGCGGTATGGCCTGACGTTGACCATGGATGTGGAGATGAATGTTGTCCTGGCGGCGTTTAAGAAGTTTATCGGGTTTGGCGGGTGGGTGAATACGAGCAAGACGAAGGAAACGGCCGTTTCCTATGTCAATGCCCTCTCCATCAAAACCCCCGGCATCAAGCAGCAAGTTAAAAACCTCTCCGGCGGCAACCAGCAAAAAGTCGTCATTGGCAAATGGCTCACGGCCGATACCGAAATCCTCATCTTCGACGAACCGACACGCGGCATCGATGTGGGCGCCAAAAGCGAAATATACAAGCTCCTCAATGAACTGGCGCGGCAGGGAAAAGCCATCATCATGATATCCTCGGAACTGCCGGAGATTCTGCGCATGAGTCACCGCGTCATTGCCATGTGCGAAGGCCGCATCACAGGCGAACTGCCTATCCACGAAGCCACACAAGAAAAAATCATGAAATTTGCCACACAGCGTAATGGCAAAACACTGGGTGCTGAGCCACAGCAAACTCCAACACAAGGTGGACCTGCTTGATGACTACCAATACAACCACTCAAAAACGATCCTTTTTCAACTCCGATGCGACCCAAAAACTGCTGGCATTTGCCGGTCTCATCATCATGTTTGTCGTCTTTTCTTTGGCCTCGGAGAACTTTTTCCAATTCAGCAACATTGTCGGCATCTTATTGGCAACCTCGGTCAACGGCATCCTGGCCCTGGGCGTCACTTTTGTCATCATCACCGCCGGAATTGACCTCTCTGTCGGCACCGTCATGACGTTGGCGGCCGTGATGACCGGTATGTTTATCACCAATCTGGGACTGCCTGTCTGGATGGGCGTCATCGGCGGTTTGGCGACAGGCGGTTTGGCCGGTTTAACCAGCGGTACCGTCATCGCCAAAATGAGAATTCCACCCTTCATCGCCACGCTGGGTATGCTCTATATCGCCAAGGGGCTGTCACTGGTTATTTCTGATCTCAAACCCATCTACTTTTCCGACACGCCCAGCTTTAACCAGCTTGCCATGGGATCCGTAGCCGGCGCTATCATCCCCGGTTTTGCCATTCCCAATGCCGTGCTGATTTTCTTTGGGGCAGCCATTATCGCCCACATCATCCTCACCAAGACAATTTTAGGACGCTACACCTTTGCCCTGGGCAGCAACGAAGAAGCCACCAGGCTCTCCGGCGTCAACGTAGGCGCCTGGAAAATCGCCGTTTATGCGCTGGCGGGACTCTTCTCCGGTTTGGCCGGCGTGGTCATTGCTTCCCGCCTGAATTCGGCGCAGCCCGCTTTAGGCGCCGGCTATGAGTTGGACGCCATTGCCGCTGTGGTGATCGGCGGCACCTCCCTCAGCGGCGGTGAAGGCACTATTCTAGGCACTGTGATTGGCGCTTTCGTGATCAGCGTACTCACCAATGGGCTGCGCATCCTTTCCGTGCCGCAAGAATGGCAAATCGTCATCACCGGCGCTATCGTCATCCTGGCTGTGTGGGCCGATATTCTGCGCCGCCGCCGTCAATAAAGATTACTGGGTGGGCACAAACCGGCATTGGTCATGTGAGGATCCCTGGGAGACCAGACAAGTCTTTGAAAACCTGTCTGCTCCGGACGGCTGCGGCATTGTTTTGCCATCCTGCCAAACGTTTGCTTTAATTCTCGTCATCCATAGAACCAAATGATTCAGTCAAACAAAACGAGGCCGACAGGATGACTAAAAAAGTATTCGTCAGTGGTTGTTATGACTTGCTCCACAGTGGGCATATTGCCTTTTTCCAGGAAGCTGCCAGTTACGGGGATTTGTACGTCGCCCTGGGTTCAGACAAAACGGTATATGACCTGAAAGGTAGAACGCCCGTCAATAATGAAGACGAGCGTCTGTTCATGGTTAAATCACAAAAATGGGTGAAAGACGCCTTTGTCTCGCAAGGGTCTGATATGCTGGATTTTCTGGAAGAATTCAAAGCGTTAAAACCTGATATTTTCATCGTCAATGAAGATGGTAATACACCTGATAAAGAACAGCTTTGCCAGGAATATGGGGTAGAGTATCTGATTTTAAAGCGGGAACCCCACGCCGGTTTAACGGCGCGTTCGACAACAGAACTGCGCACAGTCAACCAGATGCCGTTCCGCATTGATTTGGCGGGGGGCTGGCTGGATCAGCCTTTTGTATCGACGCATTATCCGGGGGCAGTGATTACCATTTCCATTGAGCCAACGCTGCAATTTAACGAACGCAGCGGCATGGCTTCCAGCACCAGGCGGGCGGCGATTGATATGTGGGGGCCGCGTTTGCCAGTTGGCGACCCTGAGAAGTTGGCGAAGATTTTATTCTGCTATGACAACCCGCCGGGCAAAAAGGTGATTTCTGGTTCGCAGGATGCCATCGGCCTGGTGTTTCCAGGGCTGGCGAAGGCCAATTATGAGGGCGAATACTGGCCGACGAGTATTGAGCGCTTGCAGGATGAGTTGGCGCTGCAATTTGTGGAGAATGCGCTTTATTTGGTAACGTTGGGGCCGCGTCACGCTGATTATGACGTGTTGGCTGATACCTGTATAGACAGGGAACGAGCCAAAGCGTTGGCGGATCCCACGGAAGCGTGTTGGCAAGCAATTCAGCAGTTGGATATTGAAGCGTTTGGCCGCACAATTCGGGAATCGTTTGAGGCACAGATTGCTATGTTTCCCCATATGATGAATGATTCTGTGGCGCAGCTGATTGACAAACACCGGGACAAGGCGCTGGGCTGGATGTTGTCTGGGGCTGGCGGCGGCGGTTATCTGATTTTGGTGGCTGATAAGCCGATTGAAAACGCGGTGCGTATTGTGGCGCGGCGAGAGCATGAATGATAAATCAAGATTGAAGATTAAAGATTGGCGCTTGAATGCCCACTCCTCTTTAATCTTCAATCTTTAATCTTTAAGAAAGAGAGGAATTTTATGAAAACAGCATTGGTTTGTGGCGCCGGTGGTTTTATCGGCGGACATTTGGTTCAGAGGTTGAAGGATGAGGGGTACTGGGTGCGCGGTGTTGATATTAAGCAGCATGAGTATCGGGAAACGGCATCTGATGAGTTCTTAGTCTTAGATTTGCGCGAAGAAGCAAATTGCATTCAGGCGTTGACGCTGAATGGGGGCACGTTTGATGAAGTGTACCAGTTAGCCGCCGATATGGGCGGTATGGGTTTCATCCACTCGGCAGAGTGCGAGATTATGCACAACAGCGTGCTGATCAACATCCACATGACCCATAACGCTTCCAGGATGGGTGTGCCGCGTTACTTCTTCTCGTCGTCGGTGTGTGTGTACCGCGATATGGAGCCGGGCGAGCCGGAAATGACAGAAGCGCAGGCCGTGCCAGCCAATCCGGATAACGAATATGGCTGGGAAAAGTTGTATTCAGAACGATTTGCCGAGGCATATGCCCGCAACCGGGGCATGACGGTGCGCATTGCCCGTTTCCAAAACTGCTACGGGCCGTATGGCACCTGGACGGGCGGGCGCGAAAAGGCCCCGGCCGCGATTTGCCGCAAGGTGGCTGAGGTTGAAGATGGGGGCACGATTGAGGTATGGGGTGACGGAACGGCCGTTCGTTCTTATACCTATGTCGCGGATATGGTTGATGGCATTTACCGCCTCATGCACTCAGATTTGGAAGGCGCGGTCAACATCGGCTGCCCTGAGTACGTCAGTGTGAATGAGTTGGTGGAAACGGTGGCTGAGATTGCCGGTAAAACCATCCACATCAAACATATTGATGGCCCCGTCGGTGTGCAGTCGCGCAACTTTAGTAATGAACGCATTTATTCCATTGGCTGGGAATCTAAATATTCCTTGAAAGATGGCATTGCTGAGAATTACCCCTGGATTGAAGAACAAGTGAAAAAGGCGAGAGTGTAGAGGGTAGAGGGTAGAGAAGAATGCCCGACTATCTCTATCTCTACCCTCTATCTCTACTTTCTATCTCTCGCTGTATAGGAGCTGATTTAACATGAACATAAACCCACCTGTGAACCGTTTGATTGGGGATCCGCCCAAGATTGGCATTCGGCCTGCCATAGACGGCCGTTATGAAGGCGTGCGTGAATCGTTAGAAGCCATCACCATGGGCCTGGCGGAAAATGTGGCGGCGTTTTTGAGCGCCAACCTGCGCCACGCCAACGGCCTGCCTGTGGAATGTGTCATTGCGGACAGCTGCATTGGGGGCGTGAAAGAGGCGGCGGAAACGGCCGTTAAATTCCAGCGGGAAGGCGTCGGCGTCTCCCTCACCGTCACCCCCGCCTGGTGTTACGGCTCAGAAACCATGGATATGGACCCGCTCCTGCCCAAAGCTGTCTGGGGCTTCAACGGCACCGAGCGCCCCGGCGCAGTCTATCTGGCGGCGGTCATGGCGGCGCACGCCCAAAAAGGACTGCCCGCCTTCTCCATTTACGGCCATGATGTGCAAGATGTCGGGGACACAAACATTCCCGCAGACGTGCAGGAAAAATTACTGCGCTTTGGCCGTGCAGCCTTAGCCGTCGCCACCATGCGCGGTCAATCTTACCTCGGCATGGGCGGCGTTTCCATGGGTATTGCCGGGTCCATCGTAGATCAGCCGTTCTTCGAGCAATACCTGGGTATGCGCGTGGAAACCATCGACATGACCGAGTTCACCCGCCGTATCAATCAGGGCATCTACGATCCGGATGAGTACGAAAAAGCGCTGGCCTGGACTAAAGCCAACTGTGCCGAAGGCAAAGATTACAACGACGCTGCTCACAAACGTACTCGTGCCCAGCAAGACGCCGATTGGGAAATGTCTGTCAAGATGGCGCTGATTGCCCGTGACTTAATGGTGGGCAACCCGCGCCTGGCTGAACTGGGTTACAGAGAGGAAGCGAACGGCCACAACGCTATCGCCGGCGGTTTCCAGGGGCAGCGGCAGTGGACCGACGCCTTCGCCAACGGCGATTTCATGGAAGCCATTCTGACCACCTCCTTCGACTGGAATGGCATCCGCCAGCCCTTCATAGTAGCCACAGAAAACGATGCACTCAACGGCGTCAGCATGTTATTCGGCCACCTGATCACCGGTTCCGCCCAAATCTTCGCCGACGTGCGAACGTATTGGAGTGCCGACGCGGTGAAGCGGGTGACGGGTTATAAATTGGAGGGAACGGCCGTTAACGGCATCTTGCACCTCATCAACTCCGGCCCGGCTGCCCTCGATGGAACCGGCCAGCAGCAAAAAGACGGCCAGCCAGTGTTAAAGCCTTGGTGGGAAATCACCCCCGAAGACGCCAACGCCTGCCTGCAAGCCACCACCTGGCACGCCGGTATGACGGAATATTTCCGGGGCGGCGGCTGGTCTACCAAGTTTCGCACGCGCGGCGGTATGCCCATGACCATGTGCCGCCTTAATCTCATCAAAGGACTGGGACCCGCGCTGCAAATTGCCGAAGGCTGGAGCGTGGACCTGCCCAATGACGTGCATGAAATCCTCGACGAACGCACCAATCCCACCTGGCCGACCACCTGGTTTGTGCCGCGCACAAGTGGGGAAGGGCCGTTCCGGGACGTATACAGTGTCATGAGCAATTGGGGCGCCAATCATGGCGCGATTTCCTACGGTCACATCGGCGCAGACCTCATCAGTTTGGCCTCACTGCTGCGCATCCCCGTTTATATGCACAATGTGGCCGATGAGCAGGTCTTTCGCCCTCATGTTTGGGCTGCTTTTGGCGCACAGGAACCACAGGGCGCAGATTTCCGGGCGTGCGCCAATTTTGGGCCGTTGTACGGATAAAAACACATGAAGCGTGATGCGTGATTCGTCAAGATTTTTCACGAATCACGTATATCACGCTTCACGGAGGTAATGAATGTTAAAAGGTGTTTCACCATTATTCAGCCCAGAACTGCTGGCGGCGTTGTACCGCATGGGGCATGGGGACGAGATTGTACTGGCCGACGCCCATTTTCCCGGCGATCGTGTCAATAAACTGGTTATTCGTGCCGATGGTTTGAAGATTGCCGATTTGTTGGACGCGATTTTGCCGCTGTTTGCCCTGGATGAATATGTGGATGATCCGGTGGTGATGATGGCTTGCGTGCCTGGCGATGAGCCGGATCCCGCTGTTGCGGGTGATTACGAGGCGGTAATCAAGCGACATGCGCCAGGGACTCCCGACATTCAATTCATTGAGCGGTTCGCTTTTTATGATCGGGCAAAATCAGCTTTTGTAGTACTCCTGACGGGCGAAAGCCGCAAATATGGCAATGTCATCCTCAAAAAAGGCGTCTGTATTTAAATTATTAGCTTTAGGTTGTCAGCCTGCTCAAGGAGGATTGTCTATCTTTTGAAATGCGTACATACTACCAGAATGTACGGCATTATAAATGTAACCGCTTCTGTTTCTAGCCGAATTCGTTGTTGCGATTGGTCGTCAAACGGCCGATTCAGGCAGCACACATCCAAATAGATACGCATACCAATCCTCTACAGGCAAATCATCCCGAAATTGTCATCCTGGTCGCCACTCTTCGCTGGAGCGAAAGTGACAAACTGGCTCTGGTTCATTTCCAACCCTACGAATTAGGACGAATTCATGGGGGTAAGTGCCGGTAGCCTGACTATAAACCGTGCCAAAGTCGGGGCCATGAGCGACTAATTCGCCATGATGCAGGGCGATATACTGACCTTCATAGCCTTGTAATAATTCGCTGTGCAAAGCGCGGTAAGCCGCTGTTTCTCGCTCTATGGCGTTGTCATCATCGAGGGTAGCTGCATCTTCCACAACCTGTGGTAGGTGGATGGATTCCGCTAACAGATCGGCGACCTCTCGCTGCCGCGAGCGGGTCAGCCGTTCGGCCCGGCGGTAAAGGTCTTCGGCGACATGTATGGTTACTTGTACACCCATTTCAATCATTCCTAAGGCGATTGGTTATCTAACCAACCAGCCAGTAACGCAGTTTTCATACTGTGCGTCAATTATACGGGAGGAGAGGGTGGAGAGGAACGCCTGATATATTCACTGTTGTAATTTTCCCTGTTTGGTAAAATAATTTCTATGCAGACGCCCTCTCATTTGCTGATAACGGCCGTTCTCACCCGCACCGGGCGCAATCCTACTAAAATCCCTATCCATATCCCGGCGCTGCTTATCGGTTCTGTTTTGCCAGATGTTCCTTTTGTAATGCTGACTATTCTGTATGAAATTTACTATCGCTGGTTTGCGCCTTTCCCCGGGAAGGC
>JAWOGU010000225.1:0-24161 GCA_046496595.1 Chloroflexota bacterium
AAACGCCGATGTACCAGAGAGCGCAGCGCTAATGCAGGCATATGGCTTGCGCGGTCATCCCTCATTTGCGTTGTTAGATGGCGATGGCCGTGTTTCACAAACGTTTTTCGGTCCCATAAGCGAAGAGCAGCTGCGAATTTCCATTCAAATGATAGCGCCTTAACGATTGCCCACAGCCAAAATTGACATGAACAATGAGGATCGTGAACAATTCATGCAACCCGAAAGAGGATAACCGCCCCCATCGCCTGCATTTTTCCCCATTACAAGGGAGTATAATTTGCGCCGGAAAATTTGCAATCTTATCGGGCGTGTTGGTGACGAGCGGGCCACCGGCGCTCAACTGGGATTGCCCGATACCCGCTATGCATTTTTGTCGAAAAAGTCTATGACAACCTGGCGCAGTTCTTCTTCGCCATTGGTGATGTTGGAGAAAATGCTGGCAGTGATTTTTTGATTGACCAGGTAACGAGAATCAAAGCCCACGCCTGCGTCTCCACCGACGATGGCAAACAGACTTTCGTCAAGCCGTTTGTAAAGCCCGCAGCCATAACCCGATTTGTCATCAAAACGATAGTGGGTCTGCAAGAAAACGGCCGTTAATTCGGGTGAGAGAATGCGATGGGAGAAAAGATGTTGCCAGAAAGAGCGCAGGTCTTCGGCAGTGGTAAACAAGCCGCCATCGCCACCGCCCCGAATCGGCAGGTTGTAAATATTGGTTGTCTCGCGGTCTTCGAGATAGCCCAGGGCAGTGTTGGCGGTAGGTTGTTCAGAGCGTAAAAGCCGGTCTGGGGCATGTGGGTAACCTGGAAGATCTGTTCTTGCATAAAATCGCGGAAGAGCTGGCCGGTGATTTTTTCAATCAGCAGCCCCAGGAAGATATAACCGCCGTTTGAATAGGAAAAACGCGCACCCGGTTGAAATTTGGCGGCCTGCCCCTGAAATAATGGCCAATAGTCTGAGGGAGTTTCCAGATGATACCAGGGTATCGCGGCAAAAAAATGGTCAAAATCCTGCTCAGTTTCTTCATCATAATAATCGTAAACGCCGGAGGTATGCGTTAACAAATGCTGGATAGTGGCGCGCGGGTTGATAAATCCGGCATAATCCGGTGAAAGTTCGCCAACTTCGGTTCCTAATTCGAGCCGACCCTGGTCAATCAGCCGGCCAATCCCCAGGGCAGTGAAAAATTTTGTCCCGGAGGCAATGCCAAAACGCGTTCCCGGCAAATTGGGCAGCTGGTTTTGAATATCACGATAGCCAAACGCCTGTTCATAGAGCGGCGCGGATTCTTGATGAATGGAAATGGCGCCATAAAAATCGGTTTCACCGACGACTTGTTCGATTCGGTCAACGAGAACCTGGATGGAAGTTTGAATCATATTTAATAAACCTTGTGTGATGTTTAACTGAGTGTCTGGCGCGTGATGTACCAGACTGTTTCCCGCGTCTTCAACAATTCAGATCGTATCAGCAACGCCACAAAAGAAAAGGTGAAACAAGCGGCAAGTGAGCTTGATTATCGCCCCAATGTGCAGGCACGCGGGCTGCGCACAAAACAAACACTTTTAGTGGGACTGGTCATTCCCGACATTCAGAACCCATTTTCCGCCACCCTGGCTCGCGGCGTGCAAGATTATGTGACCGAACAAGGCTATCTTTCCATCATTTGCAGCACCGATGGCGACCCCGATAAAGAAATCACTCTCATGCGTGAAATCTATCAACGGGGCGTCGATGGCTTCATCATCACCCCGCCCTACACGCGCCAAAGCCAGCGGGAAAACGAATTCATCCAACGCCTGCTCAACGACGGCATGCCAATCGTCTTCATCGGCAATCGGCTGGACAATCCTGATGTGGATTTTGTCACCAGCCGCGCTCAAGATGGCGCGATGAAAGCGGTCAATTATTTAGCAGAATTGGGCCACTCCCGCATTGGTTTCATCGGTGGACATTATACGCAAGGTGTGGCGGTGGGTCGTTGGCTGGGCTATCAGGAAGCGATTATTGGCAACAGTTTGCCTATCCGCCCTGAGTATATGATTGAAGCCAATTTATCTCAGGATGGCGGTGAAGAAGCCATGTGGCACTTGTTGAAACTTGATGAACCGCCAACGGCCGTTCTCTGTGTCAATGATCTCATGGCAGTCGGCGCCTTACGGGCCTGTCAGCTGCATGATATCCACGTGCCGGAGCAAATGTCAATTATCGGCTTCGACGATATTCCACTGGCACGGCTCACTCGTCCTTCCCTGAGCACCGTCGCCCAACCTGCCTACGAAATTGGTTGTAAAGCGGCCGAACTGCTGCTCAACCGCATCCAAAACAGCGAGCTGCTGCCTCAACAGAGTACTTTGCAATCTAATTTAATTATCCGCGAAAGTACCGCGCCTGTTTGACTGAACAGTTTGAAGTGAACGGTAACTGCTTACCGGCGCCACCACCGCTGCTAGAACCTCTCATGCTCTTCAACCTGCAAGATGCCCTGCACGAACAGCACAACCGGCAGAGGCCGAGCCAACCGTCAGGATTGGGAAAGCCGATTTTGAGCGTCCCTGCCTGCATCGTGGCCTCAATAAAAATAAAACGGTCGCCCCAGCGGATACGCGGATCATTCAGGCGCGTGTAAGGCCATAAGGCGATGGTGCGGTTTGGCCAAAAGCCATCACTGTCATCGACTTGCTGGTTTTGGGGCAAATGCCGACGCCACCATCACGTAGTTGTGTGATAGCCCAGGGTGCGGTCTTCACCGGCCATAAGCCATTATTGGTGAGCTTATGCTCGATCATCACGGTTGCACTGTCATCCGGCAGGGTGATGTGTAAACTTTTTTGCAAGCCGGTTTGTGCTTCTGTCTCCTGAGTCACGGTAACGCCGTTGGCGATGGGTAACACGGCGACCGGCCGGTTGTCAGGCAGGTGGGTGCGGGCAGCGGACTGCGGCGCGTGCCACAGCCGATGGCCGCCATACGGGGAAAACGGCTCGTCTGTCCCCGGCACGTCAGCCAAAAGATGGGGCAGTTCTGCCAGCACATTATCTTTGCCATGCAGCCTCAGGCTGATGATGCGCGGTCCCACTGACTCTGTGATGAGCAGTTCCAGCGAGGCATTGCGCAAAACCACACAGTCTAAGTCGAGATAACGGACTCTAATCATGAATAAATCTCATTTTGGTTTAGGCAAAAAACAGAAGTATAGGCGGTGTAGTCGCCTTCGTCGCGATAGACCAGGTTGTATTTGGCGGAGGAGCGCGGCGCTATGTTGTAGATATCGACTTTGAAGCGGTCGGCCATGTCTTTGTCGATGGCGGCTAACTGCTGGATGACATCTTCTACCTGGATTTCCACTTCGGGCATACCGAGGTAGTCGCGCAGGTTTTTGTACGCGATTTTGTGCATGCCCGACATAGGTGTGCCGCCTAAATCGAAGGGAACTCTATCGGGTTCCTGATGATTGAGGGCAGTTTGTACTCGTTCTCGGGAGGTCAAGGGTTTTGTTTGGGGGATCATATAGGCTCTCCATTCTCGTGCGCAGCGCGTAGTGCGTATTTTTCTACGCACTACGCGCTGCGTCCTAAAAGTTAGGTAACAATCCGCAATGTCATAATTTGATAGGGCGTAATCATGAACCGGACGCTGTTTTCTACGGCTTCTAGCGGTTCTTGATATTCTTCGAGCAAGTTGCAGCGATACGCTTCTTTAACGGGGAAGCCTGTGTGCAATGTGACCATGCCACGAGTACGCTCGTTTTCGTATAGGCGCACGATCAAGCCGTTGCCATCTTCTGCCTGCTTAACGGTCTCGATAATGATGTGAGGCTTATCCACAGAGAGCAGCGATGCAGCCAGGCTGCTTGCCCCTAAGACCTCTGAGGCCGGCAACTGGGAACTGTTTGAAACCTGAGAGGGTTGGATACGGCGCACAATCAACGGATCATTGAGGTCGTAGGCGGCGGGGACAGTGCCGGAGCGCCAATCATTTGGATGGGGCAGCAGGCTGTAAATGAAGTGGTGCTCACCTTGATCTGCTTCGGGGTCAGGGGTGGTGGGGCTACGTAACAAGGTCAGGCGGATGACGTTGTCTTGAATGTCATGGCCGTATTTGCAATCGTTGAGCAGGCTGACGCCATAGTCACCTTCGCTCAAATCGACCCATTTATGGGCGCAGCTTTCAAAACGCCCCCAATCCCAGGATGTGTTGCGATGGGTGGGGCGCTGTACGTTGCCCCACTGCACGTCAAAGGTAGCGGCTGGCGCTAATATATCGACGGGGAAGGCAACTTTGAGCAGCATGTGGCGTTCGCGCCAATCAATCCAGGTGTCAAAGTCGATTCGCCGTTCGCCGTGATAGAGGTAAACGTGCTGCACTATCTCGCTGTGCAGCAAGCGCTGTTTAATTTCTACGCCGACGCGCAAGGGGCCGGTTTCGATGATCGTCAGGCTGGCGGTGGGGCCGGAGGGCCACTGTTGGTCTTCGTAAAAAATGTCAATGTCCCAGGCGTCCCAATCTAACGGCCGATCTTCAAAGAGTTGGAAGCTGTTGGCATGGGCACCTGCTGGCAAGATGTGGCGTTCGACTTCTTTATCGTACAGGGAAACGAGGTCGCCGTTGGCATCAAAGACGATACGCAAGAGATCGTTTTCCAGGATGGTATTGCCGGCCGTTTGCTGGATTTTGAGGGAGTTGGTGGTGGTTTTAGATTGGTTCAATCTTGGAGATTGAACCAATCTAACGGCGCCATACGCGCCAATGTTTGGCAGGTCGATCAGTGTGCCATTGGTGACGGCTTGCGTGACGACAGGCTGGTTGGTATCTAAATTGACGAGAGTTTGGGTTTCGTCTAGCTGTTCGTGTAAGAGAGCAAATTTACGGCCGTTAAATGAAGTCGGGTTGATAGCAATAATTTCAGTGGCGGCACCCACTTGTTGGGTAAGGGCGGTCAGGGCACTCTCCACTGTTTGCTGGCAGATGCCGGCGATGGTTTGGTAATCTTGCTGGCTGTCGGCGTAGACCTCGGCGATAGAGGTGCCGGGCAGAACGTCGTGGAACTGGTTGAGGCAGAGCAGCTGCCAGGCGCGGGTGAGGTCGGTGTGGGGATAGGCGTACTCTGTGACGAGGGCGGCCCAGGCGGCCAGGAATTCGGCGTCGTGGAGCATAATTTCGCTTTTGCGATTGCTCCGTTTGCTGCGGGCCTGGGTGGTGTAAGTGCCGCGATGGTATTCCAAATACAGTTCGCCATTCCAGGTGGGCAGGCGCTCTCCGGCTTCTGCTTCTAAAGTGCGGAAAAAGTCTAGAGAACGGCCGTTTCTAATCTGAGGCGCCGCCGGAAAATGAGCCATCTCCCGGATGTTTTCCTGCATCTCACGGGTCGGCCCGCCGCCGCCATCGCCAAAACCGTAGGCCATCAGCACTTCCTGATGCGTTTCTTTTTGCTGTAAATTGATCCATGAAGACATCGCTTCTAACGGACCGACTTCCCCGTTATAGGTTGAAGGACGACGTGCTTCCTGGCTGTAAAAGGCGCCTTTTTCCTGGGTTGTGCTGAAATGGGTCAGCACTTTTGTGCCGTCTAGCCCTTGCCACCAAAAGCTGTCATAAGGCATACGATTGTATTGACTCCAACTGATTTTGATAGTGAAAAAATATTCTAGTCCTGCCTCTTTGATAAGTTGGGGCAGGTTCCAGGCGTAACCAAAAACATCGGGCAGCCACAAAACAGGGGATTCAGCCTCGGGGCCAAATTGTTCGCGGAAGAAGCTGCGTCCGAGCAAAAACTGCCGCGCCAACGCTTCTGCGCCGCTCAGGTTACAGTCTGCTTCCACCCACATGCCGCCAATCGCTTCCCAACGGCCGTTTGCCACCTGTGTTTTAATGACTTCGTATAGCTCTGGGTAATCCTGGCGCACGTAGTCGTAGAGTTGGGGCTGGCTTTGGGTGAAATGGTAGTCGGGGAACTGCTCCATAAGGCGGATAGCAGTATGAAAGGTGCGCCCCGCTTTGCGCCGCGACTGCGCCACCGTCCACAACCAGGCGATGTCGATATGGGCGTGGCCGCTGGCGACAATGGAGACATCCAGTGGCGGGCCTGCCTTTTCGATGCCTGCTTTCAAGGCGGCGTGGGCGGCTGGCACGCTGCTGTAAAACGAATCGGATAAGGGTTCGCAGGTGTCGAGCAGTTGAAACGCATGGTTGAGGGCGTTGTAGAGATGGCCTTTGGCCGGTTCGTTATGGTCGAGCAGGTCAGCGATGCCCAGGGCAACGCGCACGCTGGCGACGAAATCGCGGGTGGGTTGGTCGATTTGCACGAGGAAGCAGGGGCGCATGAACAGCTTGGGTTCCAGGTCGACGCTAAACAGATCGGGCAGCCCTGTCCAGCCGTGGAGAGTTAATTGATGGGAACGGCCGTTTCGCCACTCGTCTCTCAGCATTATTTCCTGATGATGCCGGTCACAACCCGCGTAAGACGCGCCATCGATGTAGACCAATGCTTCAGGATGGCTGAAATCATGGGCTTCGCCGATGGGCAGGTAGAGAGCAACAGGCGCATTGTTGTCCCATTCAGCCGGGATGGTGAAGGTGGTGCGCATGACGAAATTCGTGGTCCAGTTACCCCAATAGCTGTGTGGCGCAATGGTTTGCCAGTCGCGGTCAGCGCCCTCGCTGCCCAAAGGCGGGTTCTCTGCGGCGTTGGCTAAGGTGGTGTATTGGAAGGGAGCAAGCGGGAATTTGCGCCGGTAGACAAGCGGTTCAATGAGTTCCAGCCGTTTTGCGATTTTTTGAGCGGTCCAGCGAGTTTTATGGATCATATTTTACCTTGTGGGGGCGCACCCTGGTGGTCGCCCAATAGGATCGATTTGTTGCAGTTCTTTGACAGTTTTCACGATTACCTCGACTGCGTATTACGTACTGCGTAAAAAGATAGAGCATACGCAATATTGGACTTTTGACAAACCTTTGCGCCTCTGGGAAACTGCACAATGCGTCCACCAATTCCAACAAAACATCGGCTCGATTGTTAAAGTTCCGGTAAAGTTGTTGCCGGAACTACTCTCATTCGAGAGTGTCCGATTTGATTGTCATACACGATGAATGGAGCAGTTTCGCTTATTTTGCCAATCTATTTATGTTAAACTGTTTGTCAAAAGTCCAATACGTGATACGTGACCAGAAATTTCACGCATCACCCATTAAGGCGTCACGTACAACCATGAACTACAACTATCAGCGCTACCCCAAAGATTTCGATGGCTGGCAAAACTGCAACCCCGGCGCGGGTGGGCAAATCCAGCATGTGAGCTGTAACCCAGATGTGCCCGGCCGTTTTTATCTGTGCAGCGACATGGAAGGCTGGTATGTCTCCGATGATTACGGTGAAAATTGGCGCTACATGGGCGAAACCGTGCCCACCGCCAATACCTTCCGCGTGGAAGCGGAACCGGGCAATCCTGACCGGCTTTATCTAGGCCATCCTCATGGGCTGTCCATCTCTGATGATGCGGGCGAAACGTGGCGAAATGTGCCGGAACTGGCTGAGATTGTCATCGCTACCATCGCCATTGATCCCAAGAACCCGAACACGATTTTTGCGGGCAACAGTTGGCTGGAAGATGTGTCTGAGGTGACGCGGGTGCAGGGCGGCCCAGACGGCCCACGCCTGATCTATTTCTCGCACGATCGCGGGAAAACGTGGCAAGCGGCGGCATATGAAGAGGAAGAAGGCGACCGTCACCTGTTTACCTTCGCCTTCCACCCTGAAAACGAGGGGGAAGTGGTGATTGGTGGGGTGGCTGGCTTGTATCGGTCATTGGACAACGGCCGTTCCTGGAACCCCATCCCGCTGCCAGCCAACAACACCGAATGTCGCGGCGCTGATTTCACGCCGGACGGCCGTTTTTTATATGGGGTTTACGTGGATGATGGGGGCGAAACGGCCGTTGTTGCTCAAGCATATCCTGAGGGGGAATGGCAGGTTTTGGAGCTGGGAGACCTGGCAAAAAGCCCGACGACCCATTGGAATCTGCGCCTTAGTGAGCATTCCACTGCTGACGAACACTGGTTTTTACTAGGGCCATTGCCCACGCCAAACGAAGGTTTATATGAAGGGCATTATGTGGTCGAGGATGGGCAGTTGCAGGGAAGCATCCATTGGATTTTCGATGCGCCCGCAAAATTGAATGAAGCCCGCCCTGACAGCCCATTCCGCATTGATTATGGCTGGAATCGGTATCATAGTATGGCGCGAACGTATACCTATTATCCGAAGAAGTGGGGAAACGGCCGTCGGGTATTAACCATGTCGCAGCAGCAAGTTTTTCGTGGCAATCCGGACGAACCGTACACCAGTTGGCGCTGCATCACCAGCCATCCCGTCTGGGAATTGGATGGGGTGCGCTTCCATCGTCACAACGGTACAGCTTCCACCTATACCTATGATATGACCGGCATCGGCAGTTACGTGCTGCAAGGCCAGGGCGACAACGGTACCATCGAAAGCTATGATGGCGGCTACTCCTGGACTGAAGACATGCGTCCCGGCGAACCGACCGGCAAGTTCCTCTCTAACGTGGAAGGCGTGGGCATTGCGCCGCTCGATCCGCCCCTCGTTTTAGCGGGTGGTTTAGGTGAGTGTTGGGGCGGGGGACATATTGAGTCGCACTGCGAATTGTGGTTTAAGCGGTTAGCCGTTAGCCGTGAACCGTATGCCGTAGAAAACGCGCCCACTACGCACTACGTACTGCGCAATACAAAATGGCAATTACTGGCACATGGCGATGCCGGTTCACCGTCGCAGCACGGCTTACCCAACAAACGTATTCACGTCATCACGCCTGATCCGCACAAGCCAGAGCGGGTTTACATGGGCACACAGGCTGGCATTTATGTGATTGAAGACATTGTGGCGTTGGTGGAACGGGGCGAGGGAGAATTCCGCTTGATTAGCGCGGACGGCCCTGGTTTGGCCTCAATTCGGGAATTGGTGGTTGATGCTCAAGACCCAACCATCATGTATGTGATGGGCGGGATACGTGAGAACGGGTCAGGCGCAAAGGGTGTGTGGCGTGGCGACCGGGATGAGGCAGGCGATTACACCTGGACACAACTCTACCCCGAAGGCTGCACCGGCAACGGTCTCGGTGATTTTGCAGCGTGGCACCATGACGGCGTGACCTGTCTGGTGGGCGCGTTTGAACTTTACAACGGCAAACCGTGGCACGGAGACACCGAAATGAAGCTGTCGGTCGATAGCGGTAAGACGTGGCAGTATGTACTGACGCTTGATGATGCCTTTGCCATTGTGCCGCCCGGCGCCTGGTATGACCGCGACACGATGGAAATTCAGTTTGGTGGTCTCGTTGGCTTTGAAGACAAGCTGTACTGCACCGTGCATTCGCGGCGCATTCAGCAAACGGTTGCCTTCTTGCGCGGCACAGTCAGCCCGGATGGCGCGGTTGTTTGGGAAGATTGGACGGGTGAGGGAAACGGCCGTTTCTGGTTTCCATACTCGCGGCGCGGCAAAGTGTGGCCGGACGAAAACGGCGTCAACTACATTTACCAGTCCACCATGGGCGCTGGCATGTGGCGCAGACGAATTCCCGATGAGTCGTAATGTGATCTTAGCCAGCCCCTCTGTTAATGCTCGCACCGTCTCGCCCTTGCTGAAAAAGGAAGCAGAGCGACGGCTGCCCTATATAGTTACCAAAAGGATTCTTATGACCACATTTCCCATTATTCCTGAAACCACCCGCATCCAACGGTTGGCGCCGCCAACTGGCAAAATATGCATGGTGCTAGACACCGATACTTACAACAAAATAGATGACCAGTTTGCCCTGGTTTATGCGCTGCTCTCGCCAGAAAAGCTGGCTGTTGAAGCGGTGTATGCCGCGCCGTTCAAAAATGACCGCGCCGAGACTCCCGGTGTGGGGATGCAGAAAAGTTACGAAGAGATTATGCGGCTTTACGACCGTCTGGGGATGGCTGATTTGCCGCCCGCGTTTACCGGTTCTACCCGTTATTTGGATGAGGATAGGTTGGAAGAGACAACGGCCGTTTCCGATCTTATCCAACGCGCTTTAGCCAGCCCCGACGAGGATCCGCTTTACGTGGCGGCCATTGGGGTCATCACCAACATCGCCAACGCCATTCTCATTGAGCCAAAAATCATCGAGAAGATTGTAGTAGTGTGGCTGGGTGGTCACGCTTTAAACTGGGCGCATAACGATGAGTTTAACTTGATGCAAGACGTAGTTGCTGCGCAGGTGGTGTTTAACTGTGGCGTGCCGGTGGTGCATTTGCCGGTGATGGGCGTTTCCTCTCATTTGCTCACCACCAAAGCAGAAATGGACGCATTTGTGCGCGGGCAAGGAACCATCGGTGACTATTTGGCGGATATTTTTACTGCTTACGAGACGGATCATTTTGGCTGGTCAAAAGTGATCTGGGATATTGCCACCATTGGCTATTTGATCGATGCAGAATGGACACCATCTACGTTAGTCCACAGCCCGATTCTCACTGACCAACTGACATGGAGTGTCGATACCAATCGGCATTTGATTCGTTCGGCTTATTATGTTCACCGTGATCCTGTTTTCCGTGATTTGTTTTCCAAATTGGCAAGATAGTTCATGTTTTTGGAGATTAACGAAAGAAACCGGATACCATTTATCATACTGATTCGCTAATGATTTCGTAGCGGGACATGGCTTCTTCACGCTCGCTTTCCGTCAAATTTGCTAATAAGGGAGCATCTATTTCTGAAACACGGGACAAATAATGTTGAAAACAGGGACAAATAATTCTGAAATTGGCAAATTTACAGGTCTACACGCCCCTAACTAAGCGTACATACATTCAGGGTATGTACGAAATAATCGGTCTGTGTTTGCTTAACCCATGGACCAACAACCGGATTCCCTCCAAGATATAATTCCGATTGACGACAACGGCCGTGCCGCCAATCGCGTCCTACAACCATCACCGCTGAAGCTGGTTGGGCAAATCGCCAACCATGTCGCCGGACAGAACATCTTTCAGTCGGCTAAGGTTTCATTTAAGTCAGCGGTGTGCCATAATGCTTTGGGTGCGTTTCATTTGCTTTAGACAAGGCGGAGGCTGAGCTTGTCGAAGCCATAGCCGCCTCTGCCTTCGACAGGCTCAGGCGACGGCTTATCTTCGATTTTAAGAGAATGAAACACACCCTAATGCTTTCGCTCTCCCTACAGGTCAATACCCGGCAATCCTTGAGCGCCCAAAGCAAACGACAATTCACCGCCATGATGAAGATCATGCTCCAAGACGTGCCAGATAATCCATTGGCGGGTGTATGACCGCGTTTTATCACTCCCTGGCCGATAAAACACCTCAACCATATCGGCCGCCGTCCACCGTTTCAATCCTGATTCGATGATCGCCCAGGTCGTTTCTAATCCAGCCACCAGCTCAGCCGCGCTTCGCAATGGTTCACCTTCGTCATCCCACGATGCCATCGGTTCCATTTCTTCTGATCCTTCTTGCATGACGAAACGGAACCACCACACTCGCGCGGAAACAATATGGGCCGCGACAGTCATGATCGAGCGCAAGTCAGGAGATATTTCAAAGGCGAGTTGGTCAGTGGTTAAGGGGGCAATCGCAGCAACGAGGTGGTTTTGGTATATTTTCCAGCCTTCTCGAATCTGCTCTTGAAAGGGATTGTCCATTTTCATGTTCCTCCAGTCTCTATTTTTTGATATGGGTAGGAACATTGTAACCGAAAGACCGTTGATTGTGATGAGATTCGGAATACCGGAGATACCAGAGTTAATGTGTGGTTGAGTGGGCAATTACGGCATAGAATTCCATGATCGGGTATCCGAATACGGTACTCACAAAAAAGAAAATGGGATCCCACCGTTGAAAGAGTAAAGGATAAACATCAAAGAGGGAAAATGCTGATGACAAAACGAGCTGCTCTACCATTGGTTTTAAGCATAGTGGCCTTCGTTGTTATCTTGCTGGCTGAAAGTATCCGAATGCGCACCGGGGAACGGCCGTTACCCATTGCCTGGTCCGCCAGTATGATCGTTTTGGTGGCAGCGATTATCCTCCGCTGGTGGGCGGTGGATGAGGCGCGGTTCAAGGCGGCTGTACAAACAACAAACCCGCTGCCTGATGCAGCGTTACAGCCTCGCCGCACCCTGAATATGATGGTTGTCTCGATGGCGGTTGGGCTGGCAGCTACCATCGTGATCCCGCAAAACTTTTTTCTGGGCGCTGGTATCTATCTCATCATGCAGATTTGTCTCATCACCGCCTACAGCGGCATTTTACATCTTCATCCCCGGAAAATTCTCCATTCCCCGGAATTAAGACGGTCGTCGCTGGTCACTTCATTGTTATGGCTCACCATCACTCCCCTGATCTATATCTTGTTTGTCTACAATGGAACGCTGACTCTCCTCGTAGCTCCCTATGTAGCGGCTCTGGGCCTGATGGCGGCGGTGGTCTATCTGGGGTTGGCGTATCGAGAACGGCCGTTGGCCTTTCGAGTACTGGCGGCATTAGGAGCTACCTCGTTTGTGTTCTCCGACGCGATCATCGGGCACATGGTTTTTGTGGACCCGGAGACGCCGCTGATCTTCCTGATTTCACCCACCTACGTACTGGCGATTATCTTGCTGTCCCAGGCTGCGCTGTTTTGGCCGGAGGTTCTGCGGTCGGAGGTTCTGCGGAAATAGATGCTTTGCGGTAACCATTCACCCCCGTCGGTTGGGCTTGTCGAAACCGACACCCCTTCGACAAGCTCAGGGGGCGGGGAGTGAACAATTACCCCGGCAGGAGGGGAAGCCGGCTTCCTCGCCCTTTGGGAGAGGGGAAGTTAACGTGGGATCAGCAGGGAAACGGCCGTTTCCAGATCCATCTTTTCCCCCGCCGCCGCTGCTCTTGCTTGCTCGCTGTCAGACAATGCTTCCCGCGCTTCCGCCAGAAATTCCTCGGCGTTGTCCCGCACTTCCTGCGCCGTGGCCTTCTGCGCCAGAATAAACGCCAATACCGTCACCGCTTCCCGGTTGAATCCCTGCCGCGCCGCCAGCACCGCCAGCACCGCCAACCCTTCCAACGCCAGCTTCAGGTCGCCGCAAGATTGTGACAGCGCTAAGGCTTCCGCCAGTTCAAGCTGCGCCTGGGTGTAGGCGCCGGTGGCTACCGAAACGCCGCCCAGACCAATCAGGGCAACGGCCGTTCCCCGGTCATCGTGTTGGGTGCGTTTCAGCGCCAGGCTTTCAGAGAGCAGGGCGCGAGCGTCATCGAATTGGGCCTGTTTCAGCGCCAGCCGCCCGGCATTCGCCAATGTGGTTGCCGCGCCGTGGCTGTGGTTGATCGCCTTAAACATCTCGCTGCACGCCAGATAATGGCCCTGCGCCGTGGCAAAATCTCCTTTTGCCTGCGCCACGTTGCCCAAATTATTCAGTACCATGGCAGCGCCCAACTCGTCGCCAAGCTGTTGATAAAGCGTCACCGCCTGCCTAAAACGCGCCTCAGCCGCATCATAGTCGCCCAGCGCTTTGGCGCAGCTCCCCAAAAAGTTAGTCGCCCGCGCAATGCCCACCCCATCCCCAATACTTTCTGACAACTGCCGCGCTTTGGTCATCAAGTCGACGGCGTGGGCAAAATCCCCGGCATAAAAGGTGGTAATGGCCGTGTAGCCCAAAACGTCCGCATGACGCTGCGGGTCTTCCACCAGCGGCAGCAGCGCCATCGCTCTGTCCAGCGCCTGCCGCGCCGCCGCCAACTGGCCGATGTGGATGTGCAGCCGCGCCTTGCGCCCCCACAGTGCACACATCGCCTGCGCCGGTTCCGGTTCAATGAGAGGCGTCGCCGCCAGTTGGTCCAGCGCGAACTGGAACAGGTGGATCCCTTCCTGAAATTTGCTTTGAATGCTGAAATAGTTGTGTAAAACAGGCGCGCCTTGCTCCAACAGGCCATAGGCTCGTTGTTTGACGGCTTCTTGCCATGCCTGGCGGATATTGGGCAGGTCAGCCTGGATGATCTGGCGTTCGGCCGGTTTTTCGCCCTCGCCCTGCGCCGCCAGCAGTTCCAGGTAGAGGCGCATATGGCAAACGGCCGTTTCCGCCGCATCGTCTGCATGTTCCGCCAGTTTACCGGCAGCGTATTGGCGCAAGAGTTCGTGCAGTTCATAACGGCCGCTTCCACCTTGCTCAGGGCTGGCGTTAGCCGCGCCGCGCAGCAGTGATTTGCTGCTTAACGTGGTCAACATGTCGGGCGTGGCCTGCGCCACGGCGGCGGCAGCGGCGGCGGTAAAGCTGCTGCGGAAAATGGACAGCCGGGCGAACACCTGCTGTTCCGCCGCCGCCAGCAGCGCCCAGGAATGGTCGAAAACGGCCGTTAAGCTGCGATGGCGCGGCGGCACATTGCGTAAGCGCGTGGTCAAAAAGTCCACGCCAGCCTGCATCTGACGGGCAATTTCCGGGCAGGAATAATCACGGGTCCAGGCCGCCGCCAGCTCAATGCCCAGCGGCATGCCTTCCAACAGGCGGCAGACCTGCGCCACCGCCGTCCAATCTTCAGCCGTTGGCGCGAATTGGCGCTGAATGCGTTCGGCGTTTTGCCGGAACAACTGCACCGCGCTGTACGCTGTTATCTCCCTGTCCGGCGGCTCCGGCGGATATTCCAGCCCTGCCAGATCAAAGACCCACTCCTCATGCAGATTGAGCCGTTCGCGGGAGGTGACCAGGATTTGCAGCAGCGGCGCTTGCTGCAACAGGCTGAGCAGCAGATCCACGCCGTCCGGACTGCCCACGCCCTGTCCAAACAGATGCTCAAAGTTGTCCAGCACCAGCAGCATCTCTTTGTCTTGCAAGTAAGCCAGAAGCTGCTGGAAGGGTGATTCCTGCCCTTGCGTGCTGAGATCACAGGCGTCGGCAACGGCCGTTGGCAGCAGGTCTGGCGTGGGCACCGCCGCCAGCGGCGCAAACCGAATGCCGTGCAAAAACAGACCGGGCTGCTGCTGCGCAATACGTTCGGCGGCGGCTAAGGCCAGCCGCGTTTTGCCCATGCCGCCCGGTCCCAGCAGCGTCAGCAGGCGGCAGGCAGGATCGATGAGGCGCTGTTGGAAATCGGCCAATTCCGGCTCGCGGCCCACAAATGGCGTGTTTTGCGGCGGCAGGTTGTGGGCTTTATTTGCCAGGGAAGAGCGGATGCGCTCGTAAACGGCCGTTGTCTCCGCCGCCGGTTCCACATCCAATTCCACAGCCAATTGGCGGCGGTAAGTTTCATACTGCTTCAGGGCGGCATTGCGCTGTCCCAGGCGGGCGAGCAGCAGCATTTTGGAGCGGTTGGCCCGTTCGCTCAAATTATTCAGCTTGAGCAGTTGGTCCGCGCGGTGAATCCCTTCCTCGTAGCTGCCGTGCGCCAGATGGTAACTCACCAATTCCTGTAAGGCGTGGTCAGCCGCCCGCTGGAGCCGTTCCCGTTCTAAGGAAGCCCATTCTTCAAAAAGGCGCGCGTCTCGCAGGTAAAAGCCTTCTAGAAAATCACCGCGAAAAAGGGCGGCGGCTTTTTCCAATGAGTGAAGATTCAAGATTGAGGCTGGTGCAGGTCGTTCCGGTCGCCAGGGGCCGATGCCCAGTAACTGCGAGAATTCGGCCGTGTCCAGCCAGTAGTCGCTTTCGTGGTTAAAGCCGACGGTATGGCGCGTGACGAGCAGAAAGGGTTTGAGCTGGCGCATGAGACCGGAGAGTAGAGAGCGTAAATTCGCCAGCGCCTGCGGCTGCGAGCGGTCGTCCCACAACAAGTCGGCTAACACCTCCCGGGAAAACGGCCGTTTCTGACTCACCAGAAAAACCAGCAGCGCTTCTGCCTTTCGGGTGCCCAGATCGGTAACCGGTTTGCCAGCCAGCTCAATGGCAAGAGGCCCAAACAAGCGAATCGTCAATTGTTTACTCATGTTTTATCGTCTCGATCGTTTTTGGATCGTTTCATCATTATGCTGATCTCACGAAGGTAGAGGATAGAGCAAGAGCGAGATGCGTAGAGAAAGAGGATGACGCTTTCGGAAGATAACCGGGCGAATCTGCTTGCTCTGGCTCTCGCTGACGTGAAGAAGGATGAACATGGGAAAGACCATGAACTATTTTGCCTGTTTGGTGCGTTTTTGGCGAGAAGAAGAAAACACGCCGTGGCGGGTCACTTTAGAAAACCCGCACACCACGGACAAACAAAACTTTGCCAGTCCAGAACAGTACTGGCAGTACATGCAAACCATTTTATCAGGTCCGGAATTGAATCACACCAGCAATGAGAGGATAGACAATGAACCATAAAAGCAAATTTCACCAGTTCGTTTCCCTGGTTGTCAGCCTGGGGCTGATGCTGCAAATGATTTTGCCAGCAGCCAGTATAGCCGCCCAGCCATTAGTGCAGACCAGGCCGGAGCCACCGGCTGTGGTTGAAACAAACGAAGAAACGGCCGTTTCTGCAGCCGTTTCCCCCAACCAGCCCCTCGTTCTCTCTCCTCTCACCCTCGCTAAAACGCAATCTACCTTCCAGGCAGGTGGAACGGCCGTTATCACCTACACCTTGCGCAACACCCTTTCCCCTACCCTCCGCCCAGACGCCTCTCCCACCGACACGATTACCGACACGGTTGACGCCATCAGCGCTACTGATTTTGCCGCCGACCCCAACAATGTGCGTGATGCCCACCTCACACTGGAACTGACCAACGGCCAAACTGCTCTGCAATCCGCCTCGCTTCCTGTCGATCAGGATGGCGGCGTTTTTAGTTTTAATCTGGGTGACATCCCTCCCCTCAGTTCGGCCGAATTAGTCGTTGAATTAACGATTCCATCCAGCGCCGCTAATTTTGTGGAATTGGACAGCGGCGCAGTGGCAAACGGCCGTTGGCGGGCCATACCCGTCACCACCAGCGCCAGCCCCATTCGCCTGGCTCCCGATGGTTTTGCCCAATGGCTCGTCTGCACGCCCGACGCTAACTGCGCCGACAGCTACGTCACCCGCAAAGCCGCCGAACTAGGCCACGACGCCGACGCCATTTTTGCATTTGTGCGCGGCCTGGGCTATGAAAGTTATGAAGGCAGCCTGCGCGGCGCGCGCGGAACCCTGTGGAGCGAAGCGGGCAACGGATACGATCAGGCCAGCCTGCTCATCGCCCTGCTGCGGGCCAGCGGTATTCCCGCTGCCTATCGCCTGGGCACACTCAACCAGACCGACGCCCAAATGCTCATCAACAGCATGTTCCCCGCCGTCAACGCTCCCAGCGGTCTCGTGTCCGCCAGCGCAGAAACGGCCGATCCCGCCAGCGATCCCAATTTATTGGCTGAAGCCCAGGCCCACGCTTGGGCCGAAGCCTATCTGCCCGGCAGCGGCTGGACGGCGCTCGATCCCGCTTTTGCCGCTGCCCAACCCGGCGAGGTATTCGGCGCGGCCGGCGGCGGCCAACTGGCCGAACTGCCGGACAATGTGCGCCACAAGGTGACTGCCAGCCTGGTGGTAGAGAAGTACAGCGCTTTTCCCGTTGGCAGCTCAAATTTGTATACCATTGAACCGTTAACGGCCGTTTTCAACACAGTTGATCTGGCCGGCGAACCCCTGGTTTTTGCCCATCTGGTGGAAAGCGATTTCCAGGGTGGGCTGGTCTTCGCCTCGGCGGAACACACCTACACCCCCTATTTCGTCGTCGGCGAAGCGGAAACGCTGGTCGAAGGCGAAGCGTTTGGCGAGCTGTTGAGCAACTTCCCCTTTGGCCAGGATTTCGTGGTGGCGGAATGGCTGGATTTCACAGTGACCGCTCCCGACGGCGGCAGCCAAACCTTCCGCCGCGAACTGTTCGACGACATCGGCTACGCCGCCCGCACCGGCGGCGGGCTGGTAGGCAATATCCAGCGTGAAGAGACTGCCCGCCTCAGCCTCATGTCCTCCTGGACCACCCTGATTGCCGCCTACGACGTACCCGAAGAAGCCATCAACGACGCCTATCAGGACATGGTCGCCTTAAGTTTGGCCGGAATTGAAGCCCGCGAGGCCACCGCTGACCTGCAAGACAATCCCAATCCCACCCCGGCAGAAAGCGCCCTGGCTCAGGAAACAGTGATCACCTACGGCAAAATTGCGCGGCTGGCCCAACGCATGCACCTGCTCAAATTCGCCGCCGCCTCAGACCAGTCCCACGACTATATTGGCGACGCCTTTTTGGTCAAAGCCTATCCCGATTCCCCCCGCCTTTTCACCGTTGGGTGGGAGCGCAACGACCTGGAACAGACCGAAAGCATCTCGTTTGATTTGCTGCACAATAAAATTCGCGCCATCGCCTACCCCGGTCAGACGGATATTGGTTCCGAGGCGTTTTTATTTTGGCGCGGTCTGCTAGATATGGCGATTGAACATGAAATATTGCAAGAAATCGCGCCGGAACCAGCCGTCAGCGTGGGCGCTGTCTTCAACCAGGCCATCGCCGACGATATTCCGCTGGAGCGATTTACGTTGGGCACGCTGGCGGAACTGGCAGCGCTGCCCATCTCTGAGCAGGCCAAAACACGCATGACAACCGCCCTCACCGCCAATCCTAATCTCTATGTGCTCGTGCCTGCCCAGATGGTGACACTGGCAGGCACGGCCGAACCGACTATTGGCTGGTTGGAAATCGACAACGAGACGCTGGAAGTGGTTGACACCATGGAAAATGGCCAGCACATGGTGGCTGTGCAATATGCGGCGTTGGCGAAGTTTTCGCAAAAAGCAGGCAGTTTTATTGGCGGCTTTACCGCCGCTTTCTTCAGCCATACGATGGGTTTCTGGATTGGCTTTTTCGGTCAGATGCCCCTGGGCGACCAGGATATCAACGCCATCATTGCCTCTTCCAAACAAACAGCCAGTGAATGGGGCAAAAAAGCAGAAGACGCCTGTATTAAGAAATCGGATACAAAATGGTGTAAGCGCGGCGTCGCCGCTGGCAATGCCATCGGTTCGGCTATTTTGGCGAAGTCGGATCCGCCGCTGCAAGAGATGCTGTTTGTGCTGCCATTGGATGAACCTGTGACGAATGAGGAAACGGCCGTTTCCCTCACCCAGTCCGCCACGCTCGCCGGCAGCGCCGTTAACGCCAATACCACCACCGGCATGGTCGCCGTCACCGGCTCAGCCCACCACACCTGGACAACGGCAGGCCAAAACAGCTTCGCCTTCCACAGTTTGAGTGTAGGCAGCGCCGACGTGTACCAAAACGGCAGTTTGGCAGCCTCTGGTCCGGTAACGGCCGTTCCCGCCCCCAATACCACCGCCCACGCCCAAACCGACACGGCTGGTCTCGTTCTCAGCGGCAGCGCCGACGGCACGCTCACCCTGTTTGCGCCCAACCCAACCCTGGTCGGCGGCAGCCAGTTTGAAAGCTACAGCTTCAACCTCAACGCCCCTGGTTCCTACACCCTCGCCCTCGATGGCGCAGTTGTCACCGTCAATGGAACCACCTTCAGCGGCAGCCTGGAGATTGTCAGCAGTACGCCCGCCCAGTTAACTGGTTCCGGCGCCACAGCCGCCCCCAATTTCGCCACTAACGCCGCCTTCACCCCGGACAGCGGCGGCTTTATCGCAGCCGACGCCAATGGCGTGTTGTCTGTAGGCGGGTCTGCGGTTTCAGCGGCCAACGGCTTTGCCCTGGGCGACGTGAGCGCCTCCGGCAGTGTCACGCCCAATGGCGCAGACAATGTCTTTGCCTTCAACGGCAGCGCCGATTTCTTCGCCCTTGACCTGGACAGCAGCGCCTCCACCATGCCCGCCGACAGTGCCGCCAGTTTTGACGCTGACATCGTCGCCAACTTTAGCGACAGCTACACGCTCACCGTCCACGCCCCGCCCGGCTGGGATGTAACGGCCACGTCCGCCGGTCTCGTCACTGCCCAGCCGCCGGTTGGCGCAGCGGCTGGCGTTTACACGCTTGTCGTCACGGCGCAGTCGGAGACCTACCCGGATTTGTTTGCAGCGGCGGCACATGAGGTCACGTTAACGGCCGTTCACGGCGTTAGCGTCACAGTCCAACCCGATCCAGTCTTTACGATTCCCTGGGGACCGGCTTATGACGTGATCAACTTCGACACGGCGGTCGGCCGTCTGCAAATTCCCAACGCCGCCTTTACCGCTGCCATCCAAAACACCTCCTCCAGCGCCCGCATCTTCGACGTGGACGTGAGCGGCCTGCCCTTTGGCTGGACGATCTTCGGCGGCGAAGCGGGCAGCGACAGCTTGCAGCTTCCGTTGGAGGCCGGCGAAACGGTGCAGTTGGGTCTTTACATTTCGCCTACCACCAGCCTGCCGCCCGTGGGCAACAGCTATCCCTTCAACGTCACGGCCACGGCGCTGGATGATGGCGCGGTAACGGCCGTTTCCGCCGAAACCTTCACCATGCCCGCCGTTGCCTACCCCGCTGTCACCGTCAATCCCGCCAATCTCTACGCCGCCGCCAACAGCAGCAGCGCCTTCGATGTCACCGTCACCAACATCGGCAACACCTCCGGCAGCTTTGAGCTTGTCTCCACTGTGCCGGTCAACGACTGGTCCCTTACCAATCTCCAATCTTCACTCTTTTTAAGCCCCGGCCAATCGGATACCCGGTCCGTCACTGTCACCGTGTCCACCGGCGATCCGGGCGTCGATTATCCCGTCAGTATTGGCGCGGCGGCCCCCACCCTGCCCTACACGCCGACAACGGCCGTTAACGTCTACCTCGTCAGCGCCCTCACCCAACCCATTTACCAGGCCGCAAGCTGCACCCTCGGCAGCGCCGCTCTGGAAGCCGCCATCGTGTCATTGGCCGGCGCCGCGGGGCAGTTGGCAGAATCGTGCAGCAGCGGGAACTGCAATCTGGGCCAGCGGGACGCCGTCGTAGCCGCCCTGCGCAGCGTAGTCGCCTACGCCCGCACCGCCTCGCCGCTGGTCACGCAGCACACGGCGCTCAACGATATAGCCGACGATCTGGCCGCCCACACCGCCGATGCCGACATTGAGGCCGACCTGGACGCTTTGACACTGGCTGTGACCGATCTGGGCGCGGAGCTATGCGAAATAGAGCAGCACGGTGTAGACGCCCGCTTCTCGCCTTACGTGGCGGCGATTTTGCTGGGCGATTCTGCCTCATTCAGCCTGGACGTCACCCACAAAGGAACCATCGCCACCACCTATGCCATCACCGTCAGCGGCCTGCCCGGCGGTGACCTGACCTTTAACGAGGCCATCAACCCCGGCGCTACGCTCAATCTGCCCATCACCCCTTCCCCGGCTGTGCTTGGCGCGTTTGACCTGACGGCGGTGGTTGTGCCGGTGGCCCCGGATGTGACGCTGCCCTTGACGGAAACGGCCGTTGCCCGCCTGAACGTGGTGGACAAATTTGTGCAGGTCACGCAGGTGCTGCCCGACCCGCCCTTTGTGGAAACGGGAACCAGTTCCGCCACGATTCGCGCCGAAATCGCCAACGTCTCCGGCGTGGCGCAGGCGGCGGCTGGGGAAACGGCCGTTCTCGCTCCGAACGGCAGCACTTTGTGGAGTAATAACACGCCGCTGAACCTGTTCGCCGGGAATCCGCGCCTTTACGAATTGGGCATGGTGGACACCTCCGGTTGGGACGAAGGGGTCTACACCGTTACGCTGAACCTGTTGGACGGCGGCGGCGACCTGATCCCCGATGGCTTCAACTACGGCTTTCTGAGCGTGGGCCAGGCGCTCACCGTCACCCAGGCGGCGCAGCCGGCGCTGGTGGCCCCTGGCAATGTCACCATCACCAATATCATCACCACCTCTATCCGGGTCAGCGACATTGGCCTGGAACCGCTGAGCGTCACCGAATCACCGGCGGCCGCTAAAAGTTTCTACCTCCCGCCGCCGGCCGGTTTCACCGGCGACCCGGCTATGGCCGATTCGCTGCTGTTTGGGACTGATCCGGCAGAGTGGATAGTGGATGAGGTGGAGGAAACGGCCGTTACCGACCCTGCCACCATCCACCTTTCCCTGCCCGCCGTCGCCATCAGCGAAACAATCAACAGTGAACAATCAACGGACAACAGTGAACAGACAACGGATAACGGTTTACCGCTGACGGCCAACCTCCTCAGCCTCTCCATCGGCGGCGTCTTCACGCGCACGGAGCAAAACGAGGCGGCGATCACTTACATGGGCGTGTGGACCAACATTGGCACAGACCGCGCCAGCGGCGGCAGCTATTGGCGCGCCGACGACCCCGGCGACACGGCGACCTTCAGCTTCACTGGCCCCTGGCTGAACCTGGGATTCATCGGCAGCAACTTTAGCGGCCGGGCGGAGGTGTTTATTGATGGCGTCAGCCAGGGGGTGTTGGATTTATACCGGCGAGAGGAAACGGCCGTTCACTTCATCTATGACGGCCTGACCAATGCGCCCCACACCGTCAGCATCCAGGTGCTGGGCAGCGCCAACCCCTACGCCAGCAACGACTTTGTGCAGCTAGACTACATACACGTGTGGGATGGCTCCACCCTGCCCGATGGCCTGTTCGAGCACACCGACAACCGGGTCATCGTCAGCGCCGGCTGGTTTACCACTACCCACGCGGCGGCCAGCGGCGGCAGCTATATCCGCGACAACGTAGGCACGGTCTGGTTCCCGTTCAGCGGCGACAGCTTCACCTTCCACACCATCGCCCAGAATAACAACGGCTGGTTAACCCTGTATGTGGACGGCCAATACCTGACGACCCTGGTTAACTACAACCCGGACCTGGTCGCTCAGACCTATTCCTTCGAGGGCTTTGGCCCTGGCCCGCACCTGCTCCAGGTCAGCCCGTATGGCGATTTTATCAGCGTTGATGCTTTCAGCACCCCTGGCGGCGCCCCCTTCACCGACCCCAACCCCCCGGCCGTTGGCTACACCCGCTACGAAGAAGACCACCGCGCCTGGCTTTACAACGGCGTACCCTTCACCCAGACCGCCCAAAGCTGGTCGCGCAACACCCTGGCGCAGGGCGATATTGCCAGCGGCGGTCAGGTGTTCGGTTCCAGCACGGCAGGGAATACGGCCAGCATCACCGTCAGCGGCCAATGGGTGCAGGTCGGCTTCTCCGGCGGCATCCTCGGCGGCGTGGCCGAAATCTTCATTGATGGCCTCAGCCAGGGCACGGTAAACCTCTACCGGCGCGAAAACAGCGCCGTCAGCCGCATCTTCGACGGGTTGAGCAACGGGCCGCATACCATCAGCGTCACCGTGATCAGCGGCCAGGTGCTGCTGGATTACGTGGACGTGTGGGATGGTTCTCCCCTGGCGGATGGCGTGTTCGAGACGTTCCCCAACGGCCGTTTCTACCTCAGTTCGGGCTGGGGGGCGGTTAACGATGTGGCTGCGGTGAACGGCCGTTACTGGCGCACCAACGGCGGCAACGCCTGGTTTCCCTTCACCGGCGATTCCGTCAGCTACCGCGCCTTTGCCACCGACGACCTTGATGAAGCCCGCCTCTACCTGGACGAGCAGTACATGGGCACGCTGGATTTGTTCAGCAGCGCCGACATCAGCCGCACCTTCTCCTTCGAGGGCCTGGGCGCCGGCGTCCACATCTTGCGCGTGGAGCAGCATCGCGGCCTCATCACCCTGGAAGAGTTCGCCGCGCCCGGCGTCGCGCCATTCTACAGCCCGCCCGCGCCCAGCGGCGTCACCCGCTACGAGGAAGACGACCCGGCGCTGCTGTACAATGGCTTGCCCTACACCCAAACCGTCACCACCTGGAATCGTAACGCCAGCCTGGCTTACCACGCCAGCGAAGGTTACTACGCCTACTCCAGCACGGCCGGCAACAGCGTCAGCCTCAGCTTCACCGGGAACTGGTTCGGCGTCGGCTTCCTCACCTGGCGCGTCCGCGGCATCGCCGACATCTATCTGGATGGCGTTCTGCTGGACAGCGTAGACCTCTTCACCCTGTCCGAAGACACCAAAAGCGTCTATTACGACGTGGCCCCCGGCGCGCACACCATCAGCGTCACCGTCAACGGCGGCAAACACCCCAACGCCGTGGGCACGGAATTGGCGCTGGACTACATTGACGTATGGGATGGCGCGGCTGAAGCCGACGGGACTTTCCAGGAAAGCGACTTAAATCGTCTCATCTACAGCCCCGGTTGGGACTTGCGGA
>JAWOGU010000238.1:0-4641 GCA_046496595.1 Chloroflexota bacterium
CCGCAGGTGGTATGGCACACGGAGACGCCCCTCACACGCACCTCGCCCGCGCCGTTGTTCCTGCTCTCCAAACTGGTGCAGGATACCGGATTTAAGGTGGTACTCACCGGCGAAGGCGCGGACGAATTTCTGGGCGGCTATAACATATTTAAGGAAAATAAAGTGCGCCGCTTTTGGGCGCAAGAACCCGATTCTGCCATTCGACCGCTGCTGCTGACAAAACTCTACCCGTATATTTCTGCTTTGGGACAGGGCGGCGACGCCTATTTGCGGAAGTTCTTCGGCCATGGACTGACGGAAACGGCGAATCCCTATTACTCGCACCTGATTCGCTGGCGCAATACCGGGCGCAGCAAGCGGGTGTTTTCGCCTGATTTTACGGCGCGGTTAAATGGGATGGAAACGGCCGTTCCCACTCTCCCGCCTGAGTTTGCCCACTGGTCCCCGCTGGCCCAGGCGCAGTATCTGGAAATCACGGTGTTCATGTCGGAATACCTGCTCTCTTCTCAGGGGGATCGGGTGAGCATGGCCCATTCCATCGAAGGGCGTTTCCCCTTTCTGGATTACCGCGTCATCGAATTTAGTAACCAGCTTCCGCCGCAGTACAAACTGCGCGGCCTGGACGAGAAACACGTGCTCAAACGCGCCGTGCGCGACCTGCTGCCGCCCGAAATCTGGAACCGGCCAAAACGGCCGTATCGCGCCCCCATTCATCGCAGCTTTTTCCCGGAGAAACGGCCGTTACCCTGGGTACAGGATATGATTTCACCGGTCAAACTGGAAGCGGCCGGCTGTTTCCATCCACCCGCCATCGCCGCCCTCGTCAAAAAAGCCGGACGCCTGGACCAACTCAGCGAAACAGACGACATGACCCTGGCTAGCGTCCTCTCCACCCAACTCATCTATGAACAATTCATCGCCGCCTACCGGCCGGCGCCGCCCCTCACCCCCCAAGACGACATCAAACGCATCCACAGGAACCTGACATGACCCCAAAACAGAGCAACCTCTTCCACTGCGACATTCTCAAACTGGACGCCGAACAAGAAGTGGCGCGCATCACCGCACAACTGCACCACAATATCTGCCACGTCCTCAAACGCAAAGGGGGCGTATTGGGCATCAGCGGCGGCGTCGATTCCGCCGTGGTTCTCGCCATTGCTGTCCGCGCCCTCAAAACAGAGCAGATCATCACCCTGCTGCTGCCCGAGATGGAATCCAGCCCGGACAGCGCCCGGCTGGCCCGCGAAGTATGCCGCCAATATGGCGTCGCCCCGCTTGTGGAAGACGTAACCAGCGCGTTGCTGGGTTTTGGCTGTTATCAACGGCGCGACGAAGCCGTGCGCCAGGTTTTCCCGGAATACGACAGTACCTACCGGCTCAAAATCACCCTGCCCGACGACTTTCTGGAGAAAAAGACCTTCAACTTCTTCAGCGCCACCATCGTCAGCCCGGAAGGAGAAGAACAAAGCAAACGTCTAGCGCCGCAGCAGCTGCGCCAGATTGTCGCCGCCACCAACTTTAAACAACGCAGCCGCGCCGCGCTGCTCTACTACCACGCCGAACTGCACGATTATGCCGTTATCGGCACGCCACAGCGCAATGAACACGAGCAGGGTTTCTTCGTGAAATACGGGGATGGGGCCATGGACGTTAAACCCATCGGCCACCTGTACAAAACGCAGGTGTATCAACTGGCTGAATACCTGGAGATCCCAGAGGAAATCCGCACCCGCCCGCCCACCTCAGATACCTACAGCGCCGGCAGCACCCAAGAAGAATTCTTCTTCCGCCTGCCTTTTGAAACAATGGATTTGATCTGGTATGGATTGGATAATGACATTCCCGCCGAGGTCGTGGCGGCAGAAATGGGGTTGGAAACGGAGCAGGTTTCCCGTGTCTACGCGGATCTGAACCAAAAGCGGCGCACTACTGAGTATTTGCGCACTCCGCCGTTGGGAACCGGGGATTAGAAATTTTATAGTGTACAGTTTGCAGTGGACAATAACTGGTGACTGCACACTGCTAATTATTCTTCGTCTAGTTTGCGCACAACGCGCGCCGGATTTCCCCCCACCATGACGCCGGGGGGCACATCCTTGGCAACGAGAGCGCCGGTCACAATCACGGCGCCATCCCCAATTGTCACGCCAGGCAAAACGGTGCATCGAGCGCCAAGCCATACGCCCTTACCAATCACAATGGGCCGGGCTATCATTTGCCCGGTGCGCTTTTCAGATGGCCCAATATCGTGGGTGCCCGTAATCAACATGATTCCCGGTCCCATACCCGTGTAATCTCCAATCGAAATAGTCCCCGTCAGGTCAAAATAACAGTCTACGCCAATGCCCACATGTTCGCCGATGGTCAAGTTGCGATAAATATCTCTGCCCCCAGAGAATTTTGGCATGCCCATAATGCAGCCCCCACGCCCAATTTGAAAGCCGATGAAACGGAGAATAGCGGCTCTAATGCGGATGGAAGTGAACTCAGGAAATGGCGCAGCCAGAATTCTGGCAAACTGGACTTTGGCGTGATTGAAGTTAGCCTCTTCAAAAAATACTTGGACGAGTTTGCGAATCATTATTCTCCCGATGACTGGTATTTTAGATGATACTGTCGATTATATCAGCGACTAAATCATATCGGCCAAAGGCTGGCATCAAATAAACACCCTGAGCAAATGACTGCACCTCCGCCAAAATTTCTTGGGCGATACGGACGCCTTCTAACTGCGGTGTATCTGTCTGGCGCATACGCGCCCGCTGCACTTCGGGGATGACCATGCCGGGCACTTCGTGGTGCAAAAACTCGGCGTTACGGCTGTTATAGAGCGGCTTGATTCCGGCGATCAGAGGTAAAACAGGTTCCTGGATCGTTTGCTGATACCTGTCTACAAATTCCCGGGCGGCAGCCGGATCAAATATGGGTTGAGTCAAGGCGAAATCCGCGCCGTTTTTGATTTTTTTGTGGAGCAGGTGGATTTCTCGATCTACATCATGCGGCGTGAGGTTGACGGCGCAGCCAACGGTGAAGTTGGTTGCCTGATCTAACGGCCGACCCGACTTGTCGTGGCCCTGGTTGAACTGTTGGGAGATCAGGTGGATAAGGCCGGTAGGCACAATGTCATAACTGTCCATGGCTTCCGGGAAGTCGCCGATGCGCGTGGGATCGCCCATGACGATGAAGAGGTTGCGGATGCCCAGGGCATAAGCCGCCAGGAGATCACCCTGTATGCGCAAGAGGTTACGGCCGCGTGTGGGAAAGTGTAAAACGGTCTCGATACCGACATGATGCTGGACAAGTTGAGCGGCTGCCCAGGCGCTCATGTGCATACGGGCCAGAGGGCTGTCGGCGATGTTGAGCATGGTGGCGCCCGCTTCTTTGAGCATTTGAGCGCCGACGAGCAGGCGCTGCGCAGCAATACCACGCGGCGGACTCATCTCTACGGTGACGACAAATTTGTGCTGCGCCAGGTATTGGGCCAGTTGTGTGGGTGGGTCGATAACGGCCGTTTTCTCTTCTGCCCGCTCGACGATGTTGATGGTGGGTAACGGCCGTTTCACTGCCGCCGGGTTGTCCAATGCCTGCCGCATGGCCTGGATGTGGGCCGGTGTCGTGCCGCAGCAGCCTCCTACCAGCCTCGCTCCCGCCTCCACAAACGAACGGGCATATTGGCCAAAGTAAGCCGGCGTCGCCGGGTACATCACCCGGCCGCCGTCTAGCTGCTCCGGCCAGCCGGCGTTGGGCGCCGCCGACAGCAGCAGGTCGGGCGCAGCCTGGTGCATCATCGCCGTCAGGCGCAAAACCTGCGCCGGACCGGTGCTGCAATTGACGCCGACGACATCTACGTCCAGTTCGGCCAGCTTACGGGCGGCTTCATCAGCCATTAAGCCCAGCAGGGTGCGATCATCCCGGGTAAATGTCATCTGGCACACGATGGGGATGTCGGGGTTCAGGGCGCGGGCGGCGGCAACGGCCGTTTTCAGTTCCTTTACATCCGACATCGTTTCCAGGATCAACAAATCCACGCCCCCACCGGCTGGCTGGAGCAGCGCTGCGATTTGCTCTGAAAAAGCAGCCTGGGCCTGTGCTTCCGACACCCTCCCCAAGGGAGCCAATCTGACGCCCAGCGGTCCTACCGACCCCGCCAGCAGCACCGGCTTGAACGACCCCGCAATCACCCGCCGCGCCACGTTGACAGCCGCCAGATTGATAGCCGTCACCTCATGCTGCAGCCCATGTTCGGCCAGCTTGAAGCGGTTTGCGCCAAAGCTGTTGGTCTCAATGATGTCGGCCCCGGCTTCAATGTATTCGCGGTGAATCTCCGCCACCAGGGCCGGATTATTAACGTTGATGGCGTCGAAACTGGCGTCAATGGCGGCCCCTTTGGCGTGAAGCAATGTTCCCATCGCGCCATCAAGGAGTAACGGCCGTTCCTGCAATTGTTCTCTAAAAGCTATCCGGTCCATACCTGGCCCAGTCTCTTATAAAAGTTGCAAAGTTGCAGGGTACATAGGTGATGGGGTGAAAGAACTCTGCCGCTCTGCCACTTGGCCACTCTGCCACTTTGTCCTATTCACTATAAAAAAGTTCTTGAATCAACGCCGAAGCCATCTCATTATTTAAGATCAATACCTG
>JAWOGU010000252.1:0-3411 GCA_046496595.1 Chloroflexota bacterium
TCAATCCCCGGCCAATGGAAAGGCTGCGGTGAATCCCGCATTCCAGAACAATGGCATACAAAGCGGCCAGGGCAGCGGTTTCCACAAGCGTCAGGCTGAAATAGGCGCCCCATGGACCCAGATTGGAAATTGCGAAAATGGCAAAATCATAGTTTTTAGCAATAAATTGATCGCATCCATTGTCAAAAAATCAATATTGATGAGAAAAAAGCTCTTCTGTATTGATTTATGTAAAGCTTCGAGATGAAGATCATTGTTGTATAACTGCAATAGTTGGAACAAATGACACACGGGTTCGCCCCTACTTTTTGAAATGATACATACTGAAGGTCTGAAAACGAGAAAGCAATCATGAAAATTCTAGAAGTACTGACATATTATCGCCCCTGGGTCAGCGGACTAACCATTTACGTAGAGCGGTTAAGCCGGGCGCTGGCTGAAATGGGCCACGACGTAACGGTATTGACCTCTCAATATGAAAAGGAATTACCCCGGTATGAAGTGAGCAATGGCGTCAAAATTGTAAGGGCGCCGGTGGCGCTGCGCGTAAGCAAAGGCGTTCTTATGCCGGAGTTTGGGCCGATGGCCTGGAAGCTGGCCCATCGGGTTGACGTTATCCACCTGCACCTGCCGCAGTTTGACGCGCCTGGGGTGGCGATGCGCGGCCGTTTGTTGGGCAAACCGGTCGTGCTCACCTATCACTGCGATTTAAAGCTGCCGCAAGGCGCTTTTAACCGCATGGTAGATCGTGTGGTGCAGTTTCAAAACAACAGCGCCGGTCATTTAGCCGATGCGGTGGTGACGTATACCCGCGATTACGGCACCCATTCGCCGTATCTCTCTCAATATTTGGATAAAAAGCTGCACATCATTCCGCCGCCTGTAGAACTGGATGCCTGTACCGATGAGGATGCGCTGCGGTTTAGAGAAAAATATGGCCTGAACGGCCGTTCTGTCATCGGCATTTCGGCGCGGCTGGCGGCGGAAAAGGGAGTGGAAGTGCTGCTGAATGCCCTGCCGCTGGTGCTGGCGGCGCATCCCAACGCCCTGGTGCTGCACGCCGGTCCCTATGAACACATCCTGGGCGAAGAAGCTTATGCCGCCCGCCTGGAGCCGTTATTTCAACAATACAAAGACATCTACCACCGCTTGGGTACCTTGCACGGCGCTGAACTGACCGCCTTCTACAAAAATTTGGACGTGTTATGCGTGACCAGCCTCAACAGCACGGAAAGCTTTGGTCTGGTGCAAATTGAGGCCATGACCCATCACGTGCCGGTGGCAGCGTGCAGTCTGCCCGGCGTGCGCCAGCCCGTCACCATGACCGGCATGGGCGAAGTGACGGAAATCGGCGACCATGAAGCATTGGCCGCCGCCATTATCCGCATTTTGGATGACAAAGAAGCTTACCAGCGTTCGTCCGAGTTGATCGCCGATACCTTTAGCCCGCAGCAAACGGCGGCTGCCTACCTGGCGCTCTTCGAGAATTTGCAGCAGGGCAAACCGCCTGCCCAAACCACCCAGGAACCCCCCGCCTACGAACGGCTGCGGGCTATGCGAGACGCTTTTGGACAGCCCCGTGAGCCATAACCAGCCCTATCTCCCGGAAGACGATCTGCTCTGGCGGCAGCTTAAAACCATTCCCGCCTTCCGCGCCGTGCTGCGCGCTGTGGAATCCCGTTTCTATTTCGCGGTCGATTTGCCCGGTCCCACGTTGGACGTGGGCTGCGGCGACGGCCATTTTGCCCAAATGACCTTTGACCGCCCGCTGGACGTGGGGCTGGACCCCTGGTGGAATCCGCTAAAAAAGGCATACCGTTCAGACGCCTACAACCTGGTGCTGCAAGGCATGGGTGACCGGATGCCCTTTCCCGACAACCATTTTGCCAGCGCTTTCAGCAATTCGGTGCTGGAACACATCCCCGACATCCAGCCGGTGCTGAATGAAACGAGCCGGGTGCTGCAAGAAAACGGCCGTTTCCTCATCACCATGCCCAGTCAATATTTCACACAGGAATTGGGCGGCGCATTGTGGCTGGAAAAGCTGTCGCTGGACGGCATGGCCGGCCGTTACCGGCGCTTCTTCAACCGGATTTCGCGCCACGAGCATACCGACTCGCCCGAAGTGTGGGCGGCGCGGCTGGCGCAGGCCGGCTTTGTCGTTGAGCGCTGGCAGTATTACTTTTCGGCGAAGGCGCTGCACGCCCTGGAAGTGGGCCACGCCCAGGGGCTGCCCGCTGCCCTGATGCACTTTCTCACGGGAACCTGGATTGTGGCCCCCTGGAACAGCAGCCTGGCCTGGACGGAGCGCTGGCTGCGTCCTTTTTACCAGGAAGAGGCCGCCGCCGACAGAGGCGCTTACCTGCTCATCGTGTCCCGCAAACAAACCAACGGGCCAACGCCGGTTCACCTGCCACCCGCCCGCCCTTTTACCGTGGCCGAATTAGAAACGGCCGTTGCCGCCAAAACACCCATCCTCCATGAGCCGGTATTACCGGATTTAGCGCCCGTAGAGGTTTTGCCGGAAGCTGTGGTAGAAACGGCCGTTTCCCCTCCAGCAGAGATTCAGCCAGCGCCCCAACGCCAGCCCCGCTTCGACCTGATAGCCGCCAGCCTGCTGGGGCTTACCCTGTTGCTGGCGCTGATTGGGCAAATGTCGGTGAGCCAACCCGCAGCGGCTTTAAGCAGCGGCTTGCGCTGGTTTTTGTTGAGCTTCCTGGCGTTTTTCTTGCTGGCCTGGCGGGTAAAAGCCGTCAAAATAAGAATGCCGGCGTGGAAACGGCCGTCTTTTCGACCGGAAACCATTCCCAAACGCCGTTGGTTTTACTTGCTGGCGTTTTTTCTGACATTTATCGCCTATCGTCTGGCCGTTTCGCCGGCGCCCTGGCCTGCCTGGCTGACGTTGGCCTTGTGGCTGGGCAGCATCGGTCTGGCTTTTTACGCCCTGCACGTATCGGAAACGAGGTCTGAGCCTGTCGAAGACCGTTGGTTTGGACAGGCTCAACCAACTCCGCCGCGCCTTTTTGAGAAGATACCCAAAGGGGCTGCGCCAGCGCCAGAGCAGACAGCAGTCAGCCGCCCTGAAATGGCTACCTGGCTGCTGGCGGCGGCGGGCATCATTCTCTTTGCCGCCGCCCTGGCGGTGCGCGCCGCCGGTCTGGGCAGCCATCCCTGGATTCTGAACGGGCTGGAGTCTAGTTTGGGCCTGGATGTGCTGGCTATAACCAGGGGACTGTCCACCAATCCCTTTGGCGTCGGCTGGCTGACCAATCCGACGCTGCCCCTGTTTTTAACGCCCGTTCCCGTCAACCTGTTAGGCCCCTCGATGGTGTCTTTGCGGGTATTGTCGCCGGTGGTGGACGCACTGACAGTATAGGCCGTTTTTTATTTTGGCTACCGGTTATGGCGCCT
>JAWOGU010000283.1:0-4244 GCA_046496595.1 Chloroflexota bacterium
AGTTGACAGACCCTCCGATGGAGGGTTTTTTGTTTTATATCGCTACTCAGGTGACAGTCACCTCCGAGGTGACTGTCACCTGGAAACATTGGTCCTAAAGCGGCCAGTCGCGCAGCATACGCTCGGTTTCTTCGGAGTGGCCCATTTCGTCGCGTATCATATCTTCCAGAGCGACAACCAGACCTTTATCACCGTAGGCTTCTGCTTCTTGGGCGCGTTGGGTGTAGTCTTTACCGGCTTTGAGTTCGGCAGCCAGAACAGCTTGCAGCATTTCCAGATTATTGCTTGCTTTGGGTACGGGGCTGGCAACGGTATTGGGTTCGCCACCCAAGGCCACGATTTTGTTTGCCAAAAACTGGGCGTGAAGCTGCTCGTCGGCCACTTCTGTCAGGAAAAACTGGGCAAGCTGCGGCCGATAGGGGCCGGTGGCTTTGGCGGCGTAGGTGATGTATTGGGCGATAGCGCTCAACTCATTCCCTAAATCTTGGTTTAAGTGGTCTATTAAAGTTTGTTTATCCATTTGTATCTCCTTTTTTATGACAAACCGTGACGCTTCCAGGTAACTTTGCAGGGCGTCAAATTGATGATGGGTACAGCAGTGTTGGTTGGCTCCCAACAACGGCTGGTTAAATTGTAGCACAAATTGGGGGAATGACTGGAAGATGGAAGAGTGGCGAGTGGCGAGTTGACTTGCCACTCGCCACTCGCCACGTTTATGAAGCGTTGGCGCTGAAGGTGATGATCAGGTCTACTTCTTCTTCGACGTTGGCGACGCTGGGTACGCTGGGGATGTTGAGGCCGAAGTCGGTGCGGTTGATAACGGCCGTTGCCGTGCCCGCAATCTGCCCTTCAGAAACAAGGGTCGCTGAAACGTTAAAGGTCACAGGCTGCGTCTTGTCGGTGATGGTCAGGTCGCCGTCAATCGTAAACTCAACGGTATCGCCCACTGCGGCGCTGGCTGGCATCCCGTTAACGGCCGTTGGCGTAAACGTAATAAACTCAAAATTGCCCGTGTTCAAAATTTCGTTTTGGATGGCGCGGTTGCGGAAGTTGTTGTCCGTCGTCAGGCCGCGGGCGTTGATCTGGATGACGCCTATCTGGGCGCTGCCCGGATTCGCCAGATCTAAAGCCAATTCACCCGCCACCTGATCCGTCTGGCCGACGACGGTGATGCGCTCCCCACGCAAATCCTCGTCTAACTCAAAGCGCACAGACGAACCGTCCGGCGTAATCTGGTAGACGGTCGCCTGGCTGGCGGCGGGGGCGGCGCTTTCGGCTGCCGCTTCTGCTGCCAGCGGCACGGCTTCAATGGGCGCGCTGGGCGCTTCCGGTTCACTCAACACGCCGCAGGCCGATAACGCCAGGACGGCGATTAACAACAGTAATACTAACTTTGTAACTCGTTGACGCATGGGTTTTCACTCCTTGTTGTGATACACACTTTTTAAGACGGATGCCATGGTATTCTAACGAGGTGAGTGCCAGTTAAAGATATTGTTTAGATATTGTTAAGATTTGTGAACGGCCGTTTTGCCGTTAAGCAGGGCGAGACGGGCGAGAGATGAGGTATTGGGAAATCGCCGAGGCGCGATCCCGTCTATCTCGCCCCTGCCGCAGGTTCCATAATTGGAATTGCTGAAAATTCTCTAAAAAGCCCAGACGTTTACCCGGTTTGTGATATAATTGAAAATTGGTTGAATTTATTTATGAGAAGGAGAGGTAACAACTCATGGCCAAGAAAACCAGGCGTCGGAAGCGGACATTTTCTGAAAAAGTAATCATTGTGATGGGTATTTTGATTGCCATCAGCATGGTTCTTTCGTTGGTGCCAGGCGCTTTTCAGTAACAAGGCTGGTGTTTTCAGAGATCAGTATTCAACAACCAGGTTGAAACCGCGTTGAATACTGATTTCTGTAACAGCAAATCTCTAATCCATTCCTCCATCCCACACAATCGCATCGGCTTCAATCTCTACCAACAGCCCCGGGTTAATCAGGCGGCTCACTTCGATCATCGTGGCGGCCGGCCGGATTTCGCGGAAAAATTCGCCATGCGCCCGGCCGATCTCTTCCCAATCCGCCATATTGACCACAAAAATACGAGTGCGTACCACATCGGTCAGGGCAGCGCCTGCTGCGGTCAGCGACTGCTGGATTTTTTCCAGGATGGCGATGGTTTGGCCGTATGGATTTCCGGGCGCGATGGTTTGGCCTTGTTCATCAACGGCCGTTGTGCCTGCCACCTGTACAAACGGACCCACCCGTACGGCGCGTGAGTAACCTACAATGGCTTCCCAGGGCGCTCCGCTGGAGATGTTTTGTCGTTTCATGGGCTTGCCTACCATTTGGCGGTGTGGTCTTCCGCCCAGCCAATCAGATTTGCGATAGTGATAGTTTCGCCGTCGGCCGTTTGCACCGCGCCGTGGTAATGTCCAAACATCTGATGCACTTCTGACTTCACCAGCCACAAATTGCTGGCGGCGACCCGTTCCATGAACGGTGTAAACGTGAGATCCACGCTGCCGGAGGGGGCGGTGATGCGCCAGGGGCGCCTGAATTGGCTTTTGTCATACTGCCAGCGCAGTTCCTCGGAGATTTTGCTTAAACGGCCGTTCACACAAACGCCATTCTCCGTCAGCCCCGTGGCGTCGGTCCACTGCCCGCCCAGATTCAGCCCCAGGGAACGGCCGTTTTGCCTGCCGGACGCGCTGCCCCAATTCCAGGCGCAGTGACGCGGCCAGATGCCCCGTCCAAAATCGAGACAGGCAAAACTTTGTTCGCCGCTAAACTGGATGGTTTCATCGCCAAACGTGACGGTGCCTTCGGCCGGCAGGGTGTTTTGCTTGCTGGTGAACTGGAACGTTTTTTCATTCCAGGGGATGACCACGTTGAGCGTTTCGTGCCGGGGCGGGGTGGTGATGGTGAACTGGGCGGATAACGGCCGTCCTTCAAAATCGGCCACATCCACGGCTAACTGCACGCCGCTGCCCGATTGGCGCATCTCCACGCGCAGCCCGCTGCGGGCAAACGCCACGTCCGCGTTGACGGTGTCGGGCAGGTCGCAGCCGCGGCCCAGGGGAACAATCTGTGTCATCTCGTTAAACTGGTCATTGATAAAATCGGCCACGTACACGAACACCAGCCCCACGTAATCTACGTTGCTCACCGTCACGGAGAACAGGTGGCTGTCTGTGGTGACGGCCCAGTAATTCCAGCGCTTTTTACGCGGCCAGCGCCCGCTGAGATTGCAGGTATGCAGCGGCGTTCTGGACCAACCGACGGCTTCTGGCAGTAAACGGCCGTTTGTCTGGCATAAATTGACCGGTGCAGCCAGCTCTTTTTCAGCTTTCATCGAATTGGTGTCCTTTGCAGCGCAAAATTTTCCTGCGCATGGCGGTTGACGTATAACGTGTCTCGTTATACTATTTTGTTATGATCCAGAGCTTCAAAGACAAAGAGGCAGAAAAGATTTTCAGGCGGCATCACTCAAAAAAGCTGCCACAAACGATTCAACGGGTCGCTTTTCGGAAACTGCGGATGCTGCACCGGGCCATAGACGTGAATGACCTGCGTGTCCCTCCGGCGAACCATCTGGAAAAATTAAAAGGTAATCGATCAGGCCAATATAGTATCCGCATCAATGATCAATGGCGAATTTGCTTTACCTGGCAAGACGGTGATGTTTACGATGTGGAAATCGTAGATTACCATTGAGGGTTAGCTGATGAACGAAGAAAAATTAGAACCCCTTCATCCGGGGGAAGTTTTACTGGAAGAATTCCTAAAGCCGATGGGACTGAGCCAGACTCGTCTGGCGCTGGATATTCGCGTACCGCCTCGCCGGATTAATGAAATTGTGCATGGCAGCCGCCGCGTGACGGCCGATACCGCTTTGCGTCTGGCGCAATATTTCGGCATATCGGCTGAATTCTGGTTAGGCTTGCAGATGGATTATGATTTAGAAGTTGCGGCCGACCAGGTTGGTGAGCGTATTCAAAAAGAGGTCGTTGTTTATTCAACCACTGCCTGATCGGTTTGTTGTTTTCTGCCAATCCTCAGGCAATAATTTCACGTCGGTTTCGGCGATGCCCTCGTCGTCTGGCGGATGCAGCGCGGCTTCGCCCAGTTTTTCACTGGTGGCTTTGAGCATGACCACTAAACGGCCGTTATACGCCCCATCCCCTTGCTCCCCAATCTTTTGCGCAATCTCCGCCCGTGTGATTTGCAGCCCCTGTGGGAAGCCCA
>JAWOGU010000255.1:0-13273 GCA_046496595.1 Chloroflexota bacterium
CCGCCATCAGCCGGGTGCGCGCTCAGAAGCAGGTTTCGCCTGAAGCGGCGCCGCTGCCTGTCAAAGCAACGGCCGTTCCTGCCAATGGTCAGACGCACTTCTGCCCCGAATGCGGCGTCAAAGTGGGCGCCGGCGACAAATTCTGCGCCGCCTGCGGCCACAAACTTGTCATCCCGGCCTGATTGTTAACCTGCCTGAAGGAACATCTATGACCTCACGAACCGCAACGACCGGAAACGGCCGTTTTCTGCCCTTGTTTGCCCTCTTCTGCCTGCTTCTCTTGCTCTTGCTTGCTAACCTGTCCGGTTCGCTCACCGCTCAGGAACCTGTGCTGCCTCCCGGCCAACCCGACGCCGAAATCGGCCTGACCTTGTTCCAGGAACGCTGCGCCAACTGCCATGGCCCTGCCGGCCAGGGCAACGGCGAACTGTCTGCCAACCTGCCCCGCCCGCCCGCCGACTACACCGACCCCGCCTTCCGGCGCACCCGCATCCCAGCCGTCATGTTCTCCACCCTCACCAACGGCTTGCTTGAAAGCGGTATGCCTCCTTTTGGTCCCGAGAGCAGCAACCCTATTAGCGAAGAAAACCGCTGGCATCTCGTTGCCGCCATTTATACATTAGCCACCCCTCCTGAGACTATCGCCGCCGGGCAGGCTGTCTACGAGGAAAACTGCGCCGCCTGCCACGGCGAAACCGGTCTGGGAGACGGCCCCGATGCCGCTGCTGCCGAAGCCGAAATCCCCGATCTGACCGATGTGCGCTACTGGTTCAACCGCAGCAACGAAACCGTCTACAACGCCCTCGAAAACAGCGGCGTGCCCGACCACGACTATGACCTGACAGACCTGGAACGCTGGGACGTAGTCGATTACGCCCGTACCTTTAGTTACGATTATGTCAACCCAAATGCGCCCGTTGACCCTGTTTCAGGCGCTACCATATCCGGCGTTGTCACCAATGGCGCCAATGGCGGGTTAATCAGTGGTGTAGACGTACTGCTGCGCGGTTTTGATCAGAACTTCCGGCCCACCGTCACCATGACCACCACTGTTAATGCCGACGGCAGCTATCTCTTTGAACTGGATGAAGTGAACCCGGATTGGGTCTATCTCGCCAGCGCCCGGTATCAAGATTTAGGTTTCAGCAGCAGCGCCGGTCAGATCAGCCGCAGTGAACCGGATCTGGCGCTGCCCATCATCGTCTATGAGTCCACCACCAACCCGGGCGTAGTGCTCAATGAGCGGGCCCACATCTTGCTCAGTTTTGAACAAGACACCCTGCTGGTTGATGAGCTTTACGTATTCAGCAATCCAAGCACTGAAGTGTTTGTGGGTGAAAGCGGCGATCCGAATGCCGGCACCGTGCGTTTTGCCTTGCCTGAAGGCGCGCAAAACATTACCTTTCAGCGAACTTTTGGCTCCATGGACTCGTCTATTCCTGCTACGGAAATTATCCAACTGCCAGATGGTTCGTTTGCCGATATCTTCCCCTTAAATCCCGGCGGCAGCGCCCTCAACCTTATTGTTTCCTACAATTTGCCGTATGAGGAAGGTATGTCAATCTCCCGCCCGATTTTCTACGACACCGCCAGCGTCAGTGTCATTATGCCGGATCGAGGCGTGACGCTGACCGGAGATGCCTGGGCGGACCAGGGATTACAGGCTATGCCCGGCGGCAGCTTCTACAGCTATATCCAGAGGAATATGGCTCCCGGCAGTGATCTGGTTTTTGCCTTAAACGGCCGTCCTGAACAGGGCGCTGCTCCGACCGGAAACATGATCGCCGCCCCAAGCAACAGCACAAATGAACTGGTTGTCGGCGGAATGGTGCTGTTGGTTGTGGTAGGTGTGGCCTTGTTTGTGACGACCCGTCGCAGCACATCCGCTGAGGATTATGACGAGGAAGAAGCTGCCCAAGAACAGGCAGAAATTGATCGTCTGCTGCTGGCCCTGGTTGATCTGGACGACGCTCACGACGCCGGCGAGGTTGAGAGCGCCGCCTATGAGGAACAGCGCCAAAAAATGCTTGCGGAATTGGCTGCTATCTGGCCCATTGGCTAATTGATTATGGCTCTTAAATTTTTCAAACTAACAGTAATCTATCGTCAGGCCGATGATTTAGAGAAAGTAGACGGTTTTTTTAGTACCGTGCACTTGCAGTTGGCCGAAAAACTGCCAGGCTTGTTGAAAAGTGAAATCACGCGCATTCATGGTAAACCGGGCAGCCAGCAATCTCGCTTCTATTTGATGTATGAACTTTATTTTGAATCCGAAGAGGCTTATCTGGAAGCGTTTACCACAGAGTCCGGCCTGACCCTCATTCAGGCGCTTAAACCCTGGATTGACGCCCGTCTGGTGTCCTGGTTTTACGGCGAAACCTTTGAAGAAACGGCCGAAGAAAGAGCCAGTTATCGCCCGGCTTAACCATGCATTGTCGAGGGCTGAGCCTGTCGAGGGCTGAGCCTGTCGAAGCCTAAGCCTGTCGAGGGCTGAACCTGTCGAAGCCCGGTTGCCTTCGACAAGCTCACGCAGCCCTCTATCTCTAGTTCCTACTCGTCGCCGGAAGCTGCCGCCGGAATAAAGGTTTGGTAGACCAGAGGGGAGTAAAAGTAGCTGCCATCGCTTATTTCGTTTCCCATGACGCCGCCCATGGCGTAAATTTTGGTTTCCACATTGGTAACGCCTAGATTTTCCCAAGACTTGTTTGCCGACAACATGGGCATGTTGACCACCTGCCAGATTTGTTTATCCGCATCATAGAATTCCCCAAATGGCAGTTCTGTGCCTGTCGCTTCGTCGCCGCCCAGGATATAGAGTTTGTTCAGGATGATGGCAGCGCCGGCGTTGACTCTGGGGCGCAGCATCGCCGGGCAGGGTTGCCAGGTGTTTGTGGCTACGGAGTAGACATAACAGGTGTCCAGGATATTTTGCCCGTCTGTACCGCCCAGGACAAACAATTGACCGCTGATAACGCCGCCTGCCGCATAAGCCAGGGAAACAGGCACGCGGGTAAGAGGCCGCCAACTGTCGCTGCCCACATCGTAGACGTATACGTCGTCTTCATGCTGAGCGCCATCCCAGCCGCCGAGCAGGTAGAGGTGGCTGCCATCGCTGAGAACCAGACCACCGCTGAGGGCCTTGGGCAGGTTGGCAACGGGCCGCCAGGCATTGTTAGCCGGGCTGTAGGCTTCGACGATGTTGGTGGGGGTGCCATCGGCTGTTTGGCCGCCGGGCACGTAGATTTCACCGAAGAGGACGGCGGCTGTGGTGTGGGAAACGGCCGTTGGCTTTGCCGCCATTTCGTGCCAGGTGCGGGTATTAGTTTCATAGCGGTTGACCAGCGGCGTCACCCCTGTTTCTGTCTCGCCACCGATATGATAAACGTCTAAACCGACGGAAGCGATTGCCATATTGCTTAACGGCGCGGCAAGGGGGCGGGTGGTAAACCAGCGGGATTGGCCGATGGTTTCTTCCTGGTATGGTTCTGGCGTAGGCGGCAGCGCCGTGGCTGCGCCCTGGCTGGCAGCCTGCGAGCCGAAATAGGCGGCTGTCGCCAGCAAAATCAGCGCCAATACCGCAATGCCGCTATAAATCAGCCAGTTTCGGACTTTGTCTTTTTCTGGGCTGGCTGGCTGGGGGGATTCAAGGGCAGTCTCGGTTGAGGTATTGGGTTGGGAGGTTGGCTCTGGAGGGGAAACGGCCGTTATCTCCGCGCCCGGAATCGTAACCAGCCCTTGCTGGAGGGCGGTCGTCACAGCTTCTGTGCGCGACGAGGTTCCAAGTTTCGTGTAGACATTGCGAAGGTGAACTTTGACCGTATTTTCACTGATGAATAGTTCAGCCGCAATTTCTTTATTCGATGCACCGTTGACGATACAGCTTAAAACGTCAAGTTCACGGGCGCTTAGGGGTTCACCAAGTTCAGCCATTGGGGTGATTATAACGAGGGTTCAGGTGACAAGCGAATAGTAAAGGCAGAAGGCAGAAGGATGAAGGTGTCCGTTGCTGATTATGGTTCGGTGACGGGGAGGGTGTCGGTGATGTCCAGGGTGTTGGTGATGGGATCGGCGGGGATGGGGGTGGCCTCGGCGCAGTTGGCGCGAGCCTGGCCTAGTTTGTCGTTCAGGATGGCGTCCGCGCCGTAGGAGGCGGCCTGTTGATAGTAACTTTCTGCCGGACACCAGTCTGATACAAAGGCAAATTGGTCGCCCAGGCTGATGATCGCCTGTTGCAGGAGGCTGCATGAATTCTGGTAAAACGGGGCAGCCAGGCACAATTCGCGTAAGTAGTAAGTCGATACGTCCCAGTTTACGCCGTAGTAGGCGAGACCAGCCACATACAATTCGGCCCAAAGCCGATAGTCTTGCGCTTCCTGCGGCAGATCGCCCAACCGTTGCGCCTGTTCGAGAGAGGCCAAACCTAACTCTGGCTGATCCCCTTTCAGATAAACAAGCCCCTGGGCGACGTAGGCGTCGTACAGTAGACGGTCGGTGGTTTCTCGTTCGTAACCGGGGTATTGGAACTGGAAGGTGAGCAGGGCGGAGATGGCGTCTTGCCAGCTTTCGTTGGCGATGACTTGTTGGATGCGGGCCAGTTCATCATCCGGATCGCCAATGAGACCGGGTGTGGGTGTGGGCAGTGGACGGGCAGTAGGGGTGGGAGAAACGGCCGTTTCCGCCGCCGGTACCACATTGAGCAGGGTGTCTATCTCTGCCAGGATGCTCTTCGCCTCTGAGTTGTTGGGATCTCGCTGCAGCACCCAGTTCAAACGGGTGCGGGCCAGGTTGTACTGCTCGTCGTCAACATTTTGGCGCGACAGTTCAAGCTGAGTAACAATTTGAGTGGCGAGGGTGGTAGCGCGCTTTTCTTGCAGCAGTTCTTGCCCTTGTTCGTAAGCCAGATAGATGACAATGCTGTACCAGGTGATGAGAACGGCCGTTAAGATCAGCAACAAGCCTAAAATACGAACAGCCAATCGTGGCTGTCGTCTTGCTTCTGTGGTGTCTTCAACCTGTGCTTCAGGTTGGTTATTTACTTCGCTCATAGTGGGGCAAGTATACCTTAATTCCCGATGATGTCCCGATAAACAGCCACCGTTTGGGCTGCGATCTGCTCTTGCGTATACGTCTTAAGCACGCGCTGGCGACCGGCCCGGCCCAGTTCATCGCGCAGCGACTCTGACTGGATCAGGCGGCGCAGATGGTTGTGCAGGGCGGCGGCGTCCCCTTCCGGAAAGGTGAGACCGGCCTGACCAATAACGTTAGGGATTTCGCCGGACTGCGCGCCGACAACGGCCGTTTCACAAGCCATCGCCTCTACCAGCACCCGGCCAAACTGTTCTTTCCAGTTGGGCAAGGTGCGCGAAGCCAGCACCAGCACATCCATTTGCTGCAAGTAAGCAGGGATTTGGGCAGAAGGGATGGCGCCGTCAAAGTGCACCCGGTCGGCGATCCCCAGGTCGGTGGCAAGCTGCTTCAGACCAGGAAGGGCCGGACCGCTGCCAGCGATGTGCAGCCGCCAGATACCTGGCAGATCCACCGCCGCTTGCAGCAGCAAATCGTCCCCTTTTTCCGGCGTCAGCCGCCGGTTGGCCGAGCCGAAAATGAAGCCGCGCCCCTTGTCTCGCCGGGCTGGCGGGCAGTAGAGCGCCGGATCCACGCCAAACTGGGGAATGACCCGGTATGGACCGGTATAGCCTTTGCTGCGCCACACCTGCACGGCATCGTTGTTGCCCATGATGGCGTAGTCTACCTTTTGCAGAACGGCCGTTTCCAGTTGGCGAAAGGGCGGCGGGTAGCGGCGGTTGATGTTCTGCCAGGAGAAGAAGAGCGTTTTGGCGCCCGCAGCCTGGGCCTGCCGCATGGCATTCCAGGTAGCCAGGTTGTACGGCTCTTCGTCAATGTGAACGAGGTCTGGCTGGATTTCGGCCAGCCGTTTTTTGAGGGTGGGGTAATAATGCAGGTGGTAACGGCCGTTCCAGCGAATGGGATCCACGATGAGCCGGTAGCCGTCGGTGAATTTGCGTTCCAACTGAATCGGTCCGGCAGGATCGTCCCAACTGGGCGGCACGATGACGGTCAGGTCCACGTCGTCGTGGCGGGCGATGGCTTCTAGTTTAGTCTGGTAGGCGCCGACGAGGCAGGCCTTGGAAATCATCAGGATACGCATAGGGCTGGTTACAGTTTGCGGCGAACAGTTTACAGTGGGCAGTTTTGCCGCGACCGCCTATTTTGCTATACTTGCCCTGGTTTGGCAACCGGGCAAAAACGAATGCGAACGTCTATGAATCAACATCGAGGCCCATCCCGTTGGGGGTGGGCTTTATTACTGTTAGCGGCGGGAACGGCCGTTTTCCTGCGTTTTTGGCAGTTGGGTGAGGCGCCGCCCGGTCTGTACCACGATGAAGCGTACAACGGCCTGGACGCTGTGCGCGTGCTGGCGGAAGGACCTTCCCTCTATTTTGAAGCCAATAACGGCCGTGAACCGGCCTACATTTTGCTGACGGCGATGGCGGTGGCGGCGTTGGGAGAGACTACGCTGGCGCTGCGCCTGACGGCGGCGGTGGTGGGCAGCCTGACCATCATTCCCGTTTATTTACTGGCCGACGGCTGGTTTGGCCGCAAGACGGCGCTGTTTGCGGTCTGGCTGTGGGCTGTTACGTTGTGGCCGCTGCATCTCAGCCGCATTGGGCTGCGGGCGATTCTGCTGGTTCCCCTGCTGGCGCTGACCTTTTGGCTGGGCACGCTGGCGTTTCGCAGGCAAAAAGGGTGGCTGTGGCTGCTTGCTGGGCTGGTGTATGGGCTGAGTTTTTACACCTACCTGGCGGCGCGATTTACGCCGCTGCTGCTGGCGCTGCTGCTGTTGTTTTTGCTGTGGCGCGGCGATGGCAGGCGCTTGTGGCCGGGCGTGGGCTGGTTTGTGGCGGGAACGGCCGTTTCCCTTTTTCCCCTGGCGCTGCTGTTTATGCAAAACCCTGACCTGATTTTCGGCCGCAGCGGGCAGGTGTCCATTCTCAATGCCGACATCAACGGCGGCGATTTGTGGGGCACGCTGCTGCGCCAGATTGGGCTGGCGCTGGGCATGTTCCTGTGGCAGGGCGACACCATTTTGCGCCACAATCCCGCCGGGCGGCCTGTATTCGACTGGTTGATGGCGCTTCCGTTTTTGTTGGGTCTGGGCTGGTGTCTGGTCAATTGGAAGCGGGCGGCGGCGCTGACGGTGCTGTTGTGGGTGGGCGTCATGCTCTGGCCGACGATTTTGGCCGAGGATACGCCCCACTTTTTGCGGGCGGTGGGTGTGCTGCCTGCTGCGCTGCTGCTGCCGGCCATTGGTCTGGCGCAATTGTGGGACTGGCCGCGGCTGCCGCGCTGGCTGCGTCACGGGCTGGTTGTGGTCCTTGTGGGGGGCAGTTTGCTGCTCACCGTTAGAGATTATGTTAACTACTCCCGGCAGCCGGACGTGGCTTATTTGTTTGAAACGGCCGTTACCGATCTGGCGCAGTTGATCAACCAGGAAGAGGGGGGAACGGCTGTTTTCCTCGACGAAGAGCGCTTCTGGCAGAAATATGCCGCGCTGCGTTTTCTGGTCCCGGCCGAACGGGTGCGCCTGTTCCGCCCGGAAAATGGGCTGCCGATTGACATAACGGAAAAAGCCACCCTCTATGCCTGGCCTTTTGCCGATCAGGCCTTTGTGGAACAGTTGTGGCAGCCGCCGTCCCTCGTTACCATCCAGGAAGGCAGCCTGGCGCGGGGCGATTTGGAAGCGGAAGCCTATACGCTGTTTGTGCGCTACCACGCGGCACCGGCTGCCGCCATGCCAGAGTTAGCCTCCTTTGGCGCCGAATTTGGGCTGCATGAAGTGGCCGTTGCGGCGCAGCCGGATCGAATTTTGCAGGTGGATTTGGTATGGAGCGGCGGATCGGCCGTTCCCGACAATCGCGTGGTCTTTGTGCATGTGGTGGGGCCGGATGGATTGATCGCGCAGGATGACGGACCGCCGGGACAGGGTTATTGGCAGGCGGCGTGGTGGCAGCCCGGCTTGTTTTTGCGGGACCGGCATGAGCTGCGGCTGCCGGAAACGGCCGTTGGCGCTGACTACAAGCTGCACATTGGCTGGTATGATGGGCAAACGCTGGCGCGCTTGCCGGTTGTTTCAGCGGCTGGCGCGCCGTTGGGCGATGCCTTTATTTGGCCGGATCATGGCGTAGGCGAATAGCAGTCGTGTGAAAATCGTTGGCGTGAAGGGGGAAACGGCCGTTAAAATTAGCAGCGTGAGATTGGCAGCAGGTGGAGAAGGGTGAAAACTCAAATAAAGAAACGTAGTAACCATGAAAATCGCCGAGGGCTGAGCCTGTCGAAGCCCGGTTGCCTTCGACAGGCTCAGCCCTCGACGACCTGTCTGATTGCGAAACATGGCTGGTGGCTGGCGCTGTTGTTTGGCGGGATGAGCATGATTCTGCTGCTGCCGCTTTCCCTGCACGCGCAGCAGGCGGCTGATCCCACCGCCACGCCGGATGCGGATGGCGTGATTTACGCCGAAGTGCGGGAAGGCGACTCGTTGTGGTTTATTGTCGGACGCTCCGGGATTAGCATAGAGACGCTGTTGGCGCTGAACGGCATCACCGAGAACACCCTCATTCGCCCAGGAGACCGGCTCATCATCGGCATTGTCACAGCGCCGGCTACAGAAACGCCCGAAGCGGCGCCGCTAGCCACCCTGCCCCCGCCCACCCCCACAAACACGCCCCCACCGCCGCCGCAAACGGCCGTTTGCCTGCTGGCTTATGTGGATCAAAATCAAAATGGCGTACGCGACCCGGACGAGAAACTGCGCCCGGCGGTGGCGTTTACGATTTACAATGAAAACGAGGTGGTAGCCAACTACGTCACCACCGGCGTGTCGGAGCCACACTGCCTGAATCTGGCTCCGGGCGCTTACCAGATCACCCGCTCATTGGCCCGGAATGAATCCCTGACGACAGATGGTGACGTGGCGGTAGCCTTGCGCCAGGGTGACGTGCTGGCGCTGTCCTTTGGCGGGTTTATTGGTCCTACGGCCACCCCGTCGTTGACACCGGAACCAGGTACGCCGGAACCTGTTCCGTCCGCGGGAGAACCGCTGCCGATTGGCGCGGAGCCTGCGGTTGAGACCGTCCCGGATACCGGAATGGAGGAGAGGTGGGATGGGGGGGAGAACGGCCGTTTTCCGGTCTGGCTGACGTTTATTTTCATCCTGCTGCCTGTACTAATGGGGGCAGGTGTGATATTCTTTGTCGTTCGGATGCGGCAAACGTAATCCGACAAATAAATAATCCAAGTAACTATCCAGGTGTAGCCTGAGCCTGTCGAAGGCGGAACCAGGCTTCGACAGGACTTCGGCGTGAGCTCAGTCGAACGCTCAGCCCTCGAGGGGGTGAATAGTTACAAATCCAAGAGGATTTCTGAGGTTTATTCGTATGAAAACAACATTAAAATTAACAGCTTTCGTCGTATTGCTTCTGGTTATGCTGGCAGCGGCGGCTCCTGGTGAAGCGGCGCCGTCTCAGCAAACAAATTTGTTAAAAAATGCCGGTTTCGAGCAGCCTTATAACTCAGATGGCGCTGCCAAAGACTGGGTACGTTGGGATGAAGTCGCTGGTGATTTCAGCAACTGCGCCAATGGCTATGTAAAAAGCCCGATGTGGTCGGCTGAGACAAATTCGGCGCTGGTACACAGCGGCTCGGTTTCTCAACACGTCGGCAACCAGTGGGACACCTGGCACGGCGGTGTCTGGCAGAACGTGTCTGTCACGCCGGGGTCAACCTACCGTTTCACTTTTTATGCGCGGGGACGCGGTTCCATGGACCAGTGGCCGGCCGCTTCAGAAGGCGGTTTGAACATGAACGTGCGCGCCGGGATTGACCCCAGCGGCAACGGCGGCATCTGGTATGACGGCGACATAGTCTGGAGCGGCGGCTCAAGCCCGCACGACACATGGCAGCAAATTTCGGTGCAGGCAACGGCCGTTAACAACGTGATCACCGTCTATACTTCCGCCAACTGGGCGGTTAAAGGCGTCAATCAATGCCGGGCGCACCTGGACGTATGGTTCGATACTGCCGAATTGGTTGAAGTTGGCCCGCCGCCCACCAATACCCCGCCGCCGCAGCCCACGTCGCCGCCGCAGATTGTGAACACACCGGTACCGCCAACGGCCGCCCCTACCAACACGCCCGAAGAACCCCCGACCGCCACCCCCATTCCCACCGACACACCGTCTCCTACCCCGGCTGGCGGCGCCATCTGCGCCAACGCCTTCAACGATGAAAACGGCAGTGGTCAGCAGGACGCCAACGAGGGCTTCATGGCTGGCGTTACCTTTACCGTAGCCAATCCAAACGCCATTGTCGGGCAGGCTATCGCTACCGGCAGCGAGACGCCGGTTTGTTTTCAAGGACTGCCACCTGACATCTATCAGGTGCGGCAGATTTTGCCTAGCCGTCTGGAGCCTACCACTGCCGAAACTACCGATTTAACTGTGGCTGTCGGTCAGACGTATGGCGTGCTTTTTGGCAGCCGGATTCGCATGGAAAGTACCGTAGAAGCCACGGCGGTGGTAACGCCTACCGTGCAAGTGACGGTTGACGCAGGTACAGACAGCGGCAGCGGCCCGAATACCCTGGTGATTTTCGGCATTGTGCTGCTAGTAGCTGCCGTGTTGATATTGGGCGGCGTCTTATTCCTGATTTTGAGGCGCGCAGGCTAGAGGAGCGGCAAGGTTGCAGAGGGGCAAAGTTGCAGGGGTTCTATACCCCATCACCTCTACACCCAATCACCTCCACATCTTTGCTCCATGACACAGCAGATGAAAACCACAACCGGTCGTCACCAGAAGTGGTTTTTGTCTGCTGTTTTTTTGTGTCTGGCAGGGGCTTTGCTGGCGGCGCTGCTGGCGGCGCTGCCGCTGGCGTCGGAGCCGGGATTGCTCAATACGCGCGGCGGCGGCGACAGCCCATTTTTGCTGCAACGGCTGCACCAATTGGAAACGGCGCTGCGGGATGGTCATTTTCCGGTACGCTGGATGCCGGACGCCAATTACGGCTATGGCTACCCGTTTTATAACTTTTATGCGCCGCTATCGATTTATAGTGCGGCCGTTTTCCGTTTCCTGGGCTTTGATTTAGTCCATTCCATTCAACTGACACAAGCGGCTGGTTTTTTGGCGGCGGCGGGCGGGATGTTTGTCCTGGCGCGGCGCTGGTTGGGCAGTCCATGGGCGGGACTGCTGGCCTCGGTGGCGTACACCACAGCGCCTTTCCACATGGTCAACGTTTACGTGCGCGGGGATTCGCTGGCCGAGTTTTGGGCGATGGCTTTTTATCCCCTGGTACTGCTCACGTCCGACTGGCTTCTGGAATCGGTAAACAGTGAACAGTGGACAGGTTACAGTGGACGGGCTGGCATCAAGGGGTCGCCGCGCCGGTATGCGGCGTTGTTTGCGCTGGCGTATGCGGCGCTGGTATTGAGCCATAATATTTCCGCGTTGATCTTTTCGCCGTTTTTGCTGCTTTATTGGCTGCTTCGTGGATGGCTTTATTTTCAGGGAACGGGTATTGAGGGGAAACGGCCGTTTCTCCGAACGATAGGCTGGACGGCGCTGGGATTGGCTTTGGCTTTGGCTTTGGCGGCGTGGTTTTTTGTGCCAGCGCTGGCGGAGAAATCGCTGGCGCAGTTGGAGCCGGTGACGGCTGGCTATTTTCATTACAGCAACCATTTCCGCGGCAGCGATCTGGTGCAGGGATCACTGCTGTTTGACTACAGCGTGGATGGGGGCAAGGCGTTCAAGATGGGACTGGTGCAGGCAGTAACGGCCGTTTCCGGCTTGCTGGCGCTCCTGTTTTGGCGCAAAAGCGAGGCCGTGTCGCCGGTGGTGCGCTGGTTTGTGCTGATAAGCCTGCTCGTGGCAACGTGGATGATCACGCCGCTTTCCCGTGTGGTGTGGGATTACGCGCCACTGCTCTCCTTCACGCAGTTTCCCTGGCGGTTTTTGTCGGTGCAGGCCCTTGTGGCGGCTCTGGCGGCTGGTGGCTTGGCGCTGCTGCCGCTGCGCCGCTGGTTGACGCCGCTGTTGGCGCTGCTGCTTTTGGCGTCGGCGCTGGCGGCTTTGCAAACCGACCATCTGCTGCTCGCCGATGCGGACGTGACGGCGCGCAAGTTGGCCGAGTACGAGTGGTTTACGGGAAATATCGGCAGTACCGTCAGCGCGGAATATTTGCCGCCCACCGTGCAGCCGCGCCCGGTGACGAGCGCCTGGCTCAACGCCGGCAGTCGAGACCAGGTGACGACGATCAGCGGCGAGGCGGAGGTGACGCTGGTCGAGCGTCGGGCTGCACGCCAGCAGTGGTCGGTGGCAGCCGCTGAAGAGACGACGCTGGTTTTTCCCACGATGGCCTGGCCTGGCTGGCTGGCAGTCGTGGATGGAGGGGCAGTGACTTTGCAGGCAGCGCCCGGTTCCGGCTTGATTCAGCTTACGGTTCCGCCCGGTGAACACCTGGTTGAACTGCGCCTGACGCGCACGCCGGTGCGTTTGGCGGCGGAATGGGTGTCGGGAACGGCCGTTTTGCTGCTGTTATTCCTGTTATGGCCGAGACAACGATGGCTGCCGGGACGCCGCTGGGGTTTGGCGCTGACTGGCCTGATCCTTGTGTTTGTGATGGCGACTTTGTGGCCGTCACAGAACCTGCCCCATACAGATTTGAACTGGGATTTTGCCCAGATGGCCTATTTGCATCATGCTGACGAGCGCATTCTCTTCACCGATGATTTGTGGCTGGATGCCTATCAGTACAGCGACAACACGCTGAGAGCCGGCGAGACGTTGACCATCGAGACAAACTGGTCGGGCGAGGCCCTGGCAACTGCGCCAGGGGTGACGGCGGCGCTTTATTCGCCAGCCATCACGCGGCCTCCAATTTTGGCCGAGGTGATACCGCCGGCACTGGCGCTTGACGAAAATTCGGCGGCGGCAGAACGCGCCTTTTTGCTCAGGTTGCCGACGGATACCCCCCCTGGTTTGTACGTACCGCGCCTGGTGGTGACAGGCCATCAGCCGCTGACGGCCTCGGGGCTGCGGCGCGGCGATTTGTTTTTGCGTCCGGTGCAGGTGTTGGGCGGAACTGTGGCTGAGGCGGCGGCGCATAGGGATTTGGACGTGATGGTGTTAACGGCCGTTCAGCGCCAGCCGGAACCGGTTTTGGATTTGCATCTGGCCTGGTTTACGGCGCAGCCGCTGAC